>JAURZV010000098.1 GCA_030653175.1 Methylobacter sp.
AATGAGCGACATAAGACTCTCCCGCTGATGCATTTTTTTAGGAAGAAAATCTTATTTTAGCTCCACTTGGAGGTTTAGTGGATTAAAATACCCTATAGCATTTTGTTTTATATCGATATTTTGTGGGGATACCTCAGGGTCTGTCCCCTATTTTTCTGTTCATCGAACTCTGATGGCGCTAATTCGCCATAATAAAAATCACGCAACTTACGCTTCACAATATCCAATTTGGCTGTTGACATAGTTATCTGGCTCACCGAATGAATTTCAGCTCAATATTGGCACCGGCTACTCAAACACGACAAAGGGGGCCAGATTAGGCTCTATCCCTTATTGTCGTTTACCTGTTTTTTCAATTCATGAAATTTTTCGTATACATCCACAGCAACATCGTCCTTATCAATATAAGTAAAGCGTAAACATGCTTTAAAATTAATATCAGATTTGGATAATTCAACTACCCTATCTATATAATCATTACCATGATAAACAAGCAAATCCTCTAAAACTCCTGCTCCTATTGCACCAAGAATTTTTGGTGTTGCATCAATTTTTAAAATCTCAACGATAATGCATAAAAGCTTATCAGGGTCATCATGTGCCAAATCAAATAACTCATCAACTGCCCAGCTCACATCACCATATTCATTACTTTCCACATCTATGTGCTGAGCGGAAAGCCAAGTTTTTATTAACTCATTCATATTATTTACTTTTTACTAGCCCAATACCATGCGTCCGATGGAATTAGGCACCCTTTCATTGCTGCATCATTGAGAAGCTTTCTAAGATTTCTTTGTCTACCCCTAAGTTGTTCCCAATGTGTTGTTTGATCTATTCCTCCAGCATTCTCAGCAAGCTGTCTGAAACGTCTAGCAATTCCATTTTTGGCTATATTTATTTTCTCTATTAATTTGGAACACTCATCACCATTATCGCTATCATTATCGGACTTGCAAAGATCAGCAACCGCCTTGCCAGCACTGTTAATAGCGTCAGATAGTCTTGCCATACGGTGCAATACACTACGCTACTGCACCCTACCGATTGCGCCTTACCGTGTTGGAAGCCCGCCTTGAATCAGTTTATGATTCTCTACGAGGATCGATTCCCAGAGATTTTTTAACTGCGGTTTACACGGAAATTTTTACACCCTCCCTCCTTTTGGTTTTAGCCTAGCCCGTGTTTTAGGTTTCTCCACCTTTGTAAAACGCATACAATCGAGCAATAATGCTATAACCAAAATCAGCTAGCTCTTTGTCGTCAAATTCTAAATTTTCAAACACTTCAGAATCATATTCTTTAGAAGAATATAAAATATCTTTAATCCATGAAGCACCGTCAGTTGACTGAACTATGTCATCGAGGCTTATCCTAATAACTCCACTTTCAGCTTTTTCCAAACTTACTTTTACAGCTCTTTTCTTTTTCATTTCGTACCCCAAGGCGGTAAAGGAGGAACAATGTCGCTACCTTGCAAACAACGTGAATAACGTGCATATGCTTGTCCTTCGCATATTTTATATGCAGATTTTCCATTTCGTTTACCTAAAGCTTCACAAGTTTCTAAGTCTCTTGTTAAGTTCTCGTCACACCTTTTTTCTGTATCGTTGATACTATCATCCTGACACATTAAAGCGCCAATACCGACCCCGATAGCAGTGCCAATAACCGCCCCAACAACCGAGCCAGGCCCTGGAAGAATTAACGAGCCAATACTTGCACCCGCAGCAGTTGCTGGATTAATTATCAACCCCATCGGATCGGTGTAATTAACTGGATTCCCCCCAACATAAGCATACGTATTCAACCCACCCTCAAGTCCAATCGGATCGCTGGTGATGTACCTGCCAGTCTGCGGATCATAATACCGGTTCAAGTTATAATGCAATCCGGTCTCAGCATCAAAATACTGTCCCGGAAAGCGCAGGTTGTATTCGAATGCTACCCCATTGCCGTCGGGATCTTGGTTAACCGGCGAGTCGCCAAATGGCATGTCCTGCCACTGCCAGACTATAGTACCTGCCTGACTGGTGATTTTTCGGGGAGAGCCCAGGTGGTCGGCATGCACATTGTAGACTTCCGTTCCTTTCAGCACGGCGATGGGTTGGCCGAACAGGTAAACGGTCTCCTGAATGGCTTGCCCGGTGGCGCTATATTCGCCGATTAAGCGGGCGTTTTCGTCATAGACATAATGGGTCAGTGTGCCGTTGCTGTTTTTCGCTATCCGCTGGCCTAGGCCATTATACAGATACGATGCTACGCCGGTAACATCGGTCAATTGGTTTTTGGCATCGTAGAGATAGGCATGCAAGCCATCGCTTAGGGTATTGCCTGTTTCGTCATATTGGTAGTTTTTGATGACCGTCCCCTGAACTGCGGCCAGTTTGTTGCTGGCCGGATCATAGCTGTAATTATGAAGATCAGTCGCGCTATTGGCGGTCAAGCGGTTGCCGTTGAGGTCATAGGCATAGCTCAGGTTATAGTCGGTAGCATTGAGCAGACGGTTCATCGGGTCATAACTATAGCCATGTTGGTTAAGGCCGTCGTTAATGTTGAGGATATTACCCACCAAGTCGTATGCCAAATTGCGATCGGTATCCGCCAGACTTTGTTGAGTCAGTCGGCCATCTTGATCGTAGCTGTGTTGCGTCATCGCGCCGTTAGCCCAGCGCCAACCCGTAACCTGGTTAGCTGCATTATAGGTAATCTGGTTTAATAGCGTTACGCCGTTGCTGGTGACTTGATCAATGCGGCCATCAGCGTAATGATACGCTACCGCTTTACCGGATGGGTAGGTGATACCGGACAACTGACCGAGCGGGTTATATTGATAGCTGACGACAGAACTGATGGTTCCGCTTGTTTCCCGCCTTTCTGTCACATGGCCTTGTGCATCATAGTGCCAGCTTGAACTGAATCCGGCGCCGGTTATGCTGCAAAGTCGGCCTGCACCGTTGCTACAGCTGTCATACTGGTAATTGACTGACGAACCGTCCGTATAACTGGCTCCGGTTAGACGATTTAAGGCGTCGTATTGATAATCGACGCTTTTGCCGTTGGCCTGTGTTTCATTAATCAGGTTACCGGCCTTGTCGTAACTGTAGCGGGTTATTCCGGTATCGGGGCTGTTGGTTTCTGTTTTTTGCCCAAGGCCGTTATAACGGTAACGCGTGGTATGGCCTTCCGCATCGGTAACGGCAAGCAGATTGTCCTGACTGTCGTAGGCTTTGCCAACTACTCCGGTATCAGGGTAGTGAGTGGTAACAGGCCGGTCAAGCGCATCAATGTTATGGGTTGTCTGCCGGCTGTTGGCATCTGTAACGCCGGTGAGATTGCCGTTTTTGTCGTAGTTGTAACGAGTCATCTGACCGGCTGCGCCTGTTGTGCTGATCAGTTTCCATTAAAATCAACGACACTGACCCTATTGATCGCTCCTATTGATCGCTATTGATCGCCAATTGATTTGCAATTATTCAACAACGCCATTATTTCTTCTTCTTCCAAAAGAACTGACAATGCAAGCGCTGTGTCACCATCATCATTTGTAATATCTTTATTAGCTCCATGTTCGAGAAGAAATTTAACGACATTCATATGTCCTTGTTCGACAGCATAATGTAAAGGCGTATATCCGTGTTCCCCCTTACTATTTATGTCTGATCCAAAATTTAGCAACGTTTCGATATCTTCTAATCTACCGAGAATTGCTGCAATATTTATAGGATAATCCCCGAATAAACTCTTAGTATATATATCTGTCAACTCTAACCCACTATATTGTGGATGAGCGGAGTATTCTTTGAGGATTGCTAATAATTTTGTTCGCTCTGACTTATTCACATTGTCCACCACAATGGTGTTCAATCCACTCTTCAAGATTACTGATAGCTTTTCGTGTCTCTTGATTTTTAGTTTCATGACCAGGATCAGCATCGTTGTACCACTTACGACCAAATTCTTCCCTAAGTTGTAAGCATTGCTTCAAACGACTTAAGTTAGCTTTTGCATCGGTACATGGATCACCAGTTTGAGTAATAGCTGTTTTACAAATTCTGTTATATTCCTTACTTTCTCTTGATTTTTCGGCTTTTTCAGATAATGAATCAGCAATCATCGCTCCACCGAGGGTTACAGTCGCAACATCCACGACCGCTTGTGCGACGGGTATTATTATCCAAGGCAAAGCAGGTACAAATAATCCTTGTGGATCCGTATAACTAACAGGATTTCCCCCAACATAGCCATAAGTATTCAACCCACCTACAAGCCCAATCGGATCGCTGGTGATGTATCTGCCAGTTTGCGGATCATAATACCGGTTCCAGTTATAATGCAATCCCGTCTCAGCATCAAAATATTGCCCCGGAAAGCGCAGGTTGTATTCGAACGCGATGCCATTGCCGTCGGGGTCTTGGTTAACCGGCGCATCGCCAAAGGGTTTATCCTGCCACTGCCAGACTGTATTCCCCGCCTGACTGGTGATTTTTCGGGGGGAGCCCAGATGGTCGGCATGCACATTGTAGACTGCCGTCCCCTTGAGCACGGCGATGGGTTGGCCGAACAGGTAAACGGTCTCCTGGATGGCTTGCCCCGCGGCGTTATATTCGCCGATCAGGCGGGCGTTTTCGTCATAAGCGTAACGGGTCAGCGCGCCGTTGCTGTTTTTCGCTGTCCGCTGGCCGAGGCCGTTATAGAAATACGAGGCTACGCCGGTAACATCGGTCAATTGGTTTTTAGCGTTGTAGAGATAGGCGTGCACACCATCGTTCAGGGTATTGCCTGTTTCGTCATACTGATAGTTTTTGACGACCGGCCCCTGAACTGCGGCCAGTCTGTTGCTGGCCGGGTCGTAGCTGTAATTATTAAGCTCGGTCGCGCTATTGGCGGTCAAGCGGTTGCCGTTGCGGTCATAGGCATAGCTCAGGTTATAGTCGGTGGCGCTGACCAGACGGTTCATCAGGTCATAACCATAGCCATGCTGGTTAAGGCCGTCGTTAATGTTGAGGATATTGCCCACCAGGTCGTATGACAAATTACGATTAACATCCGCAAGGCTTTGTTGAATCAATCGGCCATCCTGATCGTAGCTGCGTTGCGTCATCGCGCCGTTAGCCCAGCGCCAACTCGTTATCTGGTTGGCTGCGTTATAGCTAATCTGGCTTAATAGCGTTGCACCGTTGCCGGTGACATGATCGATGCGCCCGTCGGTGTAATGATAGGATACCGTCTTACCCGATGGATAAGTGATACCTGACAACTGTCCAAGCGGACTATATTGATAGCTGACGACAGAATTGACTGTTCCGCTTGTTTCCCGCCTTTCTGTAATATGGCCTTGTGCGTCATAGTGCCAGCTTGAACTGAATCCGGCACCGGTTATGCTGCAAAGACGGCCTGCACCGTTGCTACAACTGTCATACTGGTAATTGACTGACGAACCGTCCGTATAACTGACACCGGTTAGGCGATTTAAGGCGTCGTATTGATAATCGACGCTTTTGCCGTTGGCCTGCGCTTCATTAATCAGGTTCCCGGCCTTGTCGTAACTGTAACGGGTTATACCGGTATCCGGGCTGTTGGTTTCTGTTTTTTGCCCAAGGCCGTTATAACGGTAACGCGTGGTATGGCTCTCCGCATCGGTCACGGCAATCAGATTGTCCTGACTGTCGTAGGCTTTGCCTACTACCCCGGTATCAGGGTAGCGAGTGGTAACAGGCCGGTCAAGCGCATCAATGTTATGGACTGTCTGCTGATTG
Source organism: Methylobacter sp. (assembly GCA_030653175.1). Taxonomy (GTDB): domain Bacteria; phylum Pseudomonadota; class Gammaproteobacteria; order Methylococcales; family Methylomonadaceae; genus Methylobacter_A. The sequence continues at coordinate 5,760 of JAURZV010000098.1, forward strand.
TTGGCATCAGTAACGCCGGTGAGATTGCCGTTTTTATCGTAGCTGTAACGGGTCATCTGACCGGCGGCGCCTGTTGCTCTGATCAGTTTTCCGGTTGGGTCGTAGTTCCAGTTTTGTTGCTGCTGCAAGGTTCCATCAGGGGCATGGACGGTCTGGCTGGTCAGGTTGCTATTGTTGTCATATTGATAGCGGGTCTGATTGTTCCAGTGGTCGCGTTTCAGTACCAGCCGGTCGGCCTCGTCGTATTCGTAACCAACCGTTGTCTGGTCGGGTAATGCTGTTTGAATCAGGCGGCCCTTATTATCATAACTTAGCACGGTGACTTCTCCGCCCACGTCCTGACGTGTCAGCCTGCCTCTCAGGTCGTAACTGAATGTGGTAATAACCGCATTTTGGTCTTTTAGTTTGATAGGCCTGCCGTGCGGGTCGTACTCCAGCACTTCCAAAACATGCCCCAGTGCATTGGCGATACGCCAGAGTCTTCCATCTGGGGCATATTGGTAGTTTGTTATATCATTCACATCCGTTCGCGGCCCGTCTTCCGTTTCAATGGAACCCAACGGGGTGTAGGTGTATGTCCAGACCTGTGCTGCTTTTGTGGCGGTATCGACTTTACGTTTTTCCAGGACATTGCCGTTGGCATCATAGCTGTAATAAGTAATCTTCCCCGGTTCTTGGATTGCAACCGGAAGATTCAACGTCTCATGCCAGACTCGTGTTCCGGTTTGTTGATCAGCTGTGCCTGCGGCTTTTGTCTGGCTGACCTGTAGTCCCCTTTCGTTATAGGCTAGATAGCCGGTATTGCCGTTCGCATCCACCATGCTATTCGGATAGCCTTTGCTATCGTAGTTGAAGCTTGTTTTATCCAGAGGCGAACAGGTGGGACATGTTTTTGTATCAACGCCGCCGACTTTAACGGTGCCGTATAGACTTCCTGCAAAATAGGTTTTAATCTGGCCAAGAGTGTCTGTGACGATGCGTGAGCCATCGGTATTGTATAGAACGGCTATTTTTTCGGCGCCTCCGGCATGTTCGCTGCTGACGGCGCGGCCAAAGCTATCATAATTCCAGGTCGCAAAGCGCACCCCGTTTTCGTCTATGATCCCGGTTAATGCATGAGGGAAGTTAGTGTTCTCATAAAGATATTGGCGGCTGCTTCCGTCAGGATACTCCACGCGATTCAGGTTGCCGACCATGTCATAATAATACCAATAAGCGTTATTGGCGGCGTCAGCCATTGATACCAGCTTGCCTGAAAAATCATAGTTAAAAGTCAATATCGGGCCAAAACTTGAGGATACCTGTATCAGCTTATTGGCGATATTGTAGTCAAGCTGTTGCTCAAGGCCGTTTCGATCCAGAAGCTTTGTAAGCTTGCCACTTTCATCATACTCTTCAACTTGATTATTTTTCTTGATATAACGCCATCCGCTTGCCGTTTTAAGCAATTGATCGGCGACATCCGGGTCTCCTTTCCATAAGCCGCTGTTTAACGTAAAGATATAGACTTTACCATCCGCTCGATAGACATTTGCTGCCTGAGTTTTGTTTGGTCCTTTACCGATGCTATAAACAACAATGTTCTGATCGTATGAGCCCCGCCAATAACTGCCCAAAGATGACGCTGTAGGCGCATCGCTATTGTAGTGACGATCAAAGATCAGGGGAAAGCTGTCAGCACTGGTGTAATCGTGTTCATGTTGATAGTTATTGCCAGTGCCCAGATTGATAGGGTCGCCTGCCATTGGAGTAGCTTCACATATTAACGAATCCGCGATTCCATGATTTTTAGATAAATCAATATCCTTCAGTGGATCTGTTGTTTTGCCATGCACCGATGGCGGCACTTTAACGTTAATAGTAAAGGTTTGCGGCTTATCGGGCGCAGAACGTGTTGTTGCAATAATCGAATATGAACCTGTAGCGGAGCCGGGTATAAAATTGGCCGAAGCAATGCCCGTGGAATCGGTAGTTGCGCTGGAAGGTGTAACACCGCCGCCTTTATTTCCTTTGGGTGTCGATGCTAATGTAAATGTCACGGGTTCTCCTGCGTATGGAGAGCTTCCGTCATAATCTATCAGTTGAACCGATAAAGGCAACGCCTTAAACGAACCATCAGCCGCAACGACAATAGTTTGGCCGTCGCCACCCGTTTTTCTTAAGGTTCTTGGGATTACCCCAAAAGTCTTGGTAACAACTATTTGGTTATTTACGACTATTTGAGCAGTCCAGATGCCCGGTTTTCCGTAATTAGTTTTAGTTGTAAGAAATTGCCACCAATTGGGGTCCCAACAGGTTCGATCCCAAATATTGTAAAAATTCCACCAACAGCTTGAGCCGTCTGCTTGTGTCACATAAAACAATTTTTGGTTTTCCACAACCCCGTCAGGGTTAATGAAATTTACTTCGAGCGAATCACCGTTTACCGGTGATGAGGAGGTATAAAACTGTATGCCAACTGCCTTATCTGAAATATAAGCATTCCCACCGGAAAGGCTGAGCGAAATACCACCCCAGATATCTGTTGAAATAGTGTTCTCATGCCGGACAATATCCCGAAATCCAACATCAAGGGCGCTTGCAACATTGGCGAAAGTAACCAGGAAAAAAGTCAAGAATACAATTTTAATATTGGCAAACATATGAAAACCCATGATCAGAATTAATAATTGGTGGACTCAGCTCCGAAATGCAATCCTAGTATTTATGCGGCTTTTTGCAATGACTCAACAAAAATACCGTATGTCATGCACTCCCCGCAGGATGCCGTACAGGAAAATAAGGCATGATTGAGCGAATTAAACGACGGTGCCATTGTGAATCAAAAAACGGCCAAAGTATGTCAGCCAAAGCTGAGCCTTGTGTAAGCCTAAGACTAAATCTCAGCTTATGTGACCTTTATCACGGATTTAAGAAATTTTCACTTCTCACCCTATGAGGGCTACCCAAAAATTGGATAGCACCAGGAGATAGTTCGGAATTAATTTTAACTTGTTGATTTTGGACGAGGATGGATCGGGTGATGTCCATAAAATGGGCGTTTTCTGGACAGTCTCAGTAAGCTATCTTTTACATTTAATCTAAGTTAGTTTCGGGGGTGAAATGTACTTGTCCCCATGGATATTCGCGCCCACTACCAGATCAAATCATCAGGAACCTGATACTCCGCATAAGCATCATCCACCACGTCGGTAGCTTTATTTTGCTCATTAAAAACAATCACGCCGGCCACATCGCGTTGTTGTATTTTTCTTGCCGTCTCGGCTGACACCACTTCATATTGTTGCCCAAGCTTTACAATAGCCAGCCGTCCTTCGGCAATTTGATCGCGCATCCCCTCCGAGACGTATAGCCGCTTAACCTTATTATTATCGGTAAAATTGTAGGCCAAGCCTTCAGCATCCCTGGGCAGTCGGTTTAATTCAATAATCTGTTTGATTTGAGCGACCAACTGTTTTTGCTCGTCCTGCTGCTGGCGCAATTGATTAAGCTCCCGATCCCTTTCAATTTTTTCAGCCTGTGCTTTTTGAGCCAGCTCTTTGGCCTCATCAACCACTTCGACTTTATTCTTGCGCTGCTGCTGGGTTTGCTTGCGCTTATCGGATTTGACGCTTTTGGCTTGAGCGGCGCTGACTAAGCCGGATTTTAACAATTGTTCTTGCAGTGATAATTTTGCCATTTCTACTCCACCGTAACCGACTTCGCAAGATTCCTGGGCTGGTCAACATCCGTGCCCTTTAAAACGGCGACATGATAAGCCAACAACTGCAAGGGGATGGTGTACACAATAGGCGAAATCTCATTACCGACTTGAGGTACTTTTACGATCTGTACATTTTCATTATTTGCGGTAGCTAATGTCTCATCCATAAAAACAATCAGTTGCCCCCCCCTGGCGCTTACTTCCTGCATATTCGATTTCAGTTTTTCCAGCAGGCTGTTGTTTGGCGCTACGGTCACAACCGGCATATCGGCATCGATTAATGCCAAGGGACCGTGTTTTAACTCGCCTGCCGGGTAAGCCTCAGCATGAATATAAGAAATTTCCTTTAGTTTTAACGCGCCTTCCATGGCTATCGGATAATGGGTGCCTCGGCCTAAAAACAAGGCATGCTGTTTTTCGGCAAATTGCTCGGACAGATCTTTAACTTCATCATCCAGCTGTAAAGCTTTTTCAATTTTTCCCGGCAAGCTGAATAATTCCGAGGTAATTTTTTGCTCCACTATTTCGTTCAGCTGAAAACGTCTGCCGATAGCAATGACTAGCAGCATTAATGTTACCAATTGCGTAGTGAATGCTTTGGTTGATGCGACGCCAATTTCAGGACCGGCGCGGGTCATTAGTACCAGATCCGATTCTCTAACCAGCGAGCTTTCCGGTACGTTGCAAATGGCTAATGAAAATTTTGCCCCCAGCTTCTTGGCTTCCAGTAATGCTGCCAGTGTGTCGGCGGTTTCGCCGGATTGAGAAATGGTGACAATCAAGGTATCCGGCGCTAACACCGGACTTCTATAGCGAAACTCACTGGCTACTTCGATATTACAAGGGACATGGGCTAACTCTTCAAACCAGTACCGTGCCACCAACCCTGCATGGTAACTCGTTCCACAGGCTAAAATCTGAATAACTTTTATGCTATCGAATATTTTGGCGGCGTTATGCCCGAATACATTTTCCTGCAAGCGGTTGTTGATGAATCGGCCTTCCAGGGTTTGTGAGATGGCAAAAGGCTGCTCATAAATTTCTTTCAGCATGTAATGACGGTAGTCGCCTTTATCGACGGCATCCGCTGTCAACTGACTCTCTATGATCGAACGATTCACTGCCTTGTCATTCACGTCATAAATAACTAGCCCCTTTATGGTAATCTCAGCTATGTCACCGTCTTCCAGAAAAATAAAGCGTTGCGTGACCGGAAGCAATGCCGCTACATCCGAGGCGATAAAATATTCGCCTATCCCGACACCGATAACCAGCGGACTGCCTTTTCTGCATGCTACCAGCGTATCGGGATTGTCAATACTCATTATCCCCAGCGCATAGGCGCCATCCAATTTTTTGACGGTCTTTTTAACGGCGCTGAGCAATCCGTCGCTGGATTCCATCGCATGGTGTATTTCATGCACAATCACTTCGGTATCGGTTTCTGAAGTGAACTCGTAGCCCTGTTGCAGCTGCACTTCTCTTAAATGCTCATGGTTTTCGATAATACCGTTATGGACTACAGCCACTTTATGTCGACAAATATGCGGATGCGCATTAGCCGTGCTGGGTTTACCGTGAGTAGCCCACCGGGTATGAGCTATACCGATCTGCCCTGAAATGGGATCGGCCTCTAACAGAGCTTCCAGGCTTTTTACTTTGCCCAGCTCTCGTTTCCGATAGATTTGCCGATTATTTATGACCGCGAGGCCTGCCGAATCATAACCGCGATATTCCAGTCGTTTCAGCCCCTCAAGTAAAATCGGCACTACATTTCGTTGCGCGATACCGCCTACAATTCCACACATTTATTTCTCCTCGACAATTGTTCCTGACATTGTACTCGGCAACAGCTCCTGCGTTGCTATCGATCGCTGTTCCAGACGCGATTCTACCTCCCCCATCCTTGGGGTCGTACCTCCTCCATCCGTGGAGTCGTACCTTCCTGATCTGACCTCCATGGATGGAGGAAATGCCGCAAGACTACCGGGAGCAGTCGCGGCCATGCAGTCGTGCTTAACGGGTCGTTGCCATCCTGCAAGGGACATCTGTTTGGTTCTGCTTAAAGTCAACTGATTCTCAGGAGTGTCTTTAGTGATAGTTGATCCTGCGCCTATCGTAGCGTTTTTGCCTATAGTAACCGGAGCTACCAGCTGACTGTTCGAGCCTATAAAAGCACCGTCTTCAATAATAGTTCTGAACTTATTAACGCCATCATAATTACAGGTAATCGTTCCTGCTCCAATATTGACTTTACTGCCCACTGTAGTATCACCGATATAACTTAAGTGATTTATTTTGCTGCCTGCCGCTACCGATGATTTCTTGATTTCTACAAAATTACCGATATGAACATCATTAGCCAGCACACTTTCCGGTCTTAACCTGGCGTAAGGACCAATTCTACTGCCTTGTCCTATCACCGCATCCTCAATAATGCAGTTTGCAAATATTGTTACATTATCGCCAATAATGGAATTTTTTATATTAGTATTGGCGCCTATTTTGACATTGCTACCGATACTATTTTTTCCCTCTAAAATCACGTTAATATCGATTTCGATGTCTTGACCCAGGCTTTCAATTGAACCTCTTTGATCAAAGCGCATTGGGTCTTTTAAGGTAACACCCTGTTCCATCAAGCTAGTGGCCTGCTCATACTGATAAACGCGCTCCAAGTGACTAAGCTGTATGCGATTATTAACACCCAGCACTTCATCCTCAGTTTCAGGCTGGCTTGTAATAATACTGACTTGATCGGCAACCGCCATTTCAATCACATCTGTCAAATAGTATTCGCCCTGGACGTTGCTGTTATTTAACTGACTCAACCATTTTTTTAATTGCTTGCCTTGCACCGCCATAATGCCGGTATTGACTTCATTGATCTGCTTTTCACTGGACGTCGCATCTTTTTCTTCAACAATTTTTGTAACCTGTCCCGCCGCATTTCTGACTATTCTGCCGTAACCCGAAGGATCGGCAAGATTCACCGTCAGCAAAGCAAGAGACTGGTCATTAACATTGTTTATTAGCAGCTTGACAGTTGCTAATTTCAACAAAGGCACATCGCCGTACAGTATCAAAACAGTATCGGCATCGGCAATTCCCGTTTGCCCTGAGCCTGTCGAAGGCTCGCTAACCTGTTGCACAGCATGTCCTGTGCCTAACTGCTGCTTTTGCTCTACCCAGTCGGCATCCAGATCCTTTAAAGTGTTTGTAACCAACTCTGCACCATGGCCTACAACAATCTTGATAGTATTGTTTTCCAATTGCGTAGCTGTGTCGTAGACATGCTGTAGTAAAGATCTATTGGCAATTTTATGTAAAATTTTGGGCAATTCTGAACGCATACGCGTTCCTTTACCCGCAGCTAGAATAATGGTCGTTATTTTCATATGATATCCCGTTAAACCAAAAAAGCCCGACAGCGCATCAACACGTTATCGGGCTTTCAAAAAGGGCAGAGGCATATCGTGCGATATCCCAACTAACCGCCGCGTTTTCTAAATCTATCCAATGTTCTTAATTGCATAACAGCTTCCTGCAATTGTGCCTGAGCAGTCGCAAAATCAATCTTGCCCGACTTATCTGTCAATGCTTCTTCTGCTCTGGCCTTGGCTTCAATTGCGGATGCCTCATCAATATCTTTTGCTCTTATAGCCGTATCAGCCAGAATGGTAATCAGATGCGGCTGTATCTCCAGCATCCCCCCCGACACATAAAACGGATAAATCTCCTTGTCGCTGACTTTTACCCGAACTTCGCCGGGCTTAAGTCTTGATATTAATGGTGCATGCCGAGGCGAAATGCCCACTTCGCCGAGCTCAGCAGGAGCAAATACCATTTCCGCTAATCCGGAAAATATTTCCTTTTCTGCGCTAACGATGTCTACATGTACGGTCATGGTCATATTTATTACCTGCCAATTGTATAACTTATTTCATGCCTTTTGCTTTCTCAAGCGCTTCGTCTATGGTACCCACCATATAAAAAGCTTGCTCAGGAATGGCATCGTATTCACCGTCAATAATGCCTTTAAAGCCGGCAATCGTATCTTTCAGTGACACATACTTACCGGGCGAACCGGTAAATACTTCGGCAACGAAGAAAGGTTGAGACAGAAAGCGTTGCATTTTACGTGCTCTTGATACGGTTAATTTATCTTCTTCAGATAATTCATCCATACCCAAGATTGCGATAATATCGCGCAATTCTTTGTAGCGTTGCAAGATACCCTGAACTTTACGAGCCACATCATAATGCTCCTGTCCGATGACCAATGGATCCAGCTGACGGCTGGTAGAATCCAGAGGATCAATTGCAGGATAAATACCTAATTCGGCAATTTGACGCGACAATACAACGGTCGCATCCAAATGCGCAAAGGTGGTTGCCGGCGATGGATCGGTCAAGTCATCCGCAGGTACATAAACCGCTTGGATTGATGTAATAGAACCGGTCTTGGTTGAAGTAATACGTTCTTGCAATACACCCATTTCTTCGGCCAGTGTCGGCTGGTAACCTACCGCTGAAGGCATACGGCCTAATAGCGCAGATACTTCGGTACCCGCCAATGTGTAACGATAGATGTTATCAACGAAGAATAGTACGTCGCGGCCTTCATCACGGAAATATTCCGCCATGGTCAACCCGGTTAACGCAACGCGCAGTCTGTTTCCTGGCGGCTCGTTCATCTGACCGTAAACCAGCGATACCTTGTCGATTACGTTTGAATCGGTCATTTCGTGGTAGAAGTCGTTCCCTTCACGAGTACGCTCGCCCACACCGGCAAACACCGAGTAACCGCTGTGCTCAATCGCGATGTTACGGATCAGCTCCATCATGTTGACGGTCTTGCCGACTCCGGCGCCGCCGAACAATCCGACTTTACCGCCCTTGGTAAACGGGCAAACCAAATCGATAACTTTGATGCCGGTTTCCAATAACTCGCTTGCCGCCGCCTGTTCGGCATAGCTAGGCGCTTCACGGTGGATACCCCATTTTACTTTTTCGCCGATTGGGCCTTTCTCGTCGATAGGCTCGCCCAGCACGTTCATAATGCGGCCTAAGGTTTCCTGACCGACCGGTACCGCAATAGGCGCGTTAGTATTACTAACGTCCAGGCCTCGGCTTAAACCGTCGGTAGTCCCCATCGCAATAGTTCTGACGACTCCATCGCCTAATTGCTGCTGAACTTCCAGCACCAAGCCTCTGCCTTCTACATTTAAGGCATCATATACTTTGGGCAGGTCTGCACGTGAAAATTCCACGTCAACGACCGCGCCGATAATCTGAACGATTTTACCCGAACTCATTGAGTTGTCCTCTTGTGTTGTGTCATTTTAACTTGGATCCTTCGACTAGCTCAGGAGCGCCTTAAACAGCTGCGGCACCGGCAACAATTTCTGAAATTTCCTGAGTGATAGCGGCTTGCCGGGCTTTGTTATAAATCAGCTGTAACTCACTGATAATATTTCCGGCATTATCCGAAGCACTCTTCATCGCCACCATTCTGGCAGCCTGCTCACAGGCATTATTTTCAACCAGACCCTGATAGACGATAGACTCGGTATAACGAGTTAACAGATGATCCAAAACTTCCTTGGCATCAGGCTCATAAATATAATCCCAATGACCGTTTAGACTTTCCTCAAGCTCACCGGCTATGACGGGCAGTAATTTTTCAATAGTAGGCTTCTGAGTCATGGTATTAACAAATTCATTGTATATTACATGCAACTCATCGATTCTACCCTGCCCATAGGCATCCAACATGATTTTAATGATGCCGATAATGTCATGCTGGTGCGGAGTGTCGCCTAACTTAGAAACCTGCCCGACCAGATTTATTTTCAGATTGCCAAAAAAACTAAACGCCTTGGTGCCAATTGTACAAATATCCACCTCAATATTCGCTTTTTCCCATTTCATTATTTGAGTCAGCGTTTTTCTGAATAAATTTGAATTCAGTCCTCCGCACAAGCCCCTGTCTGAACTAATCACAATGATCCCTACCCGCTTAACCTGACGTTCAACGAGAAAAGAGTGTTTGTATTCAGGATTGGCTTGAGCCAGATGCTTAATGATCTGACCAATTTTTTTCGAGTAGGGGCGCGTCGCCAACATTCGGTCTTTTGTTTTACGCATTTTACTCGCGGCAACCATTTCCATGGCCCGGGTGATCTTTTGAGTATTTTTAATACTCCCGATCTTGCTGCGTATTTCTTTGCCAACAGCCATCTTAAGACCCTTTTACCAGCTATGAGTTTTGACGAAAGTCTGGATAGCAGCCAGCATATCCTTTCTTATGTCATCACTAAAATCGCCAGTTGCATTAATGTTGTTCATTAATTCAGAATGCTCTGACGTCATATACGACTGTAAGGCAGCCTCAAAATCAAGTACCTTATTAACTTCCAAGCTATCAAGAAAACCTTCATTAGCCGCAAACAAGGAAACCGCCATTTGCGCAACCGACATCGGCGAATATTGATTCTGCTTCATCAGCTCAGTCACACGTTGACCGCGTTCAATCTGCTTGCGGGTGTTTTCATCCAAGTCGGATGCAAACTGGGCGAAAGCGGCCAATTCACGATATTGCGCCAAATCAAGACGCGTACCTCCACCCAATTTCTTGATGATCTTGGTTTGAGCGGCCCCACCTACACGCGATACCGATAAACCTGCGTTCACCGCCGGACGTATGCCGGAGTTAAACAAATTGCTTTCCAGGAAGATCTGACCATCGGTAATAGAAATCACGTTAGTCGGTACGAAAGCCGATACATCGCCGCCTTGAGTTTCAATAATCGGCAATGCGGTTAATGATCCTGTTTTACCTTTTACTTTGCCGCCGGTTAATTTCTCAACTTCAGCCGCATTAATACGCGATGCTCTTTCCAGCAAACGGGAATGCAAATAGAACACATCTCCTGGATACGCTTCACGACCTGGCGGACGACGCAACAACAGGGAAATCTGACGATAAGCCCAAGCTTGCTTGGTTAAATCGTCATAAATAATCAATGCATCTTCGCCGCGATCCCTGAAGAACTCACCCATCGAACAACCGGTATAAGGAGCGATAAATTGCAGCGCCGCCGATTCTGATGCCGAGGCCGAGACTACAATAGTGTGAGCCATTGCGCCATGCTCTTCGAGCTTCCGAACCACGTTGGCAATCGATGCACGCTTTTGGCCGATAGCCACATAGATACATTTAATGCCTGTACCTTTTTGATTGATAATCGCATCAATCGCAATTGCCGTTTTACCGGTTTGTCTATCACCAATGATCAACTCCCGTTGGCCGCGGCCTACCGGAATCATCGCATCAATAGATTTCAAACCCAATTGCACGGGTTGATCAACTGATTGACGGGCAATTACACCGGGAGCAATTTTTTCAATCGGCGAAGTTTCGGTTGTTTCAATAGCGCCTTTGCCATCAATAGGATTACCCAGCGCGTCAACGACACGACCCAGCAATGCTTCCCCAACAGGTACTTCCAGAATTTTACCGGTACATTTTACGGTGTCGCCTTCGGAGATATGCTGGTATGAACCTAATACCACCACACCCACGGAATCCCTTTCAAGGTTAAGCGCCATGCCAAAGGTATTGCCGGGGAATTCCAGCATCTCGCCTTGCATCGCTTCCGAAAGACCGTGTACCCGTACAATACCGTCAGTCACACTGACTACGGTACCTTCCGTATGGGACTCGGCACTCAGGTCGAAGTTTTCGATCTTCTTTTTAATCAGATCACTTATTTCAGATGGGTTTAATTGCATGTTCTTTTTCTCGCTCTAGTTTAGAGTCGTTTTGCTAGTTGTTGAAGCCGGCCTTTAATGGAAGCGTCAATCACTCTGTCGCCTGCACGTACCAGAACGCCGCCAATTAATGATTTATCCACAGTCACATTCATATGGACTTTTTTGCTTAGCGTTTTTTCCAGCGTTGAAGTGAAACGTTGCTTTTCTTCTTTGGAGAAGGCGTAAGCAGTTGCTACTTCAACATCGACATACCCTTCACTTTCCGCCTTATAGGCTTCGAATAGCTCCGCAATTGCCGGCGCTAAGGTTAGCCGGTTGTTTTGAACCAGTAATTTCAGAAAATTTGCACCCTCTTCATCTACTTGCCCCTGACAAATATCGAGCATCAACGCCGATAACCTCTCACTACTTACCTTGGGGTTATCCACTACGATAGAAATCTCTTTATTAGTCAGGACAGCCGACATAAATGCCAAACTTTTCGACCACTGTTCAGTAGTACCGGTTTCTTTGGACCGCTTGAACGCCGCCGCTGCGTAAGGTCTTGCCAATGTTGCCAGTTCGCTCATTATGCTTAACCCAGTTGATTAGAGATTTTGCTCAGGATGTCCTGGTGCTTGGTTTTATCGACTTCCGCACCCAAAATCTGTTCTGCTGCCCGTAAAGCCAAGGCTGCCACTTCTTTACGCAAACCTTCCTTAGCTTGTTGTTTTTCTTGTTCGATTTGCGCCTTTGCCACAAGAATCAAACGCTCACCTTCTTTCTTGGCGGTGTCTTTTGATGCTTCAACAATTTCATTTGCGCGTTTTTGAGCTAGATTCACAATCTCTGAAGATTGCTCTTTGGCTTCTTTTAAAACACCCTTGGCCTTCTTCTCTGCCAAATGCATTTCTTCCTGACCTTTTTCAGCCGCAGCCAAACCATCAGAAATCTTCTTCTTACGTTCTTCTAAAGAGTCAAATAAAGGCGGCCAGATGTACTTCATGGTAAACCATACCAGAAGTGCAAAGGTAATCATTTGCCCAATCAGAGTAGCATTGATACTCACGATGCGTTCCTCTTGTTGCTATTAAAGTTAAAACCGCCTGTGTTAACCCGCTGCCGCAGCTTGTACAGCAGACAGGAATGGGTTAGCGAAGGTAAAGAACAGCGCCAAACCAACACCGATCATGGTTACCGCGTCTAACAGACCCGCAACAACAAACATTTTTACTTGAAGCATCGGTACCATTTCCGGTTGGCGGGCAGCGCCTTCCAGGAATTTTCCACCTAGCAGACCGAAGCCTATAGCAGTTCCTAAAGCGCCCATACCCAGAACCAGACCTACTGCAATAGCAGTCATGCCTTGCACATCAGCAATTAATTTTGCAATTTCCATGAAACCTCCAAACGGTTAGTTAAATTATAAAAAAGTTAAAAAAATCATTGCCTACATGGGCAGATATTTGCCCCTCGGCAACTGCTCCTGCGTTGCTCTACTATAGGCCATCCATGGCCTTATGCAATATCTGCATTCACCACATCCATGTGCATTATGCAGGTAAGGGGCAGGAGCGGAAGCTTTAATGATCTTCGTGTGCCATACCCAGATACACAATGGTTAGTACCATGAATATAAATGCTTGAAGCGTGATGATTAAAATATGAAAGATCGCCCAGGGAAAACTCAACACCGGCTGAATATACCAAGGCAATAAAGCAATCAAAATAAAGATCAACTCACCCGCATACAGGTTTCCGAATAAACGAAGCGCCAATGAGATTGGCTTTGCAATTTCTTCTACTAATTTCAGCAGTAGATTGAAGGGTAACAGCCAAGGGCCAAACGGCTGAAACATCAGCTCTTTGGCAAAGCCCCAAGGACCTTTTATTTTAATGCTGTAGAAAATAATTAAACAGAAAACGGAGATGGACATCGCGAATGTTGCATTTAAATCCGTACTTGGAACAACGCGCAGATATTCAATACCCATAAGTGAACCAATTAACGGCAATATATCAACCGGAAATAAATCCATGAAGTTCCACAGGAACACCCAGCAAAAGATGGTCAATGCCAGAGGAGCAATTAATTCATTTTTACCGTGAAAACTGTCTTTAACCTGAGTATCGACAAATTCAATCAGCATTTCCGCAAAATTTTGAACCAACCCTGGAACGCCCGCTGTAGCTTTTTCCGCCGCCCTCTTAAAAAACCAGACAAACAGGCTACCCAAGACCGCTGAGAAAAACAACGTATCCAGATTCAATGCCCAAAAGCCCTCGCCCACGGTCAGCGAAGTTAAATGGTGAATAATATAACCGGTTGCACCTTCGGCGGCATGAGCTTCGGTAGCCATCGTTCCTCTCTAAATATTAATAATGTCAGCGCATTAACAGCGCAAACCAAAAAACCGATAATGCTGCTATGTATACTGCCAGCAGCGGTAATATTTCTACGTTTGGAAGTTGAAAAATCATGAAAAACAGCGCGGCCGTTAACAATAACTTGCCCGACTCCCCCGCATAAAAAGACCTTACAATCTTTCTTGCTTCCCGCCCTTCAGATTTATGTACCCGCAATGCAAAATACAGGTTTGGAATAAATGCCGCCGCCCCGCCTAAAGCCGCCGATAGGGCGTAAGATCTTCCCCCTGCCAGGGCAAATCCTGCTGTCATTATTATTATCATCAGAATTTGATAACTTATAATTTTACTGACAGCAGAGCGATTTCTAGCTGTCACACCCAACTCCATACCCAACAGCTCGGGAATTATATCTATCGACCTTCATTAAATCAAGGAAGATTAAATTTAACTTACATTTTTTATTGTTTTTCATCTACCGGCTCATTAGCTATCACACTATTTAATTTGCCCGAGAATTCCATCCAACTCTTCTAAACTGGAATATGCGATGACCAGCTTACCGGTGCCATTTTCTTTATGCTCAATCAACACCTTTGCACCTAGTTTTGCGGTCAAGTCTTCCTGCAAACGCAAGGTGTCTTTGTCTATTTCCTTTGTTTTAGTTATTTTAGGTTCTGCCTGACTGTCTTTAACCAGACGCTCCGCTGCTCTTACCGTTAAACCCTCTTTGACAATCTTGTTAGCCGCAGCCACCTGCTTTGGACCATCCAGAGACAGCAGCGCTCGCGCATGACCCATTTCCAGCTGCCTATTGATCAATAACTTTTTCACGTCCGGGTGCAAATCTATCAATCTCAATAGATTGGTCACCGTAGCGCGCGATTTGCCAACCGCATCTGCAACTTGTTGATGGGTCATTTCAAACTCATCCAACAGCCGTCTTAATGCTTCCGCTTCTTCCAAAGGATTAAGGTCTTCTCGTTGAATATTTTCAATCAGTGCTATCGCCATTGCGGTACGATCGTCTATATCCTTGATAACTACCGGCACCTGCTGCAATCCGGCCAATTGCGCGGCACGCCAGCGCCGCTCTCCCGCCACTATCTCGTATTTTTCCGGCGTAATCTTACGCACCACAATCGGCTGGATGATTCCTTGCACTTTGATGGAATCGGCCAGCTCCTGCAATTTTTCGGGGTTCATATCTTTTCTTGGCTGATACTTGCCCCGCTGCATATGTTCGATCGGCAGGGTTTGCAACTGATGACCTTCTTCGGTCTCGCCGTGATCGCCTTTACCGGCAACGTTGCCCAATAAAGCATCCAGTCCTCGATTTAATCCCCGCTTTTTCACAGCCATAACTTTCAACTTTTCTCTTTTCTAATCATTTCACCCACCAAATTCAACCGTCCCATAGCTCTTGCGCTGATTTATGACGGATCGGCACGGACTATCGATTCAAACTCTATAATTAATTTCCTTAAAGCCTCCGCTTCCTCAAGTAAGATAAGGTTTTCTCTTTGAATATTTTTAAACAACGCAACCACCATTGCCGCGCGATCATCTACTTCCTCGATGACCTGTACTTCATCCTGACCCACACCTTTAGAAGGCTGATATTCGCCCGATTGCACAGTTTGCGACTGATGTATTTGCTCTTTAGCCGACTCATCAGCCAACAAGGCTTCAAGCCCCCGACCTAACCCACGTTTTCTTAAAGTCATGCGCTGTTATGTTTTTCTTTTCTGATCATTTCGCCCGCCAATGCAATATAGGCTACAGACCCTCGCGATGATTTATCGTAACTCAGCACAGGCAAACCATGACTCGGGGCTTCCGCCAAACGAATATTTCTTGGAATGCAGGTTCGAAACACCTTGTCGCCGAAATAGCGGATCAACTGCTCCGATACGTCCTTGGTCAAGCGGTTTCTGTCGTCATACATGGTTCGCAGGATACCTTCCAAATGCAGTTCCGGGTTAACGGAGTCCTGAATATTTTTCAATGTACTCATTAATGCGGATAGTCCTTCAAGCGCATAGTACTCGCATTGCATGGGTATCAACAGGCTGTTGGCTGCTACCATCGCATTTAAGGTCAGCATATTCAAAGAAGGCGGGCAATCGATCAAAATAAAATCATACTCCGATTTTATCGGGATCAGGGCATCGGCCAGCCGCCGCTCCTTATGATCTGCATGCATCAATTCCACTTCAGCCGCAGTCAAATCGGAATTGCCGGGAATCACCGAAAAACCGATATCAGGAATTTTAATGACCGTTTCCGACGCAGGCACTTCTTCCATCAACAAATCGTAACTGGAATATTTGACCTCCTGCTTATCGATGCCGCAGCCCATCGCCGCATTGCCCTGCGGATCGAGATCCACCAGCAACACGCGCCGGTTAGCCGCAGCCAGCGAGGCCGCCAGATTTACGCTGGTTGTAGTTTTTCCTACACCGCCTTTTTGATTGGTTACGGCAATTATTTTTCCCACTAGCTTACCTCGGCCTGTTCAGGCAATTGTATTCGTACCAGACATCTCTCAACATCAGTTCCCGGCACACTAACCGATATGACAGATTTTTTTGCCGTTATCTCTGCCAGTTCTGTATCCGGATTCTGCCCCTTCATTGCCAGCAACACGCCATTCTTGGTCAGTAAATGCGCAGTCAGTTTCACTATATCGGACAAATCGGCAAACGCTCGGGTAAGAACTGCATCATACGTTTTTTCAGGATGATAATCTTCCACGCGACTGTGGAGAACCTCCACGTTTTTAAGCTTTAATTCCAGGACGACCTGTTGCACAAACCGGGTCTTTTTGGCATTGCTATCAAGCAAAGTAAAGTCAATCTCAGGCAGGCATATCGCCAACGGGATACCCGGCAATCCTGCACCGGTGCCGATATCGATGACTCGCTTGCCTTCAATATGCGGAGCAATCGCCAAGCTGTCCAGTATATGCAGCCGCGCCATCTCCTCCCTGTCCCGTATCGCGGTCAGATTATAGGCTTTATTCCATTTCTCAATCAGCTTTATAAAACCAAGCAACTGATCTATCTTTTCGTCACTAATATTTAAATTTAACGACGCTATCCCGGAGACCAGAATTTCTCGACATGCTTCCATCAGGCACTTTTCTTCTTTAGATAAACCAGCAACAGGGAAATGGCGGCCGGGGTAATGCCGGGGATTCGCGATGCCTGACCCAATGTTTCCGGTCGCTGTTTTTTAAGTTTTTCACTCACTTCATTGGAAAGACCGGGAATGCCATTGTAATCAATAACTTCAGGCAAACGCAGGTGATCATAACGCAAAGCCTTGTCTATCTCGGTTTGCTGCCGGTCAATATAGCCTGCATATTTGGCCTGAATTTCAACCTGCTCAGCCACCTGCTGATCAATATCCTCATCACTATCCATAAATGACAACAGCTGCTTAACATCCACTTCGGGACGACGCAGCAAATCCATCAAATTAGCTTCCCGCAATAACGGCTTACCCCAGTATTGCTCAACCTGACCGGCCTCTTCCGTTTCCGTTCTGACCCATTTCTTTTTCAGGTCGCCCTGCAATTGGGAGATGGCGGCCCGCTTGGTCTCAAAAGCCTGCCAACGCTGATCATTAACCAAGCCCAATTCCCGGCCTTTTTCGGTCAGGCGCAAATCGGCATTGTCTTCCCTTAACAGTAATCTGTATTCCGCTCTACTGGTGAACATACGATACGGCTCTTGGGTGCCGCGCGTAATCAGGTCGTCAATCATCACGCCGATATAAGCCTCATCGCGTCCCGGACACCAGCTGTCCAGACCCTGAACCAATCGCGCCGCATTAAGCCCAGCGATTAAGCCTTGAGCCGCCGCTTCTTCATAACCGGTCGTGCCATTCACTTGCCCGGCAAAAAACAGCGCATTCATGTGCTTGGTTTCCAGTGATGATTTCAGGTCTCTCGGATCAAAAAAATCATATTCGATCGCATAACCGGGGCGCACGATTTCGGCATTTTCAAAACCCAGCATCGAGCGCACGAACTCATATTGCACATCAAAAGGCAGACTGGTCGATATGCCGTTGGGATAAATCTCATGGGTATTCAAGCCTTCCGGTTCGACAAAAATCTGGTGCGAATCCCGGTCGGCAAAGCGTACGACTTTATCTTCAATAGACGGACAATAACGCGGCCCGATGCCCTCGATAATCCCCGAATACAGCGGCGAACGATCCAGGCCGGAGCGAATAATATCGTGAGTTTTATTGTTAGTGCGGGTGATATGACACGGAATTTGTCTGGGATGCTGCTCCCGCTTGCCGATAAACGAAAACACCGGCACCGGATCATCGCCGTGTTGCTCTTCCAACTTGCTAAAATCGATCGTTCGGCCGTCGATACGCGGCGGCGTACCGGTTTTTAACCGGTCGATCCTGAACGGCAATTCCCTTAATCGCTCAGCCAGGGCGATAGAGGCCGGATCGCCCGCACGACCGCCGCTGTAGTTTTCCAGACCGATATGTATTTTGCCGCCTAAAAAAGTGCCTGTGGTTAAAACCACAGCTCTTGCCGTAAAGCTTAAGCCCATTTGAGTTTTTACACCGGCAACCCTATCGCCTTCGACAATCAAATCAGACACGGTTTGCTGAAACAAAGCCAGATTCGGCTGATTTTCCAGCGCCGTTCTTACCGCCTGCTTGTAAAGCTGGCGATCCGCCTGAGCGCGGGTCGCCCTGACTGCCGGGCCTTTGCTGGCATTCAGGGTGCGAAACTGAATGCCGCCATGGTCAATAGCCTGAGCCATCACCCCGCCTAAGGCATCAACCTCTTTAACCAAATGCCCCTTGCCTATCCCGCCAATGGCAGGATTGCAACTCATTTGTCCCAGGGTGTCGATATTTTGCGTCAGCAACAATGTGTTTGCACCGCACCGGGCCGATGCCAGTGCGGCTTCCGTACCCGCATGACCGCCGCCAACTACAATGACATCAAAGTCTCTTCTAAATTTCACTAGCGCTATGTACTCTTAAAAAATGGTATATTATTAATGTGTGGACTCACACAAACTTGTCTTATTATAAGAGGTAAATGATGAAAAAACGCAAAAATCCGAAAGGAACAGAAATTGTTCCTATCCAAAATCCGGTTGCGAAGTACGCGCACCTGTTTAATAAAGCGCAAACTTTTTGCGATAAAAGCAAATACAGCCGCAAAGCGAAACACACAAGACAGGAGGCTAGTCCAATGGTTCCAGGCGGAATTATCGGACTAGCCTCTTGTTTTATCCTTCAGTTCTAAGCCCCTCAAAAACGGTATCTCCCTCTGGATTTCGACACCCAATGCCGCATAATGTGTTTGCGCTATCTTATTTTCATTTTTTAAGCGACATTGCAACCATTATATAAATCGAGAGACTTGTAGCGTCTGATTTACAGGAGGTAAAACCTTGATCAAGCAACCAAAGATTCAAAAAAACCAACCTTCCGCACCTCCGTGGCATCTCCTTGAGCCCTGGCAGACCACCGCGTGGCTCAAGGTTGACCCCGAAAAGGGCCTCAATCATCAGGAGGCAAAAGAACGTCTTGAGATCTACGGCCCAAATGCCATCAAGGAGCAAAGCCGCCGGGGGCCGATTCGGATGTTTTTCGGGCAATTCGCCGATTTCATGATTATCGTGCTGATTTTGGCCTGCATCGTTTCGGGTTTGGTCGGCGACTTGACGGATACAATCGCCATCGTCGTGATCATCGTGTTGAACGCCATCATCGGTTTCATCCAGGAGTACCGTGCGGAAAAAGCCGTAGCCGCGCTCAAACGTTTGTCCAGTCCCACCGCGCAGGTGCTCCGCGAGGGGGAAAACAAAATCATCGCCGCGCATGAGCTGGTTCCCGGCGATCTGGTCATGCTTGAGGCCGGCAATGTCGTCCCGGCCGACCTTAAGCTGTTGGATGTGGCGCGGCTCAAGGTGGAAGAGGCCGCGCTGACCGGCGAATCTTTACCGGTCGAAAAATCGGGGGCGCTGATACGGGAGCTGGATTTGCCTCTCGGCGATCGGCTCAACATGGCTTACAAGGGAATTATCGCAACTTATGGCTCTGGCCGTCGAGCCGGAAGAGCGGGGCATTATGCAACGTCCGCCCCGAGCGCCCCAGGAAAGCATCTTTGCGCAATGCATGTGGCAGCACATTCTGTGGATCGGCCTGTTAATGGGCGGCGTTTCCTTATTCGCCCAAGGCTGGGCTTATTTTACCGGTTCAGCCCATTGGCAGAGCATGATATTCACTGTACTGACCCTGTCGCAAATGGAGCACGTGCTGGCGATCAGGTCGGAACGGGAATCGTTGTTCAGTCAGGGACTGTTTTCCAACAAGCCGCTTTTGGGTGCGGTACTGTTGACCTTCGGTCTGCAAATGGCGGTGTTGTATGTGCCGGTCTTGCAACCCATCTTCAAGACCGAGGCTTTGAGCCTTGATGAGCTGTTGTTCTGTCTGGCGCTTTCTTCGGGCGTGTTCTTTGTGGCGGAAATCGAAAAGTGGATGCGCCGCCGAGGCTGGATTTACCGAAATGGGCCGCAAAATTCAAAGCAAGCTTTGCCTACATGGATGTAGGTAAGGGGCGTGAGCAGGAGCGGAAGCTTTGAACTCCGGCATCTAATTTTTCCGGAGTCCAAAGCTTGCTTTGGCTGTTTCAAAGTCGGCATAAGGATCAGCACAAACCGCTTACACACGCTTCAACTGCGGTTAGGATAATGCCTAAATCATTACGAACATTTTATTGGGTGTTAGAATACGACCAGAACTGTGCGTTTACCCCACTGAAAAATGCACAAAGCGAATACGTTAAAAACATTTTCCATTAAGAGGACACTATGCGGAACCTGAAGCTTCTACCCGCGCTGATTGGAGCGACACTTGTCATCGCTATCATTTTATACGTCGCCTTCTATTTCATATTTCTTGATCTGTTTGTCGACTTATGGTGGTACGAATCATTAAAACTTGAAGCTTACTTTTGGCTTAGACTGCTCTACAAGTTTTTTCTTTCCGGCGGAGTAACGCTGGCGTTCTTTGCGATTTTCTTTTTTCATTTCTGGATCGCCTCGCGTTATTTGGGATTAAATCCCCCGGATGAAATTCTCGGCAATTTAGACAAACGCCGACGTTTCCAGCGTTTTGCCGATACCTTTATGAATGGTTCGGCAGCCGTATACACACCGATTTCCTTGATATTGGCCGTATTTATCGCCATCCCCTTTTATAACCAGTGGGAATCGACACTGCTGTACTTTTTCGGCAGCGATTCGGGGGTAACCGAATCGGTTTACGGCAATGATGTCAGTTTTTATATGCTGTCCTACCCGACCTACATGCTGATTCAGCAGGAGCTGCTGACCACCGCTTCGCTGATCTTCTGCATGGTCGGTATTTTATATTGGCTGGAGCATGTTTTTATACCTGATCAAAGCTCGGAATTTCCGTTGGGCGCCAAGGTTCACTTAACCATCCTGATCGGCTTTGTGGTTGCCTTTGTGGTCTGGGGCTTCATGCTGGATCGGTTTACGCTGCTTTATACCGATAAGCACGAACCGGTTTTTTACGGCCCCGGCTTTGTTGAATTACGCTATCACTTGCCGCTGATCTGGCTGGAAATCGTTACCTTTGTGGCTACAGCAATAACGGCAGGCCTGTTTATTTTCTCCGAAAAACACCGGGTAAAAGCGCCGTTTTTAATATCGCTTACCCTGTTCCTTTGCGTCGCAGGTTTGCCGAAGGTTCAGTTTATCCCCGATTTGATCCAACAATTTATCGTCAACCCGAATCCGGTCAAAACCAATAAGTCGCTTATGCAGCACAATATTGACTCGACGCTGGCTGCTTACGACTTGAAGAATATCAAGACGGTTGATATGACGATTAAGCTGGATGCGACCCAGGACATTGAAACATGGAGCACACAAAAACATTTTGATAATATTCCGGTATGGGACAGGGAATTTATCATTGACAACTTTAAGCAGTTACAGGAGATAAGGCCTTATTACAAATTCTCGTCTGTCGATGAAGACCGTTATTTCATTCTCGACCATACCCGACAGGTTAATCTGGCGGCCAGAGAAATCAATGTTTCAAAGTTGCCGCCGGAAGCGCAAAACTGGGAAAACATCCACTTGCGCTACACCCACGGTTATGGCGCTGTTGCCACCCCGGCTGCACAGGATGCCGACAAGCAGCTAATCTGGTACCTGCGTGATTTAAACATGAATTCCGATGTCGGCTTCAGCGTCAAGCACCCGGACATCTACTACGGACAGGAACAATTCGACTACGCCATAGTCCCTAATAAGTTAAACGTCATGGGCATTGCCGGTACTGAACCTGAATTGGCCGAGCCTTACCACGGTGAGGGAGGCATTCTCATTCCATCGCTGTTCAGAAAAGCATTGTTTTCCTTTTATTTAAAAGACGAAAAAATATTCTTTTCAACCAGCATCTCCAAACAAAGCAAGCTCAAGATACGCAGAAACATAACCGAGCGCATTAACAGGCTAACCCCCTTCCTGCATCTGGATAAAGACCCTTATCTGGTTATAACCCAGGACAGGTTCTACTGGATTCAGGATGCCTATACCCTGTCTAACAAGTATCCGGTTTCCAAGCTTGCAGCCGATGACTTCCTGGAAGGAAAACAGGATTTCAACTACATCCGCAATTCAGTCAAGATTGTTGTGGATGCCTTTGACGGCGATGTCGATTTTTATATTTCAGATCCATCAGACGCCATTATTCAGGCATACAGCAATGCGTACCCGGGCGTATTTAAAAACCTGAATGAAATGCCGTCGGAATTAAGGAAACACTTGCGCTATCCCCGCGATCTTTACTATTTACAGATGAAAGTGTATGCAAAATATCACCAGCTAAGCCCTGAGTTATTTTACGAACAGGCTGAAACCTGGCAATTTGCCAATGTCCGGGGTCAACCGGTATTGCCTTATTATCAGACCATGGACTTTGGCAACTGTAATGAAAGGGAAGAATTCGTCATGATTAATCCGATGACACCGATTAACAGGCCTAATCTCAGCATGATAGGTGTAGCAGGGACAGTCGATAACACCAATTGCGGCGAGGATTATAAACCCGGCATTACCGTTTACAAATTTGGCAAGGAGGTTCAGGTGAACGGGCCTGCGCAGGTTGAAGCCCTGATTCACCAGGATCCGTTAATTTCCGAGCAATTTACCTTATGGGATCAGAGTGGTTCGCGGATTGAAATGGGCCGCATGATTATCCTGCCGATGGGCAATAGCGTCCTGTATGTGCAGCCGGTTTATATAGCCTCGACCAAAAACAGAATACCCCAATTAATTCGGGTAATTGTTTCCATTGGCAATGAGGTTGTTATGGACAGAACCTTATGGTCGGCTTTTAACCGCTTAAAACAAATTTATATCAAAAGCGCCGCTGAAAGTAACGGAACAGGAACGCCAAAATCCGTTATAGAGCGGATAAAAAACTAAGAGGGGCGGAGTTGCGCCGGATCAGCGGAGTTTATGCCACGCTGCTCCGGCACTATCAATTGGCTTTAAAACATCACGTTATGCAGCTCGTAGGATGGGTAGAGGCGATAGCCGAAACCCACCACAAACAATCGCCTATACGATGGTTTTCGCGTCGCCTAAAGCGCCTACTTTTGGTGATCTACCCATCCTACCGCGCTGCTTGGCGAGCGTTATGTTCACTTATAGAATCCGAAGTTGGTAAGGCGACAAAGTCCCCTCTCCCCTTGGGAAGAGGGCTAGGGTGAGGGCATTTCAAATGTCGCTTTACCAACTTCGTCTACATATATGCCAATTCCGAGTAACTGGGGTGCGGAATGTCGGTTATATAGGCAGCGCTGATAACATTAAACCTCGTATATTATGGATAGGATTCGATTAATCTGTTTATTATTAATCCTGTTTTGCACCGGTTGCTCGCACCGGCAAACGGTAACGGCCCGTTATCCTTTCTGGGGTGAGGCCGTTTACCTGAATGTGCCCGGCAGCGATGCGCGCCGGAGCCTGCAACTGCTTGCCCCCAAACCGACCGATCCGGTTAAGGGATGTCTGCTCATCGTACACGGCATGAACGAGCATATCGGCCGTTATGGCAATGTCGCCCGGCATTTTGCCGATCGTTATATTGTCGCCGGCATAGACTTGACCGCTCACGGCATGAGTAATCCGGTACTGGCAAAGGCTCATGAAAGCATCGTTAACGGAGCGGCCAGCTACGATGTCGGCGATGCTTTTATCGAACAGGCGCAACTGGGCGATTTGCAGCCGATGCGTGAAGACCTGAAGCTGGCGTTGAATTATTTGTCCGCACATTGCAACAGGCCTTCGGATCATACGCCGATGCCCATTTTTATTTTGTCGCACAGTCTCGGTTCGCTGGTTGCTTCAAGCTATCTGCTGAAAACAAAACAGGAGCCGTTAACGGCCAGAATAAAAGGCATTATTTTCAGCGGCCCCGCATTTTCAGTGACTGAAGTGCCAGGTTGGCGCGGCTGGTTTCAAAACCCGGTTGTGCGTTTTACTTTCCATACCCATGAACACTTTTTAAATCCGCATGACGAGCCGATACCCGTCATGCTGTTCAATCAATTTGTCGCCCTGATCACCGTACCGTTGCAAGACGGCCTAATTGAATTGGTATCGTTGCCAGGCTTTCGGCAACTGTTTTCGCCAACCGCGCCGCCTTGGGTGAAAGAGTATCTGACTGACTCGGAAGCAGAGAAAGTTCTTCTTGGCAATGACAAATACATGATTAAACGCACAGTAATGCGCTACGTCCTTGGCGTCGAAAAGGAAATAATCGACTTTCGAAGCCGCATGAATCAATTCGATTTCCCCTATTTACTGATGTATTCGGAAAGCGATCCCATCACCCCTGCTTGGGGAAACACCGATTTTGCGGCTGCAACACGGCATAAAAACGACCATAACCGCGTCGTTTTGCTGGCCGGCAATCAATATCATGAGCAGCTTTTTTCCGCCCAACCGTTGCGCGGGCAAATTCTGAATGTTATCGATGATTGGCTACAGGAACGGCTGAATAGCCCTGGCGAAGACAAATGAGATAACTATTCAGCCGAATGAAGACCTACGAGGTTTTTTTATCACAAGGTCAAAGGCGAAAGGCACAAGGCGAAGGACAGATTTGGATTTTTTCGCCTTGTGCCCTTTGCCCTTTGCCCTTTGCCTTGTGCCCTTTGCCTTGTGCCTTGTGCCTTTTTCTTGGTCTTGCTGGATAGTTACGAAAATACCTTACAGCAACGGCGCAATCAACAAGGCAACAATATTGACCATTTTGATAATGATATTGACGGCAGGACCGGCAGTGTCCTTGTAGGGATCGCCCACTGTATCGCCGGTAATCGACGCTTTATGCGCAGGAGAACCTTTGCCGCCATAGTGTCCTGCTTCAATATATTTTTTGGCGTTGTCAAAAGCGCCTCCGCCTATGGTCATGGAGACGGCAACATATAGACCGGAAACAATTGCACCTATCAGTACGCCGCCCAAAGCCTCTTTGCCCAAGGTAAATCCGACGATGACCGGAATGGAAACCGGCAACAAGGACGGAACCAGCATTTTTCTGATCGCTGAAATCGCCAGTATATCGACAGCTCTGGAATAATCCGGTTTGGCTGTGTAATCCATAATCCCGGGAATTTCTTTAAACTGACGGCGAACTTCATTGACAATATCGCCGGCGGCCTTGCCTACGGCCTCCATAGCCAATGCGGCAAACAGATAAGGGATGAGGGCGCCGAGTAACAGCCCGATAATGACTCTGATATCGGCCAGGTCGCAAACCAGGCCTTCCAGTTCACTGGTATAGTCGGAAAACAACACTAACGCCACAAGACCAGCAGAGCCCATCGCAAATCCCTTGGTCACCGCTTTCGTGGTATTTCCGACAGTATCCAGGGCATCGGTAATCTTGCGAATTTCTCCGGGCATGTTTGCCATTTCAGCAATGCCGCCCGCATTATCGGTAATCGGTCCGTATGCATCCATCGCGACTATCAGCCCGGTTAACGACAACATGCCGGTCGAAGCAATGGCAATGCCGAACAAACCGGCGAGCTGGTATGATATCCACATGCTGGCGCAAATTAGAATAACCGGCGGCGCCGTTGCTTTCATCGAAACACTCAATCCGGCAATGACATTGGTGCCGTCACCCGTGGTTGCTGCTTTTGCAATATAACGGACGGGGGCATAGGCGCTGGAAGTGTAGTACTCGGTCACCAGCATTAAGGCGCCCATTAAACCCAGACCGGTAATGGCCGAATAAAACAGGTTAATCGATGGCACGGTCTTCCCGTTGATAATCAGCGATTCTCCCAGGAGCCACTGCGTGACGGGGTAATAGATTAATACCGACAAAACGGCAGACACTATCACCCCCCTATATAGCGCAGACATGATGTTGCCATTACTGCCGATTCTGATACAGAAGATACCGATAATGGAAGTCAGGATGGAGACGCCTGCCAGCACGAGCGGGTATAGGTGAATGTTGCTGTTTTCCGTGACCAGCAGGCCTGCCAGTATCATCGTGGCGATCAGCGACACCGTGTACGATTCGAATAAATCAGCCGCCATGCCTGCGCAATCGCCGACGTTATCGCCGACGTTATCGGCAATAACGGCCGGATTTCGTGGATCGTCTTCAGGAATTCCGGCCTCCACTTTACCGACCAGATCGGCGCCTACATCAGCGCCTTTGGTAAAAATACCGCCGCCGAGGCGGGCAAATAGTGCGATTAACGAGGCCCCGAAGGCGACCCCGGTCATCGCCTGCAAGGGTTCATGCACACCGCTTGCCAGTAAAAATCCGTAGTAGCCGCTGGCGGCCAAAAGTCCCAGGCCGACCACCAGCATCCCGGTAATAGATCCCCCTCTGATGGCAATCAAAAAGGCCTGACCCGTGCCTGCATAAGCCGCCTGGGCAGTACGGACATTGGCGCGTACGGAAATATTCATGCCGCTAAAACCGGCCAGTGCAGAAAACGTTGCTCCTATAACAAAACCGCCCGCAGTTTCCCAGTTTAGCAAGAATACAATTATCGAGAGCAGGATAAGTCCAACCAGCGTTATGACCTTATATTGCCGGGATAGATAGGCTTTGGCTCCCTCCTGTATGGCGGCGGCAATGGCCTGCATTTGTTCATTACCGGCAGGCTGGGCTTTAATCCACTTGATCGAAATAAGGCCGTATAAAATCGCACAGATTGCTGCAACAGGAGCAAAGAGCATAAGCCAATGCGCCGGCAAAAAAACAGAAAAGAGGTTGTCAAGCATAATCGTTCCTGGTTAAAGAGCGTGTCAACGATGTCCTAACAGGCAAAACGGCTGTATTTGTTTCATTTTAATCTCCTGGTTTTTGATAGAGTGTGTTTAGAAAATCGCCTTAGCATTGGGTCGACTATTTGGCTACCAGCTTAAGACGGTACAGTGTTAATAGGCTACGGCATGCGGAGTGCAAGCTTCGCTTGAAAACAGGCGAAGCCTGTACTCCGAACTTGCTCCGGCTTAGTTGGTAGCCGACTATTTTTTAAAACTCCAACGTAATATCAGCCAAAAAAATTTGCGCAATTCCTCAAGGATGAGTACGAACGCGGCAACACCGGTCGCAATCAGCCAATCAATCTGCGTCAATGCCGTGGTGTGGAATATGGCTTGCGCAGGCGGCCAGTGAATAACCAGTATCTGTAGCAGGATCACCGAGGCAATGGCTATCCAGAGCATTCTGTTAGCAAAGAAATGCCGGTTGAAGGCGCTGTTTTTTTCAGCTCGGGCATTAAAAACGTTAAACACCTGAAACAGCACAAACGTGGTGAAAGCCAGCGTTGTGGCATGCGCCGCGCCTGCTCCCGACAGGCTTACGGCATACACACCATCCCTGGCGATCGCCGCGCCTGTTCCCGACAGGCTTGCGGCATACACACCATCCCTGGCGATATGAGTCTCGCCGGTCTGTAAGTCGTAATATAAAACCCCCAAGGTACCGATAGCCATGGTCAATCCATAGCTGAAAAGATTGCCGAAGCGTCGCAATGACAGTATCCGCGCTTCAGGGTCACGCGGCGCTTCGTTCATGCTGCCGGTGCGAACGGGATCAACGCCCAGCGCCATGGCCGGTGGACCGTCCATAATGATGTTAATCCACAGCAATTGCACAGCGGTAAAAGGCACAGGCATTCCTAGCAGCGGTGCGCTGGCTACTGTCAGGATAGCGCCGATATTGGTGGAAAGCTGAAAGCGGATAAATTTGACCATGTTGTCGTAAATCCCCCGCCCTTCCTTGACCGCCTTGACGATCGT
Source organism: Methylobacter sp. (assembly GCA_030653175.1). Lineage (GTDB taxonomy): Bacteria > Pseudomonadota > Gammaproteobacteria > Methylococcales > Methylomonadaceae > Methylobacter_A. Next base: position 33,963 of record JAURZV010000098.1, read on the forward strand.
GGCAAAATTATCATCGGTCAGTATCATCGTCGCCGCTTCCTGAGCGACATCGGTGCCGGTGATGCCCATGGCGATGCCAATATCGGCGCTCTTCAGGGCAGGGGCATCGTTGACGCCGTCGCCGGTCATCGCAACTATGTGACCGTCTGCTTTCAGGGCTTTTACAATCCTGACTTTCTGTTCGGGCGCAGTGCGGGCGAAGACGGCGATGGCGTTAATGCGTGCGGCCAGAGCGCGATCATCCAGAGCAGCCAATTCCTCGCCTTCAATGACTTCACCCAGCAAACCGAGCTCCTTGGCAATCGCCTTAGCGGTTACCTTTTGGTCGCCGGTGATCATCTTGACTGCGATACCGGCCTGCTGGCAGAGTTTGATGGCCTCGCGGGCTTCGGCTCTTGGCGGATCCATCAGACCGACCAGCGCGACAAAGGTAAGATCCTCGATGTATTGAAACAGATCGCCATCCGGCTGCATGGTGTCGGCGGGCAGAGTTCGTACTGCCACTCCCAGTACTCGCAGACCCGTGCCGGCCATGATTTCGTTTTGTGTCAACAGCGTGTCTTGCTGAACAGGAGCCGGGGTTTCATTTTCATCAACAACCGATTGACACAGCTTTAGCAATACTTCCGGTGCGCCTTTAATGAACACCTTGATCTGATCGCCATGACGATGAAATGTCGCCATAAATTTATGCTCGGCATCAAAAGGGATTTCGGCAATTCGGGGTAGTTGGCTGTTTGCCTGTTCCTTGTCGATACCGCCTTTAACGGCAAGCACCAGTAATGCGCCTTCCATCGGGTCGCCAACCACCTGCTTCCCTTGCAAATGGCTGTTATTGCACAAAGCCAGCGGCAACAATAAATCCGACAGATCCCTTGGCGGACTGTTTGGTAAAATTTCACCGGCAATGTCATAACCTTCGCCGCTAACGCTATAACTTTGACCTTTATAGAAGATTGACCGCGCAGTCATTTGGTTGACCGTCAAGGTACCGGTTTTGTCGGTGCAGATCACCGTGGTGCAGCCCAGCGTTTCCACGGCGGCCAGACGTTTGACGATGGCCCGCTGACGCGCCATGCGGTGCATCCCCAGCGCAAGCGTTACCGTAACGACCGCCGGCAGGCCTTCGGGGATGGCTGCCACGGCCAGTGCGATGGCGGTAAAAGCCGTCTGGATCAGCGGCTCCCCTCGCCACAGGGCGCTGACAAACAAAACGACAATGACTGCCAGCGCAATCAGCGCCATGCGTTTACCCAGACTGTCGAGCTGTATTTGCAGTGGCGTGGCTCCGTCTTCTGTTTGCGTTAACAGGTTCGCCAGTTTGCCGATTTCGGTTTCCATGCCGGTGGCAGTCACCACCATTTCAGCACGGCCACGGGTGACGGCATTGTTCATGTAAAGCATGTTGCTGCGTTCGGCGAGAGGCAGTGATGCCATTGTAAGCGCCTGTTTCTGCTTGGTAACTGGCATCGACTCACCGGTCAGGGAGGATTCATCGACTTCCAGTGTGTGTGCAGTGATAATGCGGCCATCTGCGGGTATTTTGCTGCCGGCTTCGAGAATGACAATATCCCCCGGCACGAGCTGGTCGGCAGGCAGTTCAACATTACTACCGTCCCGGCGTACCTCGGCTAGCAACGCAAGCATCTTTTTAAGCGCAGCCAGCGATTTTTCGGCCTGAAATTCCTGATAAAATCCCAATAAGCCGTTAATGATGACCACCATCAGAATCACTACGCCGTCTTTTAAATCACCGATAGCGGCAGCCAAAACAGCCGCTGCAATCAGCACCAGAATGAGAAAGCTCTTGAATTGGGAGAGCAGCAAATGCCAGGCGGGGCGGGGCGGCTTCTCGACAAGCCGGTTAAGGCCGTAACGGTGCAAACGATCTGCGGCATCGGTTTGGCTCAAGCCGGTAGCTAGCTCCGAAACCTGTTCATGGAGCGCTTCTTCCGCTGACAGGGTATGCCATGGACGGAGGACGGATTTTGGTGTGGCTACGCCACGCTTTTTTTCTGTCTTCTGTCCTCTGATCGGGGACAGGCGCGGCGGACGACGTTTATAAAAACAACGCCTTGCGGCTAACCAAATCAATGCGCCTGAAATAACGGCCAGCAGGGCGATTGCCGGTAAAGCGGCCATGTCTGTGAGCAAATCATTATTGAATAAATCTTTAACCAGTGGCATTGCAGTGTGTCTCCATTGTTACGTGCAAGGTATCAGCTCAAACCCAATCGGCGCAATATCTGCCAAAGCTGGATAGTGCGCTCTGGTGTGATTAAAAGTGCGGTTTAACCTCAAACCAGGAAATCAAGTAGGTTGGGTTAGGCGCGTCTTTTTGCGCCGTAACCCAACACATTCGTGCCGCAAATGTCGGGTTACGCTACGAGAGTGTGAAAGTATTAGGAATTTGGAGTACAAACCTAGGTTTGTACTCCGATAGCCAGCTAAAAATCAATAACTTAAAAATAAGAAAACAATTTTAAGCCAATTTTTACAATACTTTCACAGTCTCCTACGCTACCCCGTAGCTCTTTCCCGGCATTTTCAGGAACAAGTCACTCGGATGACTTGTCCCGCAGCATCGTTCCAAATGACCGGACCTGCATCATCAGGTTATCCCCGGTGATTGCAAGGAATGGCCTGACCGGACATCCGGCAGTATATAACACTCTTGCTGTCCAGACATTGCAGGTTCTGAACAAGTGATACGTTTCTTGAGACCGGTAAAACTGACTGACGCCATAGAGACCCACGCCTAAAGGCACCAGGTTGCCGACCGGATCCCTGTCATAACTTGCCGCAATAGAGCGGACCAAGCGTTGAAACCCGGCATCTGACAGCCTGCTATAATGATCTCGCTATGAGGAAAATAGGCTGCTACAGCATCATTGAAAGCAACAATGTGCAAGACGCTCGGCGTAGGCAAAAAGATTGCCTTAAGGGCAATGCCCAAGTGAGGCCTCGGAGTTTGGTAGAAATCCCTGTCGCCCCAGCCGGTTTCAAAATATTCGGCATTGGAAAAGTCCTTATGAACCAGCCGGACATCATCCGGTATATCAACCCTTTTAACAACGATACCGACGTGCCAGCCGTGACTTACCAGATAGATTGTTTTCGCCGGCTCCTTTGCATCTACGGGGCACGCCCCGTTGATCGAAGCCGCACACCCGCTGCAAAGGACTGTTACAGCCAGTGTGCAAAGGAGAAGAATTCGGTTAATCATATCGCTCATCATGAAGAATATAGGTAACTACTCACCCTAGCCAATGCTCGCTTCTGCACATCACAAAACGCGCTGTTTAAATTCATAGGGTTCAAAGCAAGCTTTGAACTCCGGTATTCATGTCGGGCTTTCCTGCCCGACACCCTTCGGGTCAATGCAAATCTGTTCCAGACAGATTTGTCAGGTTTTCCGGAGTCATGCAGGGGCGACCGGCCGGTCGCCCCTACGGTCGCATTAAAGTAGGCTTTGCTACTCTTTCGCCCACTGCTGCGCCCAAATCCACGCGACTATGGCCGAGCAAGGTGCCGGTGGCGAAAGCGAGGTCGATCAGGGACACCTGATAGTCGCCGATGGCGCGCACTTCGCGCAGTTGCGCCTCACCGAGGCGGGTGAGGGTTTCCAATACCTCGGTCATGGTTCTAAGTCCTTCGCGAAACTGTTTCAACTCGGCATCGTAGTTAAGGCCGGCTAGCAAGACATTTTGCCGCGCGGCGAGAATGCGTTGCCAGTTCTGCTCCAGCTGATCCAGCGCGTCATAAATTTCCCGGCGCACGCTGAGTTCCCGCAGTTGCTGGGTGGTGAGACGCTGCATGCGATCCTGTACCGCCCGATCCAACTGCGCTTTACGCAATTCGTTGGTGAGCGGAATTTCCATGCGCATACCCACCGACCAGTCGGCATAGTTACCACTGATCGTCTGGTCTAAAGCGCCGCCGTAGGATGATGGATCCCGTCCCGGCGACGCATAGCTATAATCGAGCATGAACATCGGCAGTGTTTGGTTGCTTAAATAATCAATCTTGGTCAGGTCGGCGGCAAGCTTCAGTTCCAATTCCAGCAGATCCAGCCGTCCTTCCAGCGCATGTTGCACCAGTTGTTTGCGATCGAATTTGAATTCGACCAGGGTTGGCGTAGTCTCCGGAATCAAGACCGTGGGGGAGTCCAAATCCAGGCCGGGATCGTTCAGCAATAACTTGAGCTGACGCTGCCTGATCTTAAGCGTAGTTTCAGCAATAATCAGCGCTTCCAGCCGCTCGGCCACACCAATCTCGGCACGGTTGATCTCCACAGCCGCGGTCAGTCCTTCCGCCACGCGCTTTTTCACCATCGCCAGGTTGTCCGCCGCGTTCTCGTACTGCTGACGGCGCACATCCAGCTCGCCCCAGACGATATAAAGCCCCCAATAGCTGCGTTCGACGGTGGCCAGCACACGAATCGTCTGCAACCGGGTTCTCACATCCACGGCCTGCTGTTCGTAACGGGCGATGCGGATGCCGGCGACGTTGGTGTCGATCCCCCCGTCACGTAACAGGGGTTGGCTGATGGAGAAGCGTAGCGCGGCGCCATATTGTTCCGCCTGGAGACCTTTTTTTCTTACGGCCTTTTCATCGAGCGGGGCGATCAGCGTAATCTTTCCGCCGGTGCGTAGCGGAATGGAGATACCTGCATCGAAATCCAGAAATTCTTTTTTCTGCTCCGAATCAACGCGCAGTGCCTCTTGTCCGGCAAGAGGCGAGTTGGGATCCGCTGCAACAAATTTGTCTATCTCGGTGATATCGGGCGGCAAATGTTTGGAGGAATATTTTGCGCGGGCGAAGATCAAGTCGTCGAACTTGGCTTGTTCCTGGCTGACCGCAGTGGCCGCGATCTTCGGGTCGACCAGGGCGATCTTCAAGTCGAGATTATTCTCCAGCGCCAGAGCACGGGCTTCGGCGATGGATAACTGTTTGCCGGCTTCGGGCTGAGCCTTGGGCGGAGACGCAGGCGGACTATCCGCCCCTTCAACTTTGGCTGTCCTGAGCGTAGCCGAAGGGCTAGTGACAGCCCCTTCGACTTTGCTCAGGACAGGCTTGACAGGCGGCAAAGTGCGACCGGTCTGAAGGCGCCCTTCCCTGAACTTGGGCAGGGCCTGCTCGACGCTTAATTGCGGGGGTTTCGAGAGCTGCTCCACCGGCAGGCCTTCCTCGCTTTGCATGCGTTCCTCGACCCGGCGAGCCAGGTGTCGATCGGGTGCAGTGTCAAAGTAATAGCTGCAACCCGTTAACAATGATGCTAAAAGCCATGCGGCCCGGCTGCGGCGGTAAGTCGAAAATCGTTTCATCATTGATTATTTGTAATTATTCAGCAGTTAGAAAAATGGAACGCAGATGACGCTGATAATTATGATTAAATAAGATTTTATCTGTGTTCATCATATTCATCTGTGTCATCAGCGTTCCATTGTATTTGATAGCTAAATAATTACGATTATTTCAACTTTTGGCGAATCGGGTCAGTTGACGGTTTTTCTTCCGTCAATTGCGGTGGGAAAGCGTTCAACTGACGCCAGAGTTCATAAGCCATCGTGACCCGGTTCAGCATTACCCAGCCATTAACGCGCACACCCTGACGCAGGAAGCGCTCTGACGGCCAGGGCCGGTCGGATGGGTCGGGGACGATGAGTACACGGAACCTGCCTTTGCCGTCGTCGGTGGAATCCACGAAGGCGACGGTGCCGCCGAAAGTGCCTACCGCCAATTCCGTCCAGCCGGCAAACTGAATGGCCGGCCAGCCCTCGAATTGTAGGCGTGCATGGCGGCCCGGCGTGATGAGCACCGCATCGATGCCACTCACCCACATTTCCACGGCCTTAATGTCAGTATCCGGCACCAGAACCAGCAAAGGATCGCCCTGTTTGACAATGTCGCTTTGCGGATTGGCCACAAGGCGCAAGATGCTGCCGTCTCGTGGCGCCTTCACCACTTGGGATTGTTGGCGCGACAGGTCAATCTCGCTCTTGAGCAGGCTGCTCCGGCTGTCTTCCAGTTCGCTCCGGGTCTTGTTGGCCGAAGCGCCGGCGGAGTCGATGCGTGCCTGGGCATCGGCGCGGATACGCCCGATCTCCGCCTCGGCGGCGCTTTGTTCGGCCTGCGCTGCGTTCAGCGCAGCCTGGGCGCTGTTCAGGCTGCGCCGGGCGACGATGCCGTCGCGCTCGGCGACCTCGAAGTCACGCTTCGACACCAGGCCGTCACCCAGCAAACGTTGCAAGCGCCCGGTCTGAACGGCTGCCGCATCCAGGGTCGCCCGCGCTGAAGCTATCGTCTCGCCGGCTGAAAGCGCCCGCTGGCGAGCGACATCCAGCCGGTACTGGGCGGTGGCGGCCTGCAAATCCCGGGTGGTGATCAGATTGTCGATCTGCAGCCGGTAGGCGCGCAATTCTTCTTCCTTGGCCGCCAGTTTGGCGGCGGCGGCGTTAGTCTGCCGACTCAGGCGTTCGAGCTGTTCGGGATCGACATCGGCTATTTCCATCAGCACGTCGCCGGCCTTGACCTTGGCGCCCTCACGCGCCTGCCATTGCACAATGCGCCCGGAAACCGGCGCTTCCACGGTCTGCTGACGTTCGAGGGGAGCGAAGGCTGTTACCCGCCCCGTGCCGGTGATGTTTTGTTGCCAGGGCGTCAACAGCAAAGCCGGCGGCGTCAGCAGGAACAGCCACACGCAGGCTCTGGCCAATGTGCTGATCAGGCGCGGTGTGCGTGCGGTGGAGAGGGCGGAAAGGCGGGAATGCAGTTCAGGCATGGTCGTCAACTCCTTGCAGCTCCACCACCCGCCCGCACAGAGCGGCGACGTTCGGCGATCCGGTCAGCACCAGCAGGGTCCAGGGCGCATCGGCGGCGAACAACGCCGCAGCGATACGCTCGCGCGCCGCTTCGTCCATTTCGTCGAGAATACCGTCCAGAATCAGTAAGGCGGGGCGTCCGGCAATGGCCCGTGCGAGCAGCAACAGGCGTCCCTGAGCGGCGGACAAAGGTGCGCCGCTGGGGCTGAGATCGGTATCCAGACCATCTTCCAAACTGGCGACATCGTCCAGCAGGCCAACCGCATCCAGCGCCTGCTCAACCTCGTCCTGCCCAAGTTCAGATCGGCCGAGGCGCACGTTTTCGAAGAGGCTGTCCCTGAAGAACTCCGCGCGACCGACCACGGCAATCCGGTTGCGCAATGCCTCCAGGCGCAAGTTGCCCAGATCGACGCCGTTTATTTCGATATGTCCCTTTCCCGGTTGGCGCAGGCCGCATAAAAGCGCCGCCAGCGTACTTTTGCCGCTGCCGTGGCCGCCGAACACGGCAACCCTCTCGCCAGGCTGAACCAGGAAACTGAGATTGGAAAATACCGGCTGTTTTGCGCCGAAGCCGAAGGACAAACCCCGTACTGCAAGCGAGACCGGCCCGGCCATGTCCGGCGCAATGCCATACTCGCGCTCCAGCGGCAAATCCAGCAGATGGCCGATCTTGTCGGCGCCGGCCATCAGGTCATAGTAACCTTCCAGATGCTTGCCGAACTTGACCAGCGAGATCAGTGCCGACGACACGATCAATTCGGCGGCCACCAATTGTCCGAGGGTCAGATGGCCGTCGATGACCAGATAGCCGCCGATGGCGAGCAAGGCAGTGCTGGCTATTGCATACAAGGTCACCGAACCGATGATCTGGCGTAGCAATACCTGATAATGGTTGCGCTTCGCTGCCAGATAGTCGAGCGCGAGCGCGTCGGTTCGCTTGGCGGCGAGTTCCGGCCCGCCGCTGAATTTGAAGGTCTGCATGTTGCCGGCGACGATTTCCAGCCAGGCAACCAGGGCGTATTTGGATAATGATTCCTGGATGGCGGTAGCGACACCGCCGCGTCCCAGCGCGAATATGATGAAGAAGATCGACAGCACCAACACCACATCGAAAGCCAGCAGGAAAGGATGGTAAAAAGCCAGCATGATCAAACCGACTAAAGTCTGTACCGCCGTGCTCAAGCCGTCCAGCAGCAGTGACGAACCTGCTTTCTGCACCGTCAGCACGTCGAAGAAGCGGTTGACCAGTTCCGGGCCATGGTGATGCTCGTAAGCATCGCTACGCACCCTGGGCAGGCGGTAAGCCAGATCCGTCGCCAGCCGCACGAAGATGCGCCGCTGCACGATTTCCACCAGGTACGACTGAAGCACATGCACCGCGCCGGCAAACGTTAAGAAGAAGAACAGAATGGTTGACAGCACCAGCAAGGGTTGCCCCATGCCGCTCATTGCCACCGTGTTCACCAGGGCCTGCACCGCGACCGGCGAGGCTAAAGCCAGTAGGCCGGAACCCAGCGCCAGCCCCAGCACCACCCACAGATCGGCATGGTCGGCGCGCATCAGTTCGATGAGCCGACGTAACGGCGGCAAATGCGCATGATGATCGTGACTGACAGCACCGCTAAGCGGCGCCTTTGCATGCACCAGCAACCAGTCTCCCAACCGCCCGTCGGACAACCCCAGCAGCTCCCTTACGGCGGAGGGCTTGATCAGACGTTTTTCAATTACCTCGCCCTGCACCAGAGCCACACGCACCCGGCCGGCACGAAACCCGTACAGTACCAGCCAGCCGCGCCCGCCTCCAAGACGCGCCACCAGGGGCGTCTGTGCAGCCGATGCCTCCGCTGCGGCGCTTGGAGTCAAAGCCACGCGATCCATGCGCAAACCGATGTTTTCGCCGATATCGGACAGACTATCCAGCTCATCATCAGAATCCAGTTGAATGAGCCGCTCCAATGACTTGGCGGGTTCGGTTTCTAATTCTAACAACCCCAGCAAAAAACCGAGCAATGTCTGCCAGGCTTGTTTACGCTGAAGGTTAAGCTTGTCGCCGGTGGAAATAGTCATATACAACAATAGTCAGGGCTTAGATGAAAAGAAAAACAGTCGCGCTCATGGTGCTGATTATAACCGCACCCCATATCCAGTTGATGTCCGTCATTGCATAGGCAGGTGCAGATGGACTCATATATGCGTCCATGCTGGAAACAACGCGATCAAACCGTTGGCAATAAACTGCACCGCCATGGCTGCCAAAAGGAGACCCATAATCCGGGTTGCTATGTTAATGCCTGCCGTACCTAATCGCTTTCCTAAAGGCACTGCCAAGCTTAAAATTATCCACACAACGCCCGCTAAAAATACAGACCCTAAGCTAGTGATTGCTTTATCAGTCCAATGGAACATCTGCTCGGCATTCACGATGACCAGACTGATTGCACCGGGCCCAGCCAGCAAAGGAATCGCCAGAGGCACCACAGCTATACCTTCTTTGTCTTCCGCTTCTAGCGCTTCTGCATGGGTATGTATTGCCGGGCTTATTTTGGCTTGAAACATTGAAATCGCGATCAGCAGTACTAAAAGACCGCTAGCAATGCGGAAGGCGGGCATACCAATACCGAAAAACTGTAACAGCAAATTACCTGCCCAGATCGAAATAATTAATATCACGCCAACGGCAATTGACGCTTTAGCGGCTATATGGCGCATTTCGCCAGTGGATTTGTGGGCGGTCATAGTCAGGTAAACAGGGATGGCGCCTACGGGATTGATAATCGCAAAGATACCGATGAGATCTTTAAACAGTTCAGTCCAATTGAGTAAATGCGGCATAGAAATTAAGTGTTTAAATTGATTGTGCAGGTTGTAAAAATTAGTTTGCTGGAAATATCGGTTGCGCATAACCCAGCCGCCGGAATGACATTAATATCAGTTGTGCAGATACTTTTATGGCATTAGGTGAAAAAATAAAGGGTCGCGCTCAGCGAACTGATGATAAGCGCAAACCGGATCCAGGTCATGATTTTAGACGATTCCGCCAGTGCAAGCCGTCGTTCCTGAACGGTGGTGACTGCGCGTCGCGCGGCACGATGCGCCTTGCGCGAAAGAGTCCACGATAAGCCAATGGCTATCGCCAGGCTGATCCAGAAAATAATAATTTCCGCCGCTTTCTTAGACAGATGGAAAGCCTCCTCAAGGAAATGTCCGGCTATCGATTCAAAAACCTCAAACAGCAAATGCAAACCGTGTCCGAGCACCGCGAGACCATGTCCGATCAGCGACAGCAGGGTATCGCCAAACAGGAACAAGGTTGGGATGCCCAGCATGATGCCAACTGTCACACTGCCAATAAAGCGATACAGGGTTCTGGCGTGAGCAGTCAGCCATATTATCAGCCATTCAAATTTTTTCATGACATTTTCCTCGCAATATAGCAGTTAACGGTTCAACAACGACCTGCGTGCGGGGCGGCAATAAAGTATTCGGCGGATAGCGATGCCGATAATTTAAGGTAACTCGAAAAAAATAAACCACCATATCCTCCAATCTTAACTACTCAGCAGCCAAAAATAGAACGCTGATTATTATGATTAACCTAAGATTTTTCGTAACTACTCACTCCCCTTATTAAATCGCAAAGCCGGCTTTGAAGCGTCCGTAGGGGCGACCGGCCGGTCGCCCCTACAAGACTCCAGAAAGCGTAGATGCCGGAGTTCAAAGCTAGCTTTGAACTTTATGGTTCCAAACTGCGTGTTTTATGGCGCTCGGAATCCAGTGCCTCCTAGGGGAGTAGTTACGATTTTTCATGAGTTATCTGTGTTTATCATATTCATCTGCGTCGCCTAGAGGCGCCTACTTTTGCCATCTGCGTTCCATTGTATTAATAACCAGATATTTTATTTATTGCGAGCTGCTTAACCGGCTCTACCCCGAAGCACGGGCTAGCGGGTACGCTGCATAAGTTCTGCAACGAGGTTTTCCATTGCCATGCAACGCGATCCTTTGACCAGAATATTCACGCCAGGCCGAAGCTTCGGAAGCAAAACCTTGACCAACGCCTGATTGCCGGTTAGATGGTGAGCGCCTTCCCCAAAACTTTCTGCGGCGAGGCGCGCCCTCTTTCCCACCGCAAAAAGCTCCACAACGCCTGCCGCACGCGCTGCCTGCCCGGCCCAGCTATGCCAGATATCCGTTTCATCACCCAGTTCAGCCATATCGCCCAGCACCAGGAGTTTTTTGCCCGGCATGGTAGCCAAGGTTTCCAATGCCGCCGCCAGCGACGAGGGATTGGCGTTGTAGGTGTCGTCAATGATGCGCGCACCGCCCGCGCCAAGTTTAGACTGTAAACGCCCGGCTACCGGCCGCACGGCCGCCAAACCCGCCGCAATCGCTTCCGGTTCAATATCCAGCGCCAGGCAGGCCGCTGCTGCCGCCAAGGCATTCAGGGCGTTATGTCTGCCCATGAGACGCAAACGGGTTTGGATCCGGCCCCACGGCGATTCGATAGTCAGATCGCCGCCGTCGGACCGTGGCTGCCAGTTACCCCGTACATCCATGCCTGACTTGAATCCGAAGTGTAAACACAGCCGGTCGCCCGCTTGTTGACGCCAGATCGCCAGACATTCGTCGTCACCGTTCAGTACGGCGATGCCGTTGCTATCCATGACGGAAAACACCTCGCCGTTGGCGTGAGCGGCGCCCTCGCGCCCGCCGAAACCGGCCAGATGATCCAGCCCGGCATTGGTGATTATCGCGATATCCGGCAATGCCATTTCGCCGAGAGGTGCAATCTCGCCGTGCCCGCCGGCTCCCAATTCCAGGATGGCGGCGCGATACTGCGAACTCAGGCGGAACAGGGTCAGCGGCACGCCGAGCGCATTGTTCCGGTTACCCTGAGTCGCCAGTACGGCATCGCCATACCGCTGCCGCAAAATCGCTGCTGTGAGCTCCTTGACGGTAGTCTTGCCATTACTGCCGAGCACCGCAATCACCGGCAATTGGAACTGCCGCCGCCAGGCGGCCGCCAACCGTCCCAGGGCCGGCACCGTGTCCTCTGCGACCAGGAGCGGCAAGGATGTCGGTACGGGGCGAGCAGCGAACACGGCAGTGGCCCCCCGTGATTGCGCTTCATCAAGATGATCGTGGCCATCGTGATGCGCACCTGTCAACGCGACGAACAGGGAGCCGGGACGCACCCGGCGCGAATCGATTTCAATTCCGGAAAATTCGGCATCCTGGCCGAAACGGTCAGCGCCGGACCATTTGGCGACATCGGATAAGCGAGCGTGGATCATGGCAGCGGTACCTCGTAAACGTTCAATGCCCAATCAGGGTTCAAAGCTTTCAAGCGGGTGTAACTAAAAGTGCGGGGAATCGATAGCGACATCCTGTTGTGGGCGCGAATTCATTCGCGTTTTTTAAACACCTGCCGCGCGCGAATGAATTCGCGCCCACACATGACTGAACTGTAGTAATGCCGAGTGTGGAAACAATAGCCTCAATCCCCACACTTTTAATCGAACCTCTTTCAAACTCATAGAATTTTCTGTGACATTAAATCCTGGTTGGACGCCGCCAACCGGTCAGCCAGGGCTGCCAGCGCCGGACAAAGCATCATCCAGCCGGGATCAACGGTGCCCGTATCGAACCGGTCGGTCACGGTCACCGGATGTCCCAGCCATCGGGACAGGTCTGCTGCGTTGTCCATCAGCGGGTCGCCGTGAGGATCAAGCCGGTTCAATACCACCCCCGCGAGAGTCAAGCCGCGCCGTTTGATTGCATCCACAGTCATCAGGGTGTGGCCGATGGTGCCCAGCCGGTCCGCCGCCACCAATAGCACCGGCAAGGACAGCGCCACGGCCAGATCGGCGTTGAGCGCGCCCGGCGCCAGAGGGGAATAGAATCCCCCGGCGCCTTCCACCAACAGGAAATCGGTTTCGGCCACTCCTTCGAGGCAGGCCGCCTGTACGCCATTCAAAGTCAAAGTCGTACCGGACAAGACCGCCGCCCGTTCCGGCGACAGGGCCGGTTCCATGGAGTAAGGGCAGACGAGCTCCAAGGGGTCGTCGGTACGGGCGGCGGCTTGCAGCGTTCGGGCGTCCTCCGGCACCAGGCGACCTCCTTCCCGACGACAGCCGGATTCCACCGGTTTTCGGGGGCGCACGATCAGGTTCCGTTCCGCGAGCAGGCGAGCCAAGGCGGCGGCGATCTGAGTTTTGCCGACGCTGGTGTCGGTGCCGGTCACAAACAGACCGTGGGAGATGAGTCTAGCCATCAGAAATAACCTCGTTAGTTTTTAGGTTTATAGATTTCAACACAAAGCCTTGATAGGCGTTGCCAAACGTCCAAGTCTTCAAATCGCGCCATTTTTAGCCTTGTGTCTTTTGCCTTTTGCCTGTCTAAAAATACCCCTCTTTCTTTTTATCTTCCATCGAACCGGCCTGGTCGTGATCGATGATCCGACCCTGCCGTTCCGAGGTGGTGGCCAATAGCATTTCCTGGATGATTTCAGGCAATGTGGTGGCGGTGGATTCAACGGCGCCGGTTAATGGATAGCAGCCCAGGGTGCGGAAGCGCACCATTTTCATCTGAGGCGTCTCGCCGGGCTCCAGCGGCATGCGGTCGTCATCGACCATGATCCATGTGCCTTCGCGCTGGACGACGGGACGTTCCTTGGCGAAATATAACGTTGGGATAGGAATGTTTTCCAAATGGATGTATTGCCAAATATCCAGTTCAGTCCAGTTGGACAAGGGAAATACCCGGATCGACTCGCCCTTGTCGATCCTGCCGTTGTAGAGATTCCACAGTTCCGGACGCTGGTTCTTTGGATCCCAGCGGTGGTTCCGGTCGCGAAACGAATAAACGCGCTCCTTAGCGCGGGATTTTTCCTCGTCGCGCCGTGCGCCGCCGAAGGCCGCGTCGAACCGGTATTTATCCAGCGCCTGCTTGAGCGCCTCGGTCTTCATGATGTCGGTGTGTCTCTTGCTGCCGTAGGTGAAAGGGTTGACGCCCTTGCTCACGCCTTCCTGATTGGTGTGAACGATCAGCTCCAAACCCAGTTCGCGCGCCAGCCGGTCGCGGAATTCGATCATTTCGCGGAATTTCCAGGTAGTGTCCACATGCAGCAGCGGAAACGGAGGTTTGCCGGGAAAGAACGCTTTCAGCGCCAGTTGCAACATGACGGCGGAATCCTTGCCGACGGAATAGAGCATTACCGGCCGCTCGAACTCCGCAGCCACCTCGCGGATGATGTAGATGCTTTCCGCTTCAAGCTGTTTTAGGTGGGTCAACTGATATGAAGTCACGCGGGTAATCTCCTATATTAAAGGGTATTGTTGAGCGTACATCTTTGGTATTTCATAGGTAGCCAAAAACATGAGGCGCTCCAGTAAAGTTAAGGATTGTAACTACTCAGTAGCTAAAAAAATGGAACGCTGATGACGCTGATAGTTATGATGTGTAAGATTTTTCTTAAATTATCTGCGTTGATCATATTCATCTGCGTCATCAGCGTTCCATTGTATTTGATGGCTGAGTAGTTACTAAGGATTGCAGTAATCGCAATATCGGGCGGAGGCGTATTCCCGCTCCCGCTCCACCAGCACTTGATGTTCGCAGCGAACGCAGCGGTGAACATCTGCCTTCGCCTCGCCGGTTGGAGCGCCGCAGTCCTCGCAGGGAAGTCCCCGCACCTGTCCGGCCAGGGAAAACCCCGGCGCATCGCAGGCCGGACAGAGCGTAGTAAGGCGCCGCGCCAAATCCTCGGCAGCCAGCCGGATGTTTTCCAGGCGCGTCGGATTGGCGAACGCGCGCATGTCGGTCTCGATGAAAGCGCGCCGGTTCGGCGCCAAGCCCAATGCCCAGATTACCGCATCCTTTAAGCCGGCCCAGTCTGCCAGCCCTTTGCGGAATTCGGGGTGATTTTCGTCCACCGGACGGATCACCAGGCCATGTTCGGGAAATCCGGCCGATCGGGCGAAATCTTCGGCTTCCTCCCAGCTCTCGGCCAGACAATGAGATAAATTGGTCCTGCCGGACGAGATTGCGACGACCTCGATGCCGAGCCGGTCGTCAATCCAGATCAAGAGCTCCCTGTTCCCTGGCAGCATAAAGGCGAAAGGGTCTGGACCGAACGCGCCCTCGCTGGCGATGCCGATGGAAAGCCCTGACAGCTCCATGCCGATGCGCGCTTTTTTCCGCGCTGCATCCAGTTGGCTTCCCTCGCGTGCGATGTCGCGGGTGAAAGTGCCGAGAAGGTCGGTGTCGAACCCGTCCACTATTTCTACGCAGCAACCCAGCAGCTCTGCCAACACAGGCGCTATCACGGCTTCCTTACCGTGCTGGGTGAGCAGGGCGACCCGTTGGTTGCGATAGCTGTTTGCCGACGGTTCATTGTTTGGTTGATGTGTTTTCTCGCTCATGTCCTGTTCGGTAACCGGTTAGTGTGGTGGGCAGGAAAACGCGCCTACTGTTGGCGCCGTAAGCGGGGCGGGGTTTACAAACCCCGCTCTTAACGTTTTCGCGATGCCTAAGCAAAGAGGTTGCACTTAACCAACGCAAAACGTTTCAGGAAGCGCCTACTGCTGGTGCCCACGAGATAGTTAGAAATTTAAATTAAGATTTGTCATCCATATATTGTTGTTTTGATCAGCCGATGGAGAATTTCTCCATACATGTTGGTATAAATACCCTGTTTCGACTTGAGCCTCAGGAGTAAATCGATAACCGACCCCCGCATATAACCGGTTTTGCTGTGCCCCGGCTTGTAATTGGGCATTATTGGAATTGTCGTTTAGATTCACGAATATTTCTTCAGAGGCAATGACAGACCAGTGCGACCAGTCGGGAATTAACTGTTCTACCCGAAAACGTGTTCGCCAACGGATACTGGGATCAGAATTCCCCGCTAAAAAACGCTCTTCCAGCCTATTACGGACTTCCCATATAAATTGTTTTTCATTAGCGGTATCTCGCCATGTAAATCCTTGCCATGCACGGTTTTCAATGCCATACCTATCCGAATCGGGCGTAACGGAATCGGCCTGCATTAAATAGCCAACCCATAGTGTAGCCTGTTCATTAATCGCCCAGCCAAGAGAGGGTCTAACTATTGCGGTGGTAAGATTTGATGCGTTATTGCCAATTCGCGGTTGGAGCTCTAAAAACCCGCGTAATTGTTCTGTCAATTTTGCATTAATGTTTATTGGAACCCATATCTGAAAATCAGAAGTAGCTTGTACATGAGCGCTGGCCACTAATGCCATTATCATAATGACAGAGCCAATCCAATTTGTTTGGCGCTTTAATATCATTGTTTCATCCTTAGCCCGCCTTGTTTGGCTGAGCCTGTAGCGGCAGGCTTTTACATCCGCCTGAAAGCGGTTTTACTTGGGATTATTAATAACTAAAGTATCATCATAAAAAGTGACTTCACCCGTTGTAAGATCATGATTGCCGCCAATAATTCCGATTGCGCCTGTTTCAATCATGTCCTTTAAAATAGGGCTGCGTTCCATAATGGCCTGTACTGTTCTTTTTACATTGATGGCGGCCACTTTTTCGACAAATTCACTGTTGTCCGAATTACGGTTTTCGGTCACGGTTTTTTCATCATAAACCGCAGGCTGTATTTTACTTAACAGCGCCGTCAGGTTGCCCATTTCCACATGATCGCAAGCGCCTTTTATCGCACCGCATCTGGTATGGCCTAAAACCACTATTATTTTAGAACCGGCCACTTTGCAACCAAATTCCATGCTACCTAAAATGTCCTCATTAATAATATTGCCCGCAATACGGACACTAAATACATCTCCCAAGCCCTGGTCAAAAATCAACTCGACTGAAGTACGGGAATCTATGCAACTTAAAATAACCGCAAACGGATGCTGGCCGTCGGATGTTTCATTGGCCTGTTGCAACAGGTTACGGTTTACTTTAAGGTTATTTACGAACCTTTTATTGCCCTCTTTTAATAAGTCCAATGCCATTGCCGGCGTAATGGCTGCTTGCATTTCTTTGGTTAATGTTTTCATTTTTTATATTTCCTAAGTTGTTAGCGACACAGCCGGTTCAATAAAATTTATTTTTTCGATCGTTATGTTCTTGGTAAGGGCATTACTCTGATAATTTTCTATGATCTCTACCACATCATAAGCAATTGATTTGGATTTTGAACAATCAATAATCACTTTTGCATTTTGGGGAATGTTATTTAATGCGTTTAATATGCTTGCCTTATTAAAAAACGAAACTTCTTCCGCCAAAACAAGATGGTGAACTTCGTGCCCATCTTCTGTAGTCATTACATCTTTCATTGAGTAGGCGTTGAGGTAACTGTGGCGTAATGTGTAAAAGATGCCGAACAGGATGCCTATGGTAATTCCTTTTAGTAAATCGGTTGCCAATATGCCGGCAACAGTAGCCGCAAAAGGAACAAACTGCTCCCCGCCCAATTGGTACATCTGTTTAAAGAGAGCCGGTTTGGCCAGCTTATAGCCCACTATAATCAATATGGCCGCCAAGCTGGCAAGCGGAATCCTGTTCAGCAAACCGGCAATGGTAATGGCGCTGATTAACAAGAAGACCCCATGAAGTATTGCGGACAGTTTGGTTTTACCGCCAAAGGCAATATTTGCCGAACTGCGCACAATAACCTGGGTAACAGGCAATCCGCCACACAGCCCGGAGACAATGTTGCCTAACCCTTGCGCCTTTAATTCCCGGTTAGTGGGCGTAACTCGTTTGAATGGGTCAAGCTTGTCGGTTGCCTCCACACAAAGCAATGTTTCCAAACTGGCAACAACCGCCAATACGAAAGCCGTTTTCCAAACTTCAAAATTGGTTATTGCAGAAAAATCGGGGAGGGTAAACTGGCTGAAAAAACCGGCCAGGTTTTCAGGAACCGGAATACTAACAACCTGGTCGGCAGTTAAACTAAAATTCAATAGCCCATTTTGGTAAAAAGTGTTCATTACCATACCCAAAACAACCACCACAATAGGCCCTTGTATCAGTTGAAACAGCTTGTGTTTTTTGGTTAAAACCGTGTCCCATAGGATAAGGACCGCAAGTGATATGACGGCAATCAATATAGCCCCCGGCGTAAAGGCATCAAAAGCGCTGGTAATGGCTGAAAGGGTAGTCTCTCCGTCCGTTTGAAAATACGAAAGATCGCCTTCAACGTCTTTATCGTAGCCTAAGGCATGGGGTATCTGTTTTAAGATAATCAAAAGCCCTATACCGGTAAGCATTCCTTTAATGACGGAGGAAGGGAAGAAGTAGGCAATAAAGCCTGCCCTGGCAAAGCCCATAACAAGCTGAATAATGCCGGCCAGAACGACGGCTAGTAAAAAGGCAGGCCAGGAACCCAGTGTCGTAATAGCGGATAATACAATGACGGCTAAGCCTGCGGCAGGGCCGCTAACCCCCAGTGGCGAACCGCTGGCAATACCCACCACAATACCGCCGACTATGCCGGCTATAATACCTGCGAACAAAGGCGCACCGGATGCCAACGCGATACCCAGGCATAAGGGAACCGCCACAAAAAACACCACAATACTGGCAGGCAAGTCACTTTTGATTTCTTTAAACATATTTTTTACTTCCATAATCGGATGCCTTTAGAATAAAGGTGAAAAATAGCAAAAACAATTTGTAAATGATAGTAACACTATCTTTGCAAATTGCAATACTTTCAGTTATCATTTTTACAGTGAAATGCGGTAGTCCTTGTTAAAACAATCGGGTCAAATGCATTAACTACAGATAAAAAACAGGGTGCTATGGAAATACAGCTGCAAATTAAAATGAATGAAAAATTATTTCTCAGGGATCCGGAGCAATCCGAACTGGGCAAAAAAATAATTCTGCACAGCATCCAGTTAATTCACCTTAACGGGTTTGAAGCCTTCACGTTTAAAAAACTGGCAGAAGCTATCGGCACAACCGAGGCGGGTATTTACCGGTATTTTGAAAACAAGCACCGGTTGCTGATGTATATTACGGCCTGGTATTGGAGCTGGCTCGAATACCGGGTTGCTTTTCATACCCATAATATTAAAGATCCTGTCGTTAAGCTAAAAATGGTCATTAAATTGTTAGCTACCACAGTGGAGGACGATAGTAGAACCAGTTATGTCGATGAAAGCATCCTTCATCAAATCATTATTACCGAAGGCTCCAAAGCCTATCTGACCAAACGGGTATCGGAAGATAACAAGGATCACTTGTTTAAACCCTACAAAGACCTTTGCGCTGTTATCGGAAATATGATTTTGGAATGCAACCCCCAATACAAATACCCGAAATCGTTAGCGTCCACCATTATTGAAATGGCGCATTTCCAGAATTTTTTTATGAATAACCTGCCTTCGCTGACTGACTTTGGTAAAAATAAAGATGAGGCGGAGATTGTAAGGTTTCTGGAAACGCTGGTGTTTTCCAGCTTACATTCGGCTCATTAGTACAATCGGCAAGCTTCGAGGGATAAATAAAAATTATGTTACGTAAAATTCTAATTGCCAATCGAGGCGAAATCGCGGTGCGCATTATTCGCGCCTGCGCCGAAATGGGTATACGCTCGGTCGCCATTTATTCGGATGCAGACCGTTTTGCCCTGCATGTTAAAAAAGCCGATGAATCTTATTGCATCGGCAGCGAGCCTTTAGCCGGCTATCTTAATGTCTATGCCTTAGTCGATTTGGCTGCTGCGACAGGCTGTGACGCCATTCATCCGGGTTATGGTTTTCTCTCTGAGAATGCGCAATTTGCCAGAGTCTGCAAAGAACGCGGTATTATTTTCATCGGCCCTGATGCCGATGTCATTCATCGTATGGGCGATAAAACCGAAGCCCGAAAAGCGATGATTGCAGCAGGCATTCCGGTAACCCCAGGTTCGGACGGTAATCTGGACAGTGTCGAACATGCGCTTACCGTGGCTGAAACCATCGGTTACCCGATTATGCTCAAAGCAACCTCGGGCGGCGGTGGCCGGGGCATACGGCGCTGCGATAGTGCCGATGATTTGCAGCGAAATTACCAACGGGTTATTTCCGAGGCGACCAAAGCCTTTGGCAGCGCCGATGTGTTTTTGGAAAAATGCGTGGTTAACCCCAAGCATATTGAAGTTCAGGTATTAGCCGACCATCATGGCAATACCATTCATCTTTACGAACGCGATTGTTCCATACAACGGCGCAATCAAAAGCTGATCGAAATAGCCCCGTCCCCGCAACTGGATGAGGCGCAACGCCAATATATAGGCGGACTTGCGGTATTGGCAGCCAAAGCCGTTGGCTATACCAATGCCGGTACCGTGGAATTCCTGCTCGACGATAAAGATCGGTTTTATTTCATGGAAATGAATACCCGTGTCCAGGTCGAACATACCATTACCGAAACGGTGACCGGTGTCGATATCGTTGAAGAACAGATACGGGTGGCGGCCGGATTGACCTTGCGCTTCAAGCAACACGAAATTGTCAGGCGCGGCTATGCCATCGAGTTTCGGATTAATGCCGAAGACCCCCAAAACAGTTTTTTGCCCAGTTTTGGCCGGATTTCCCGTTACTATGCGCCCGGCGGCCCCGGTGTGCGTACCGATACCGCAATTTATACCGGTTATGAAATTCCGCCTTTTTACGACTCCATGCTGGCCAAAGTGATTGTCAGCGCCTTGACCTGGGAGGATGTCATCAAACGCGGCGAACGGGCTTTGAAAGATATGGGCTTGTTCGGCATTAAAACCACCATCCCTTACTATCTGGAAATTCTTCGTCATCCTGATTTTCGGGCCGCTACCTTTAATACCGGCTTTGTCGAGAAATATCCCGAACTTGTTAATTATTCCAATAAACTCCGGCCCGAAGAACTGGCCAGCGTTATCGCCGCTGTAATGGCTGCCCATACCGGCTTGTAATCCAAGGAAAAAAACAGATACAAAAAATTCATATTACCGACGTTATT
The DNA here is from genome assembly GCA_030653175.1 of Methylobacter sp. Lineage (GTDB taxonomy): Bacteria > Pseudomonadota > Gammaproteobacteria > Methylococcales > Methylomonadaceae > Methylobacter_A. Next base: position 54,758 of record JAURZV010000098.1, read on the forward strand.
CTTCGAGAGCTGTAGGCCGGCATAAGCCTGTTTAAGCGCAAGCGAAAACAGGTGTTTCCGGCACACCGCCTGACAAGCCGGAAACGCCCACCCTGCGCTACGCTTGGACGGTCTTATTCCGGCCTACGCCTTCCCATCCCGGCTTGTAACCCAAGGAAAAAACAGATGCAAAAAGTTCATATTACCGACGTTATTCTTCGAGACGCTCATCAATCTCTGATCGCGACCCGTTTACGCACCGAAGACATGTTGCCGGCCTGCGCCATGCTCGACGATATCGGCTATTGGTCGCTGGAGTGCTGGGGCGGCGCTACTTTTGACGCCTGCTTGCGCTTTCTGAAAGAAGATCCCTGGGAACGCTTGCAGAAACTGAAAGCGGCCCTGCCGAAAACCCGCCTGCAAATGCTGTTGCGGGGACAGAATCTGCTCGGTTACCGCCATTATTCCGACGATGTGGTGCGGGCGTTTATTGTCAAGGCCGCCGAAAACGGCATGGATGTGTTTCGGATCTTTGATGCGCTTAACGACATCCGCAATCTTAAAGCCGCTATCGAAGCCGTTAAGGCAACCGGCAAACACGCACAAGGCACTATTTGTTATACCACCAGTCCGGTGCATGATGTGGCCGGTTTTGTAGCATTAGGCAAAGGTTTGGCAGAACTGGGTTGCGATTCCATTGCCATTAAAGATATGGCTGGGTTACTGACCCCCTATGCTGCCGGCGAACTGGTAAAAGCGCTTAAAGATACAGTCGATCTGCCGCTGCACTTGCATAGCCATGCAACGTCCGGATTAGCGGAAATGTGCCAGCTCAAAGCCATAGAAGCAGGCTGTCAGCATGTCGATACCGCGTTGTCATCGTGGGCGGGCGGCACCAGTCATCCACCGACTGAAAGCCTGGTGACGGCATTGCGCGGCACGGTTTACGACACGGGTTTGGATTTGGATAAGCTACAGGCCGTCAACAGTTATTTTGCCGAGGTCAGGAAAAAATATCATCGTTACGAGAGCGAATTCACCGGTATCGATACTCAGGTGCATGTGTTTCAAGTGCCCGGCGGCATGATTTCCAATTTGGCCAATCAACTAAAAGAACGCAATGCGCTGGATCGCATCGGTGAAGTGTATAAAGAAATTCCGCTGGTGCGTAAAGATCTTGGCTATCCGCCGCTGGTTACCCCAACTTCGCAAATTGTAGGAACGCAGGCCGTGCTGAATGTGTTAACCGGCAAACGTTACGAAACCATTACCAATGAGGTAAAACGTTATCTGCAAGGCGGTTACGGCAAGGCTCCGGCAGCTGTTGACAGCGATTTGCAAAAACGTGCGATTGGCAAGGAAGAGGTGATCGACTGCCGCCCTGCCGATTTGCTTAAACCGGAGTTTGACAATCTGCGTCAGGAAATCGGCGCACTGGCGCTTAATGATGAAGACGTGCTGAGTTATGCGATGTTTCCTGAAGTTGGCAGGCTGTTTTTAGAGCAGCGGTCTAACAACACCCTGATGCCTGAGCCTTTGGAACTTGAGTCAAGAGCGGCTGACGCCGTTAAAAAAGCGCCTACCGAGTTTAATGTGGCGTTACATGGCGAGTCTTATCACGTCAAAGTCACCGGCGCCGGCCCGAAAAACCAGACTTTACGGCATTTTTATTTCATGGTGGACGGTGTTCCCGAGGATATTGTTGTCGAAACCCTGGACGAAATAGTTCTGGAAGGCGGCACCCAGGGCGCAGTTAAGAGCGCTATTTCCAGTAAGCGCGCCAAACCTTCAGCAGAAGGCGATGTGGTGGTGAGTATGCCGTGCAACATTCTTGATGTGTTGGTCAAAGTCGGTCAGCAAGTAGCTGCGGGGCAAGCTGTTTTAATCACTGAAGCGATGAAAATGGAAACGGAAGTGACGGCGCCCATAGCCGGAACCGTTAAAGCCGTGCATGTGGTTAAAGGCGAACCGGCTAACCCGGGTGAAGTATTGATTGAAATCGTACCCTCTGCTTGAACCTCACGGCCTTTAAGTTAATGGATTTAGAATATCGTAGGGGCAATCCCTTGTGGTTGCCCATGGAGGGCAAGAGCCGGAATTGCGGGCAATCGACTCAGAGGGCAGGCATAAAGCCTGCCCCCTACGAGGAAATAATATGACAAAACCGCCGGGAGCGGATTTGCACCCGCCCGTAGGGTGCCGGGCAGGACAGCCCGGCATGAAACCGGTTGTAGCCGATGCTAACGCCATTGCCCATGCCGCTGACTTATTGAGGCAAGGCCGTCTGGTCGCTTTTCCCACCGAGACGGTTTACGGCCTGGGTGCTGACGCCGGCAATCCCGATGCGGTAGCAGGCATATTTAAAGCGAAAGGTCGGCCGGCCGATCATCCTTTAATTGTGCATATCGCCGATATTGACAGCCTTGGCGATTGGGCAAGCATAGTGCCTGATGCCGCGTTAAAGCTGGCGGATCGTTTCTGGCCCGGCCCGTTGGCTATGATATTGAACAAAAAATCCGAAGTACCGCTAGCGGTTACCGGCGGCCAGCAAACGGTCGGTTTGCGCATGCCTGATCATCCGGTAGCGCTGGCCTTGTTAAAAAGCTTTGGTGGCGGTATTGCGGCGCCATCGGCTAATCGCTTTTGCCGGATTAGTCCTACCCAAGCCATACATGTCAGCGAAGAGCTGGGCGATGCGGTTGACATGATCCTTGATGGGGGTACCTGTCAGGTCGGTGTGGAATCAACCATTATTGATTTAAGCGGCAGCGGGCCCAGATTACTCAGACCGGGGCATATCACCCGTCAGGAGATTGAAGCCGTTTTACAGACTGAACTCATAATTCCGCCGGCATCAAACGCCGCGCCAGCTCCCGGCTGGCTTGCGGCATACACACCATCCCTGGCGATATCAGCGGGAATTCGTGCGCCGGGCATGATGGCAGTACATTATGCGCCGATAACGCCCGCTATTCGTTGCCCGGCAGAACAGTTACCGGATAGGGTCCGGCAATTGATCGCCGATGGCAAAAGGATTGGCCTGTTGAGCTATCAACTGGAAATAACAGAAACCGGCCAAATCCGTGTTTTGCATTTACCTAAACAAGCCCGTGATTATGCCCATCGGCTTTATGCGGCGCTTCGGGAGCTGGATAGCTTGCAGCTGGATCTGATTCTGGTGGAACAGCCCCCGCAAACAGAGCCATGGCGGGCGATCAATGACCGTTTAAGCAAAGCTGCCGCTACGGCTTGGTTGTTATGAATATTTCGGTTGTTATCCCCAGCTACAATCGCCGTGATCTACTCAAACGGACGCTATTATCCGTGTATTCCCAAACCTTATTACCGGCAGAAGTTGTAGTAATTGATGACGGTTCAACCGATGATACGGGAATCATGCTCCGCCGGGAATTTCCTCAAGTAAGTTATTACCATCAGGAGAACCTCGGAGTCAGTGCTGCACGTAATCTTGGCATACAACAAGCGACCGGCGACTGGCTGGCTTTTCTGGATTCCGATGATGAATGGCTGCCTGAAAAGCTGGCGAACCAGAAAGCGGCGCTGGCGACCAACCCTGAATACAAGGTTTGCCACACCGAAGAAAACTGGATACACAATGGCACTCAGGTTGATGTACCCAAAAAATACGCCAAGACAGGCGGCTGGATATTTAGCCATTGCTTGCCGTTATGCGCAATGTCGCCGTCTACTGTTCTGATACACCGCTCGGTATTTACGGGCATTGGCCTGTTTGACGTCCAGCTGCCAGCCTGCGAAGACTATGACCTGTGGCTTAGAATCACAGCAAACTACCCGGTTCTATTGGTTGAACAACCGCAAATAAACAAGCATGGCGGTCATGAAGATCAGTTATCCCAAACATTCTGGGGCATGGACCGGTTTCGAATCAGCGCCTTGCAAAAAATCATAGCTAGCGGTCAATTGTCTGAGCAAAATCAGCAGGCGGCGCTAAATATGCTGGTAAAAAAGGCTACTATTTACCTCAATGGTGTTACAAAACGTGGCAAAATAGAGGAAGCAAGCTATTACCGACAGCTTATTAAGCACTATGCAATAAGTTTGACTGATGTTACGCAATAGCTAAGAATTTTTACCACGAAGACACGAAGTTCACGAAGAAAAAGCTATGGTAACTATTCACCCTCGCCGGTACTCATTCCCCTACTCTGCGTCACAAAACGTGATGTTTAGAATTGCAAAGCAAGCTTTGAACTCCGGCATCTTTGGTTTTTGGAGTTCAAAGCTTGCTTTGGCCTTTGCAATGCCAACGAGCTGGAGCATCTATCATTTCACAATGGCTGAAGAGTGTAATCATTAGGAAACGCCCAATAACTTCGTGCTCTTCGTGTCCTTCGTGGTTTCAATCAATCTGCTTACTTAAGTTATTTGATTCTAAAGCTACAGTTACAATCGCCCTTGGCCATACAACTTAACTGCTCGACTTCCTTGTCCAGCAACGAGGACATAAGCGCCAGATCGAACTCGCAAATCTCATGATGTTTCTGGGCCAGATCATGATAAATACAATTATATGCCTGCATATTCGGCCTTTCAGTTTCGGATTCCATACCCACTTTTACTTGAAAACCAAGATCTGTCATGACCATGACCAGCTCATCAACGCGTTCGGTTAAATTTTTTCCTTCAAATTTGCCACGCAGCTTATCCGCCAGCTTGCCGCCCAGTTTTTGCATATAGGATTTAAAGCGTTCAGAGCCTATTTCCTGCTGCAAATCGCTAAGAATTAATTCTGAAAACCAGGCATATTGTTTGGGAAAATAATTGTTGCCTTTGTCGGTTATGACATAAATAGTCACCGGACGCCCGGCTGTTTTATTGAGGGTGCTTTTCCTGATATAGCCATCCCGCTCAAGAACAACAAAGTGCTGCTGCACACCTGTTCTGGAAATATCCAGCGCTTTAGCCAGCTCATCAACACTCAAGCCATTCCTGCTTTCCAGCAAATGTTCAAGTATCTGATGTTGGCGGGAACTTATCTTTTGAAGCATTAGCGGATTCATCCTTTCGTCATGACTTTGTTGTTAAGCGTGCAGTGAAAATAGCTTATTATGACACATATAACTTGTAAAAGTTTTATATAGCAAAAAATCGTCTGCTGTTATAAACTCTTCCATGAGCATATTTGCTTAAAATAAGAATAATTATCCTACACAATACTGGAGACAATAATGAGCGATTCACAAGAAACAACTTCAAGCCAAACACTCTATGAAAAAATCGGCGGCGAAGCGGCTGTTAATGCTGCTGTAGATATTTTTTATCGTAAAGTGCTGGCGGATTACCGCATTAACCGTTTTTTCGACAATTCCGACATGGAAAAACAAGCCGCCAAACAAAAAGCCTTTTTGACCATGGCATTCGGCGGCCCAAATAATTATAGCGGTCAAGACATGCGTAATGCTCATGCACATCTTGTCAAAATGGGCTTAAATGCAAGTCATTTTGATGCCGTAATGGAGCATCTCGGTGCAACGTTAACCGAGTTGAATGTACCGCAAGAACTGATCGCTCAAGCTGCAGCCATTGCAGAAAGCACACGCAATGACGTTTTGGGCAAATAACTGAAATACCAGGTGGAGACCATGCGAAGCATAACTATTGGCGAATCAACATTTTCCTGTCAACCGGATGAGACTGTATTGGAAACCCTGTTAAGGGAAAACGTACAGGTGCCTAACGGTTGTCGTCAAGGTCTTTGCCAAGCCTGCATGATGCGCAGTCTTGATAACTCTCCACCTGTCTTGGCCCAAGTCGGTCTTAAAGATACCTTGCAAAAGCAGAACTACTTTCTGGCTTGTGTTTGTCATCCTGAACAGGATATGACCGTTGCCTTGCCCAACCGGCAAGGCGCTTCGATTGAAGCCGTCGTTATCAAAAAACAGCTGTTGACGCCCGATATTGTACAGTTGGTTTTGGAATACCAAAGCCCGTTTAATTTTTTCGCCGGTCAGTTTGTTAATTTAAAACGACCCGATGGTTTAACCCGCAGTTATTCGATTGCGAATATCCCGCAGCACGAAAACATCCTGGAATTTCATATTCGTCGTTTACCGAACGGTCAATTCAGCAGTTGGGTATATGATGAATTGGAGTTAGGCGCTCAATTAACCATTTCAGAAGCGCAAGGTTCTTGCCATTATCTGCCCGGACGTGCAGAGCAGCCCTTGATGCTGGTCGGAACCGGCAGCGGCCTGGCGCCGCTTTACGGCATTATTGCCGATGCTTTGGCGCAAGAGCACTCGGGGCCCATCCACTTGTTTCACGGCAGCCGCGATCTTAACGGCCTGTATTTTATTGATGAAATGCATGAACTTGCCGAGAAATTTGATAATTTTCATTACACACCCTGTCTTTCAGGGGAAGATATTGAATCGGATCATATCCAAGGCCGCGCTCACGACATTGCCTTATCATCCACTGAAACCTTAAACGGATGGCGCGTTTTCCTGTGCGGTCACCCGGAAATGGTCAATCAGACCAAAAGAATGGCGTTCATGAAAGGCGCGTCTATCGGCGATATTTACGCCGACGCGTTTCATGTTATCCAAGCTGAAAAATAAACCTCACTCAAACTTCCCCTTATGCGCTGCAATTGCTATTCAACGCAATGGCGGCGTATTTCTATTTGTTTGCCGAGCTTTATGACGAACAGTTAGCAATCACCCGCTTGTTATGAGACTGCAATCGCTTTTTAAGGAGACTGACTTTATATCGCGGCAGCAATTCTCTTACGACCTTTCTCATCCAGCGCTTCATTGACTAAAACAGCGCCTTCCCCAAGCTGATGCATAATCTAAGCGCCTTATAATCAAACCGAAGCTGAAGGCGTGCTATGCCGGGCGTGTTCACCAATGCAATGAACTCGTGTTTTTTACTCCAGGCATCATCCATCGCGCCTGAATTCGCAAAGCGAATACCGAACCCTGTCGCCGGCGATTCGCCCTTCATCAAGGACATCTACCACTTCACACGTTTCAGGTGTGAAGCCCTTTACTGGATAACGATATAAGACAACGACTTGAGGCATAAGACAATCTCCATCTGTAAGCATTTGCAGAAACAGCCCAGTATTCTCCAGTGAGAGGTATTACATCAGCTTGGCTTAGAGCGCTTGAAGGCAGTTCGGTGCCGGACAAGCATCCGATAGAATGACGAAAATCCTGCAATGGACTTTTATTAGGAAGACTGACTGACATTGAACGCATCGGCATAAATATCCTTCATAGAGGCCCCCGCCATAAAGGCTTTCTTCTTGGCCGCTTTAACCATATCCGGATGCCCGCAGAGAAACATGCGCCAGTTCTTGAGATTGGGAATCTGCTGAAAGGCCACGTCATCGGCCCGTCCTGAGGCAAAGCCGTGGGGCGCCTCCCCGCCGGAAAGGCAGGGTACATAATTGAAATTCGGATATTGCTCAACCAGATCGCGCAATTCGCCGGTCAAATAGAGTCCGTTCAGATCGCGGCTGCCGTGAAACAAATGGATAGGGCCGGTGTGGTTCTGACTGAGAGCATCGCGGACGATACCGTAGAGAGGCGCAAGCCCGGAGCCTGTGCCGATGAGAACCAAACCCTGCTCGGTATTGCCGGGTATGTAAAAGCAGTCGCCGCCGGGGCCGCGAATCTCGACGGTCTCGCCGGGACGCAATTCCTCATGTATCCAGCCGCTTACCCGACCTTGCGGCAGTCGGCGGACATGGAGGTGAAGATGATCATCTTCATGCGGCACGCTGGCAAGCGAGTAACTGCGACCAAGCGACTGGTCTCGAAAAAGATTTATGAATTGCCCGGCCCTGTAATCGATGGGCGCGTGGCATTCGAGCTCGACATGCATGATTTCCGAATTGAGTAATTTCAAGCTTTTGACGGTAGCCGGAATAACCGCCTGGACATCATCGTCATTCGGCAGGGCAACTTCGAGGTCTGCGGTGGGATGGCAAATACAAGCGAGAAAATAGTTTTGAAGCTTCAGAGTATCCTTCAAGCCATTTTGCGAATTTTCAGGAGGCGTGCCTCCAGTGGCGCGCATCAGACAGGTCTGACAGACCCCGTTGCGACAGGAAAAAGGAATGGGCACACCGCGGCCGGTCAAACAATCCAGAACGGATTGGTTTTCACCCAGTTCGAAGTTGTCTTTTGCGTAACGAATATTAACCATGGCGGCACACTTGTTTCAAAGATGGAAAATTAACGGCCCAGCACGTCGTTGCGTGTGCTTTCGGCGATGGCGGCAACCTGAGCGATCAACTCCTCACTTACGTTCAACTCGCGGAGGGTTGCACCGAGATCTTCTATCACGGCATCGACATGGGAGTCATTCAGGCCGCGCTCGACCAGATGGGCGTGCCCACGACGCATATCGAGGCCGCTGTAATTATGCGGTCCGCCGAAAGCCATGGTCAGGAATGATTTTTGTTTGGCGGCCTGAGTCTCCATATCCACGCCTTCGAAAAAGGAGCTGATGCGGTCATCGCTCAACACCTTGCGGTAAAAAATATCAACGGCGGCATTAACAGCGGCTTCTCCGCCCAATTTCTCGTATAAAGATTGTTGTTGCGACATATTTTTCTCCAAATAATTAAAAAGGTGTTTAAAATACATCTTCAATAGCCCTAACTCTCAGGGCCTTTGCCAAGGCGCAACAATAAGATGCATTTAGGATGCATCTTATTGTGCGATTATTAAACCGTCAAGACCTATCTTTTAATTTTCAAGATATAAGCTAAAAGACAGGCGACTTTGAAGGAGTATTCAATATGCAACTTACGCAGTTCACGGATCTTTCACTGCGCCTGCTGATTTATCTTGCCCGCCTGCCTGAACCGGGTATGGCGACAATTCAAGAGATCGCCGAGTATCATCAAATTTCCCGCAACCATCTGGTGAAAGTGGCGAACAGCCTGGCCAATCAGGGATTTATTATGACGACCCGGGGCAAGGGCGGCGGCATCCAGTTGGCCCGACCCGCGTATACAATAGGTGTGGGCGAAGTGGTGCGTCGGACTGAACTTAACATGAATCTGGTAGAGTGCTTCGATGCCCCGACCAATCAGTGCCGTCTGATCCGCAACTGCTTCCTCAAGGCTACTTTATATGAAGCGCAACGTGCATTTATGACTGTGCTGGACAAATACACGTTAGCTGATGCGGCCGGTTTCGGCTCCAACGTCGGCCTGTCGGCGTTGTCTGGAGATAAACCGCAAACCATCTGACGCGGAATGGATTCCGGCAAACTCATTCCGCGTTTTGTGGCGCACCCTTTTGCAAACTGGGTATAGCCCGCTTTTTCCGGTCTCGCCTCAATAGCCCGAGAACTCTTCGGTGCGAATATCCTCGTCATCGATGCCAACCCCCTTCAGCATTTCCCGCAAGGTCGCGACCATCGCCGAGGGACCGGCGATATAATAAACAGGGCCTTTGATTTGTCCTACAACCTTCCGCAATAGCTCCGCACAGATATGGCCGGTTTCGCCCGCCCACGCTTGACTGGAATTTTGCAGCGCGGTCATGGTACCGATCAATCGGTAATTGGGGTTCGTTTCCTCCAAGTGCTGAAGTTCGCTCAGAAACGCCGCGTCTTCCGGTCTTTTGTTGGAATAAAAAAGAAACAGGCGATGCGGCAACCGGTCGTGAGCCGCCTGCCGAATAATGCTGACGAACGGCGTAATACCAATCCCTCCGGCGAGAAAAACCGCGGGGCTTTCAGGATTATCATGCAATCCGAACGAACCAAACGGCCCGTTTAGCTTGACTGAACTGCCCGGCAACAACTGACTCAGTGCACGCTTAAAAGCGGTATTGCGCAGCCGTGTAGCCACCACTAATTCATCTTCGAAGGGCGCGCTAACGATCGAGAACGCTCGAGTATTGCCTTCGGCATCGGTTTCACTTGGAGAAATCAGTGTGATGCCAATGGCTTGACCGGCCTTAAATTTAAAATTGGCGGGCCGCTCAAAATGGAACGCCATGGTACCTTCGGCGACAAGCTCATGACGCTTTAGCTTAATTTCGTAACTGGGCATAACTTTATCCTTATAAAATTCACACGTTTTTTGAAAAAGTCCCGGTTGGCGTACTTCATTTTCAGGTGCACCAGGATAGAGTACCGCTCTCCGCTTCGGCATGCGGTATCAGCTCTTCGGAAAGTGCATAAGTAGTTGAGCAAAAGTTTTCTAACATTAGTGGGAGCGGCTTTAGTGGGAGCGGCTTTAGTGGGAGCGGCTTTAGTGGGAGCGGCTTTAGTGGGAGCGGCTTTAGCCGCGA
>JAURZV010000001.1 GCA_030653175.1 Methylobacter sp.
CGCTCTCGGCAATTGCTCCCTGCATTGCTCTACCTCCTGCGTCCGTGCAGTCGTCGGCAATTGCTCCCTGCATTGCTCTACCTCCTGCGTCCGTGCAGTCGTCGGCAATTGCTCCCTGCATTGCTCTACCTCCTGCGTCCGTGCAGTCGTCGGCAATTGCTCCCTGCATTGCTCTACCTCTCCCATCCTTGGGGTCGTACCTCCTGCATCCATGCGTCAGGGCTATTGGTTGCGCTAGGCACGAAGCGCATCGCTATGATGGAGCTGATCGGCATCACTATGTTCAGCTCACCCTATGCCTCTGCTTTTTCTCGCGCAAAAGTCCGATAAAACAGCAATCCATCCGGTTTATGACAGCCTATTATCTCATCCCCTAGGCCACGGTCAAGAAATCGACTCATGCCGATGCTATCAAAACTGATTTTATATAATCGGGACGGGTAAGTTTTTCTTGGCGGGTATTGATGTTCAGCCCTTGCCTACAGGGATGCGGGTAAGAACGTGAGCAGGAGCGGAAGCTTTGCCGGACTCGCATAAGTCATTATATAACCCATCGCCACGGACAAAATATCAGGCAGTCATCGCCAAAACGCTCTACCAATCAATCCTCTCATTCCGTTCCCGGCAGACTAACCCGATGTTCCAGCCATTCCTGCAAAAAGTCCATAAAACCTCTGACTTTAGCTGACAAATACTTTCGATGCGGATATACCGCATGGACGTCTAAAGGCGGCGATGTGTAATTTTCCAGAACGACTTTCAATTTGCCCTTTTCAATATCCCTGCCCACAATATAGGTTGGTAACATCACCAGCCCCAAACCATTAATTGCGGCGATTCGTATCGGTTCCGCAACATTTGCCTGCATCCGTCCTGAAACATTTATTCCCGTATACCCGGCTTCGCCTTTGAAAAGCCATTTATTTCTCGGCGCAATAGCCCAATTAACCAGGCAGCTGTGATCTTCCAAATCTTCCGGTGTCTGGGGAATACCATATTGGGCAAAATATTCCGGCGACCCGCAAACAACCAACGACGAACTGGCCAATTTCCGGGCAAACATACTGGTATCATCCAAAGCGCCCAGAAAAATAGCGACATCAATCCCTTCATCTATCAAATCGCCGGGGCTGCTCTGGATAATCATCTCGATGATTAAATCGGGGTGTATTTTCAAAAATTCAGACACAGCACGAGCGATATGAGTCGATCCAATGACCGGCGGCGCACTGATTCTTAAAATTCCCCTGGGCTCAGTCTGTAGATGCGTTACTGCGGCTTCCATTTCCTCAACCTCAAGCAACACTTGCTGACATCGTTCCAGATAGGATGCACCCACGTCGGTCAGGCTTAAGCTGCGCGTAGTTCGGTTGAATAATCGCGTACCCAGCACACCCTCAAGATGCATGATATGCTTGGTTGCCATGGCCCTGGAAATATCCAGGTCACGCGCACCACCAGCAAAGCTTCCGGCCTTTGCCACGCGAACGAAAACGTTCATGCTGGTTAACTTATCCATGGGGTTCTCTCTTTAAATCCTGAAAAGGATGACCGCTTTAACAAAGCCGATTGTTTCTTATAATTAAAATAATAAGTTTATTATACGTCATATTGTATCCAACAAATATCCTTGCATAGTTGACTACATAAATCGCTTTCACCCATTCACAAGCCGTCTATCTTCTTTCCACAACACGTCTTCAATTTCACACTGCGGTACAAAACCGGTAACGGCATCGGCCAAAATACCCCTGACCCGTTCAAAATCATCGTCTTCTGTTGCCTGTTCCAATGTTGCCAGCATTTTCTCCAGCTCGACCCAGGGAATCACGTGCTCTTGTGCGCGCATAATTCTTGCGTGATCGGTCTTTGAAACATTATCGCCAATCAACAGCTCTTCATACAGCTTTTCTCCAGGCCTTAAACCTGTAAAGCAAATCTCGATATCGCCTTCGGGATGCTCCGCATCTTTGATTTCCAAGCCGCTCAAATGGATCATTCTCTTGGCTAAATCAACAATACGAATAGGCTCGCCCATATCCAGCACAAACACATCGCCGCCATGGCCCATTGCACCCGCCTGAATAACCAACTGCGACGCTTCGGGTATGGTCATAAAATAGCGGATAATTCTTTCGTCGGTAACCGTTACCGGCCCGCCTCTTGCGATCTGCTCTTTAAACAACGGCACAACGGATCCGGAGGAACCTAGCACATTGCCAAACCGCACCATAGTAAAACGGGTTTTATTAACAGCATTTAAACTGAGCGCCTGCAAAATCAATTCAGCAAAACGCTTGGTCGCTCCCATGGTATTAGTCGGCCTGACGGCCTTATCCGTTGATATGAGCACAAAGGTTTCAACTTCCGCCTTTATCGCTGCTTGTGCCGTATACAAAGTTCCAAAGATATTGTTCCGAATCGCTTCGCCCGGATTTCTTTCGACCATCGGCACATGCTTATAAGCCGCCGCATGATAGATTGTTTGCACCCTGAAAGTATTGCATATTTTTTCGCATCGCTTAGCGTTCGTGACCGAACCCAACACAGGAATAAGCTTTATTTCCCCAGCATTCTTTATATCGCCGGGGATGGCGTGTATGCCGTCGGCCAGTCGGGAACTGGCGCGGCGTTTGGTTAATAGATGATGCAGCTCTTTTTCTATCGCATAAAGCGCAAATTCACTTATTTCAAAAAGAATCAGTGAATTCGGCTGCAACCGGATAATTTGCCGACACAGTTCGGAGCCGATAGACCCGCCTGCGCCGGTTACCATTACCACTTTTCCGGCAATATTGGCATGCAGTAGCGACTGATCCGGCACCACAGCGTCGCGCCCCAAAAGATCGGCAATATCAACCTCCTGTAGCGCATCAACGGTGACTTTGCCTTGGGCAATATCAGACAAGCCGGGCATAGACATCACGTGAACGGCAAAAGGCTCTAATAAACGAATAATTTCACTTTTACGTGCCCTATTAGCCGATGGCATGGCCAGCAGAACATCTGAAACCTGATGCCTTTCTATCAAGTACCTCAAGGAGCTAAGAGGATAAATCCGAAGGCCATTGACCTTTTGTTTTTGCAAGAACACGTCATCATCAATGAAAGCAATCGGCCTGAATTCACGCCCATAGCTTAATGCGGAAGCCAATTGTACGCCGGCGTTCCCCGCACCATAAATCACCACATTTTTTTTACTGTGACTTTTTATACCCCGGCCTCCTCCCAAGTTTAAATAAACCTCTCCCAGCCACCAACGTGCAAAAAAACGACTACTACCCACCAGCAGCATCATATTCAACCAATTTAACGGCAGCACCGTCCGGGGAACGCCCTTGATGCCGGACTCATACAGGACAAACGCAAAAACCAGTGCATACAGCGTAGTCGCCTGAATAATGGTCCATAACGCCCTGACCTCTATGTAGCGAATAATCGCACGGTACAAGCCCATCTTAATAAAAATAGGCACTGCGATGACAGGCGCCGCCGCAAACAGATACCACTCATCGTGTTTGGGGATATACAGCTCTCCCCAGCGCAAGGCAAGAGCGGCCCAAAGGGCAAACATCGCAAAAAGGACATCGGCGCTAATAAGGATTAAGGCCTTCTTTTGTCGCGGAAGGAGGATAAACCAAGTGCGCGTGTGTGATCTCATGAATTAGTCCTACTTATTTATCGCAATAATCGGTTTTATTATACTCGATTAAATAAGCTCACTTGGCCTGCCTGGTTTGAGCCTGCCGATCACCCGCTTTATAACGATATGCCAACAACAATAACGGAAAATATGCCACCATGAGACCCACGATGCCGTCCAATTTAGCCAATGCAACCAAGATGGCGACCGGCATCAACCAAAAAACATTAATAGCGCATACTGCCAATGTAACAGGGCGATGAGCGCCCAAGATGCGAGACGCATATTGATAGGCATGGCTACGATGCGCCTCATAAAACTTCTCCCCCCGCAATACGCGGCGAGACAAGGTAACGGTTGCATCAACGATGAACACGCCCAGCAAAATTAACCATACCCACAATAACCGGGGTTCAATCCACGCCGCTTGCACCGAAAGCAGCGCCAGCATAATACCCAAAAAACCGCTGCCTGCATCCCCCATAAAAACACGGGCGGGCGGAAGATTCCAAAAAAGAAATCCCAAAACGGCTGTAGCCAGAAAAGCCGGTAGCATCCAAGCCGTTGAATCCGGAGCAACAAGCCAGACCGCCAAAGCGCCGCTGCAACAGACCGTAATCGCCTCAATGCCGGCAAGGCCGTCAATGCCATCCATGAAATTGTACAGATTGAGCAACCAAACTATATAAACCGCCGCACACACATACCCAAGCCACCCTAAATCCAGCAAATATCCAAAAGCCGTGAGCGGAGGAAAGCCGCCCAGCCAATAAAGCCCCCAAACCGCCGCACCAAAATGTACCAATAAGCGCCGGCGCGCGGCAATGTGTCCGTGATCATCCAGAAAACCGGTTATCGCAACGGCGAATCCGGCACCCCATAAGGCCAAAAACACAGGGGTAAAAAGTAAATCAAACTTGTTTAAAATGGGCAGAACAGCCAGAAATGACACCACAATAGCAACGCCGCCGCCGCGAGGCGTCGGCACCGAGTGCGAGCTGCGCTCATTAGGAATATCGATTAAGTTCTTCGCCAAGGCGTACCGGCGCAAAAAACCGGTGAGCGCCCAAGACACCGCACTCGTTAGCAAAAGAAACCACCAAAAAATCATTTGTACATTTTTAAATTAAGTGCGGTTAGTTTTAGATTAGCGCCAACAATCGAATATATGGCTGCAATCTTGATTTTTATTGGTGGCATCAATGGTGAAAACTTATCTTGCAATAAAACCTGAGGAGTCCATATACAGACAGGAATGCCCAAAACCAGCTTTAGTAAAAATAGCGACGCCCTTAATAAACCTATTTTTTAACTGATTCAATATACCATTGCGCTGTTTCTAATAATCCCTCTTGCATAGTAAATGGTGGCTCCCAGTCAAGTTCATTGCATAGTGTTGAACAATCAATTACCAAGGATTGCGTTAATCTATCTACTGCGGAGGACTTAGCCACCAACCTAGCCAATAATCGCATGATTGAAAGTGGAAAAGGAAACACTAAATAAGGCCGCTTTAATACAAATGCCAATTTTTTAATCAATTGCGGAGTAGAAACATTCTCATTATCACACACCAAATATGTCTGACCAGCAGCATTAGCATGAGTAGCACAAGTAATTAATGCATCAGCTAAATTGCCCACATAAATCATGCTCCGCGTATTATTAATACAGCTTAATGGCAATGGTAACCTCTTATTCACAACGTTTAAAAGGGATGCAAAATTTGCCTTTACTCCTGGCCCATATACCAAAGGAGGCCTTACAATTACAACCTCCATACCAGTTTCTTCAGAAAGTTTAAGTAAGGCTTGTTCCGCTCGCCATTTAGAAACAGCATAAGGATCTTGTGGATTAGGGGCGTCCTGCGCTGTAAATGGCTGACCTTCTGTATATTCACCATTGACTTTTATAGAGCTAACGTACACAAACCGCTTAACACCTGCTTTAGCGGCAGCATTCGCTAAATTTACCGTGCCGTGTAAATTAACGGCTAAAAATGCTTCCAAGGGATCTTCAGCCCTGTCGTGCATCACATGCACACGAGCAGCCAAATGAATGACTACATCACAGCCCTCTAAAGGTTCTTGCCAAACACCTTGCTGGTCAAAATTTGAGACAACAAAGAACTCATCTGCGCAAGATTGCAATACTGAACGTCCAATTGCTATAACTTTTAAGCAATAACGCTGCTTAAGTGTTTGGATAAGCTGATGTCCCACAAATCCAGAAGCACCTGTAACCAAAATTTTCATCAATTAAACATTACATCCAAGCTATCTAATTAATTCGTCATAAACAGACATGTACGCTTTACCTAAAGCCAAACCTGAAAATAACAATTCATATCGTGAGCGCGCATTCTCTCCAAATGTTTTAGCTAATTCGGCATTATTTAGAATAGTACGCATTGCATCACCCATTTCATCAACATTTTCAGGTTTTAATACCAGTCCGGTTTTTTCATGTTGATTTACAAATGATGTGCCTGTACCTATTTCACACGAAATCATCGGCTTATTCATCATTGATGCCTCAACAAGCACCATACCATACGCTTCTGATCTTAAATGAGAAGGTAAAACTAGCGCTAGACAATTTTTAATTAGTGAAACTTTTTCCTTATCTGTAACTTGCCCCGCGAAAAAAATATTTTTCAATCCCAAACTTTCTGCTTGCCTTTTTAACTTTTCACTTTCGGGACCTGACCCAGCTATTACAACTTTAGCATTTAATGATTTTGCAGCAGAAATTAAAGTATGAACGCCTTTGTAATACCTCAACACCCCTAAAAACAAAAAATACGGCTCAGTAGCAGTAACGGATATACGACTAAACACTGAATCATCTCCAACTTTCGGATAAGAGTTCTCATCAATTCCTAATGGGATTACCCTCACCTTATCACGAATAGAAGGATGAGATAAAACAGGACTTGTTTCAACGTAAGCAGGACAATTTGCAACAATCACATCCATTTGACGCAAGGTATGCCACATTAAAGGAGAATAAAGAGTGCCTAAAAAACGTTGACGCACCACATCGGAAATGTAGGTTAACAAAACAGGTTTATCAGTTTTTTTAAAGGTATTTAAAACGTCTGCGAATGGCCAGGGATGAAAGTAATGCACGATATCAGCCTGCTTAAGTAAACTTAAATAGCTTGAAAAAGCAGAGGCTCCTCCAATATCACAAGAAGCCGGAGCCAGCCAAGACCGCTCCCGTACCACAGTGGCTTCAGGCATTTCAATTACTCTTGGCTGATTTTTTGGCGATAAGGTAAATATAGTATTTTGCACACCAAAGCAAGATGTGGTCATGCAAATTTGCCTTATTGCCTCCTGAAGGCCTCCCGGCGGATCTGGAAAATAAGTACGATAAACACTTAATACATCCACGCTACTATTTTCCATTCAATGCGAACAAATAAGCATCAAACGTTTGCTTGGCACATTCACGCCAAGAGAACTTACTAGCCTGCTCAATGCCCGCAGCAGAAAGTTGCAAACATGCAGCATCATCCTCACACACTTTTTCAATATAATTTCTCATAGTATCGACATCCCCTATATCAACCATAAGTCCTGCATCACCAACAACTTCAGGTATTGAAGAAGTGTTAGATGTTATTACTGGAGTGCCACATGCCATTGCCTCAAGTGGCGGCAAGCCAAAACCTTCATAAAGCGATGGAAAAACAAAGGCTCGTGCACCGCCATATAAATAGGGCAAATCACTTGCCGACACATATCCAAGCAAATGGGCTTTTTTTACTTTTAGCAAGACCTCAAGCTCAGTCAGTAGGCCTGCTTCTTTCCACCCTCTGACTCCAACAATCACCAACGGGAACTGCTGGGCAAGCTCCGCCGGCATTAGTCGATATGCAGAAATCACTTGGATCAAGTTTTTTCTTGGCTCAAGCGTACCAACAGCAAGTATGTATTTACCCTGATTTAGATTGTATTTTTTTAATACATCCTGAGTTTCGGCCTTTGATCGAGGGTAAAAGTTTAAAGACTTTCCAAGATGTGTTACATGTACCTTGTTATTGTCAATCCTAAATTCATGCACAATTTCAGACTTGGTAAAATTTGAGTCCGCAATAATACAACTGGATTGTTCTATAGCAGACGGGAGAAATTTACTCATTACCCGGACTCTTTCCAATGGATGAGCCTCAGGATGTCGTATATAAGACAAATCGTGAACAGTGATTACTGTTGGACCATCAAACTCAAGCGGCAGAAAATTAGGTTCGTGATAAATATTCGCCTTATTTTTATTATTCGTCAAATTGAAAGCTTTTTGTTGCACAAACCTTCTCGCCTCATAAGAGTGAGGAAGAAATTGTCTAACAAAATTTTTAGTTTTTCCGATATTGGGCGAATGTCTTACATCTGGAGTTTTAGACCAACTATATCCATTAAAATAATCGATAATCAGATGCGGGTTTGTAGACAGCTCCTGTGCTAAATTAAGCGTGTATTGTCCAATCCCCGTTAATGGTTGCACCAGACTTGTTGCACCTATGACTAGATTAATCTGATGATTATCGATCACTTAGAAACCTTTAAACGGAAATGAACCTGATAAACAGGATAAATAAAAGCATATCTATTTTCATATTTTTCTTTATTTTGATTTGCCCAACGTAACATCCATCGGTGAAACCCGTGTCGCACTTTAACTTGTTCAGGGTCATATTCCACTGATACCAACTCAAACTCAACTGGCGAATATGAATAGCGCCTTGCCTCAGAGTCCCTAATAAAATAATCAAATGACCGTGATGTAAATGATCTTCGGTGTGTAGGGTCGGAAAAATAATTAACGCTACTCATGAAAGGACCACTAATCTCAACCTCGCACCCTGGCTTACTTATTCTCCAAATTTCTTCGATTACTTTCACAAAATGTTCAACGTGCTCCAGAACATCTTTACAGATAATGCGATCAGCATAGTTATCTGCAAAAGGATAGGGAAACTCATCCAGGTCGTGGATAATATCGGCCTGCGTTTTTGGATTGAAGTCTACTCCAATTGCACCAGGTGTTTTTGAATTACCACAGCCCAACTCAATTACGACCATCTAATTTTCCTCAATATCCGCAGAATATAATCGCGTTCATCATTACTAAAAAACCCTAAAACAAACCAAATCAGCAAAACACAGCTACTGCCAAATAGCCCGGCAATAATAAGCTCAACCCATGAATCAATTAAATGATTAGTGAATAAAAAACAACCTACCAGAATAGATCCGACAAAAACTGCTTTTAATAATAAAAAAATCGCATCTCTTGCATATGACCTTCCGAACCAATGCGCAACCAGCCAATTAAAAATTATGGCCTGAGACATACCAATAGCAGCGCTAGCCGCAGCGCCTATAATGCCATATTTGGGAGCTAAAAGCATACATAAAAGCAATGTTCCAACACCTCCTATAATTGCAAAAATAGCTGGTGTACGTGAATGCCCCATCCCAATCGATACATTAGAGGCCACCACTGAAAAAGCCGCCAAAATGTACCCAATAACCATTATCATCAGCACCCAGATATAGTCTTGTGCATATTCAGTTTTGAGCCAAAGACGTAAGAAAGGTTCTGATAAAGCAATTATTGGTATTCCAAAAACAATAGCTGCAAGAACACATGCGTTAGTTGCACGGACATAAACTTCTTTCAGTTCGTCAGTCGCACCCTCAGTTTTTAACCTGACGGCTCTAGGAAATACAAATGCACCAATAGCAGCAACAAGAATAAGCAATTTATTGGCAATATTTGTACATACTGCGTATATACCTGCCGCCCCGGGTGAGACTAATGCAGCCACCAAAAACTTATCCGCATGATATGTAAGTAAACTACTTGCTTGTGCAACAAAAGCCCCTAAGCCAAACCTAAAAAATCCAGGTAACAACCAGGTATCACCTTCAAAAAAAATATTTTTTTTGAAGGTGATATAAGCTCTTGTATTAAAGATCAATATAAGCAAAGTGAGCACGGCAGCCGCCGCACCCCACCATAAAATCACCACCAATCCATAACCCATCAGCGCCAGAAAAAATGCCCCTAACCAGAATGTTATTGCTGAAATTGCCTGAACTACAGCCAAGAGCCTGAATCGCTCAAAAGCTCTGGCTGGAATAGAAACCCCAGCATTAAGCAGCGCTAACAAGCACCAGCAGGAAATAACATTTACAAATTGGATTAATTGTCCACCAATAATTTGATCCAGTTGTAAAAGATGAAATAAATGCTGTGCCGAAAAATGAAAAACAACATACAGAGCTGCCGCAACGATCACAAATGCAAATAAGATTTCCCAGAATATCCTATTGACCAAATCCGGTTTGCCTTGAAAATTAAACATTGCTACTGCACGAGCACCTGCTGTAGATAGGCCTAAATCCAACTGCACTACAATCTGAGGTAACAGGACAAACAGCGTTAATGCCCCAAATTGATCTTTACCCAGCAGTTTTATTAAAAATGGTGCCGTGACAATAAACGCTAAAAACCCCGATGTTTGGGCAATTAGATTAGACAGCCAGGAGGAATTGAGTTTACGAGAATCCGGCAATTGATAATCTGCGCTTAAGTTTCAAACATGGATCTTAAAGTTTGATCAAATGTATATTTGGGTGAAAAATTAATTAATTTTTTTAGATAGTGATTGCTGCCGCATAATCGAGGAATTTCATTAGCACGAACAAATGCAGGATTAACTCGAACCTCAATCTCGTATCCTGCAATAATATTCATCTTTTGTATTACTTCACGCAACGCAATAGCTTGCCCGCTGCATATATTGACAACAGTAGAATACGCATCTGATTCAAGCAAGCTGACATAAGCGTCTACAACATCCCGTACATCAGAAAAATCACGACTTACATCAAGATTACCAAGCTCAATTACTTTTTCGCCACGTCGATAATGAGCAACGATTTTTGGTATTAAAAAATTCTCATGCTGCCCAACACCTGTATAGTTAAAAGGCCTTGTAATTACAATAGGTAACTTATCAAACCACGCTTTTACCATATATTCCATTGCTAACTTGCTTGCCGCATAATGGTTTACAGGCGCAGGACTAACTGATTCATCAATCACGTCAATATCAGGAGTGCCATAAATATTTGCGCTACTTGCCACCAATACTCGTGCTTTTTTAAGGCCTGGCTGCACAAGCGCCTTGAGCAAATTGATGGTGCCAATGACATTGACTCGATAAAATTCTTCATCATTTTCATGACCCACAAAACTAATGGCGGCCAAATGAACAACCGCTTCCGGCGCTACATACGCAACCTCCTCCTTGAGAGCATCCTGATCATTCAGATTAGCCAGCAAAGCGACGACTTCGTGCCCACGGGCGCGAGCGGTCGTGACAAAGCGCTGCCCCGTAAACCCGTTAGCGCCTGTGACCAGCAGCTTCAAAATGAGAACCCTGCTTCATTGCGCCGCAAATCAGCTTCGACCATCATCTGGCACAACTGCTCCAGCGTAGTTTTAGGCTCCCAGTCCAGTTTAGTTTTGGCCTTGGCGGGGTTACCAATCAGCAACTCCACCTCGGCTGGGCGATAGAACTTCGGATTTACGCGCATCACGACTTGACCCAATTTCAACTCCCTCTCCCCTTGGGAGAGGGTTGGGGTGAGGGCTGATACTACGGCCGTTTCATTTTCTGCCGAGCCATTGAATTCGACCACAATACCCGCGCCCTTGAACGCCATGCGCACGAAATCGCGAACTGTTTCGGTACGATTGGTAGCCAATACAAAAGTGTCTGGCTCATCCGCTTGCAACATGCGCCACATGCCCTCTACATACTCTTGGGCAAAGCCCCAGTCGCGTTTGGCATCGATATTACCCAGCTCCATACAGTCCAGTTTGCCCAGTTTGATCTTGGCCACAGAATCAGTGATCTTGCGAGTGACGAACTCGCGCCCACGCAACGGACTTTCGTGATTGAACAGAATGCCGCTGGAGCCGAAAATGCCATAGCTCTCGCGATAATTCACCGTCATCCAGTGCGCATACAGCTTGGCCACACCGTAAGGACTGCGAGGATAGAAAGGCGTGTCTTCCATTTGCGGGATAGCCTGCACCTTGCCAAACATCTCAGATGTGGAAGCTTGGTAAAACCGAATTTTTGGATTAACCAATCGAATAGCTTCCAGCAAATTCAGCGCGCCAATACCGGTAATCTGCGCTGTGGTAGTGGGTTGATCAAAACTCACACCCACAAAACTCTGCGCCGCGAGATTGTAAATCTCATCGGGCTGCACCTTCTGTACTAGCGAAATGTTGGAACCCAAGTCCGTCAGGTCGTACTCCACCAAATGCAGGTTGGGGTGATTCTGGATGCCCAGCTCTTCAATGCGCCAAAAATTGACCGAACTGGTGCGGCGGTATGTACCGTAAACCGTATAGTTTTTGTCGAGTAGAAGTTGAGCCAAATAGGCACCATCTTGACCAGTGATACCGGTAATCAACGCTTTTTTCATCTTTACTGTCCTGTTTAACATTCAATCAAGCCAAGTTATTTTGTCGCTATATTTTTTAAATGGGGGGTGGTAGTAGTCAATACTGTTGACTTAAGCAATGCTAAGCCCTCTCCCTGAGGGCTTAGGTATCTACACAAGTATCCCAACCTTCTCCCTTGAGGGAGAAGGTTGGGATGAGGGGGATATAAGTAGTTGTTTTTATTCTCCTCTCCCCAACCCTCTCCAACAGGAGAGGGAGCCAGGTCGTCTTGCAACTCATTGTATTTATAATGCAAAAAAGTTGTGTA
>JAURZV010000002.1 GCA_030653175.1 Methylobacter sp.
GCAGTTCCCTCAAAGAGGTGGCCGATGTGCTTCGGCATCGCTCGCTCAATACCACCCTGGTTTATGCCAAACTCGATAGCAGGAATCTTGTAGCGGTCGCCCTGCCATGGCCTGGGAGCGTATCATGAGTGCGCACATCACCCTGCAAGAACACGCGGCCAATTATTTGAGCGAGCGTCGCCGCCTGGGTTTTGCCTTACGCAGTCCAGGCTATTCAGTGACCAGTTTTGCACGCTACGTAGATGCCCTTAACCTCAAAGAACCGCTGACCGTCGAGATCATGGCCGATTGGGCACGGCATGACAAAGGTAACAGCGACAAGTCATCAACGTGGGCACGACGATTGAAGAATCTTCGTTCGTTTACCCGCTACCTGCAGCAATTTGAACCGCGCACCGAGGTGCCGGACGACAGCATCTTTGGTCGAATCGGACAGCAGCTAGCGCCACACATTTATAGCGAGCAGGAGATCATCGATTTACTGGACATTACAAGAGCCATGTTTCGAGCTTTAGATGGCGTTACTTATTGAATTAAAACAATATTTTTAAGCGGAAAAACTAAGTAAGGCTGTCTTTTGCTGGTAATTGTGGAAACAATCTGGAAACATTTTTATCAAGCTGCAATTTCAACGTATTCGGCTATGGTTTGTCTCTTTGGCAGTTCTTCTCCGTCTTCGGCCATGCCTTCAAGGTGAAACACGATAGCTTCTTTCATTAGTGTCCAGTTTCGTAGCTATAGATAAACACGCCTAGCGCGTCTACTAGTTCGGCTAATGCGTTATTTTCGTCGGCTCCTCCAGCGTCTAATAACTGGTTCAATGAGTTGATTGCCTCCTGGTATTCGTTATCGTTATGGATTGGTTTTAATGGGATTGATTTGCAAACGTCGTGGTATTGCCGTACCAATTCATTAACATTGAAGTTTAAGGTTTCCATTGGTTGTATTCCTCGTGGGTTAAAATGTTTCGGATATAAAGCGTTTGTTTGTTGAAATGGATAGCGGCAATCAACCGGTACTTATTGCCAGCAATGTTAAATATAAAATACATCCCTGCTTTATCAACCGGGTTGAAGTTTTGTTTTAATTCTGCATAGTTGTTGCAGTGTAGGGCTTCCATTTTATTACGCCATTCCTTTAATGGGGCGGTTGCTTGTGCGTGTATCGCTTCAAATTCCCTTATTGCTTTTCGGCTGATTATTCTCATTTGCCTTTTATACTTTTTGCTATGATCTGTTTACCGTTCATGGCTTCACTCTATCAAAAAAGGTAATTCTGAGCTTACGAGTTTTTTTATACGGGGCGAAATATTCTTTTCCCATCGGGGTTAACAATAATGGTTGACCATGTATGATCTATTCCTTTGCATGTTCTACATTCTACTTGTTCAATCAATAGAGTATAAACACCTGGTGATGCAGCATGAAACCAATTTAAAAAAGTGCTGCTTCTGTTGTCTATTGAAATACTGCATCCTATGTATTGACCTTCTTCAATATTGTCGTAACTTCTTTCTTTTTTACCATCAAGCGTTAAGAAACTAATGTATTGATCTCCTGCCATTTTTCCACATGATAGTTGATTGTATGAGTCATTTTTTATGGTTACGTTGATTCTTGGTTTTTTTACGTTTTCAAAGTCTTCGTTAAGGTTTTCGTAGTTTGGATTCTTTTTTGTGATTGTTGTCTAATAATGAATCATTACGGTATGTATTCGTTATCTGTTTGGTTACTGGTGCTCGATGGTCGGAAGCTGAAAATTTGAAGTTGGTTAACTGTATTAACCAGGGTTTTCAATTTGTGGATACGAAAAACGGCACGTCTCGTTTTGTTCCTGTATCACAATATTGGTTTAATTTTGTACAATTTCGACTTGGCCAGGGAAATTTTAAACCTTGTTATGCTGCTTATCGATCTGCGTTTAAGCGTTCAGGCTTAATTGTTCCTGCTGGTCAATTGGCTCATATTTTGCGGCATACGTTTGCCAGTCATTTTGTCATGAATGGTGGTAATATTGTCGCTCTTCAAAGAATCCTTGGCCATTCAAGTTTGAACGTCACTATGAGGTATTCGCATCTTTCGCCGGATTACTTGAATCAAGCAATTCAGTTTAATCCTTTAGCGCGGATAAATGAAAGTGGAAAGAAAGTGGAAAGTTAGTTGTTTAGTATTAATAAGCTATTGACTAAAAATATTAATTACATTAATAATCAACTATTTAACGGGGAGTTATGCAGGGTTTGAATTTAGGGCAGGACATTACAAGTTCGATGACTTCATCGGAAAAACGCGCCACATGGTCTTTGGCAGGCATTTATGCTTTGCGGATGCTGGGGCTATTTATGATTTTGCCGGTGTTATCTTTATTTGCCGAGCAGCTTGAGGGTTCAACGCCCGCACTGATCGGTCTGGCTATGAGCATTTACGGCTTGCCTCAAGTTCTATTGCAAATTCCTTTCGGTTTGCTATCCGATCGCTTCGGTCGCAAAAAAATCATTATTATAGGCTTGGTGATGTTTTTTATCGGTAGCGTGATCGCGGCACTGTCAACGACCATTTACGGGATTTTGGTCGGTAGGGCTTTTCAGGGCGCCGGTGCGGTTTCGGCCGTTATTATGGCCCTGGTGGCAGACTTGACTCAGGAAGTTCATCGCACCAAAGCCATGGCTATTATCGGAATCAGCATCGGTGGATCGTTTGGCGTCGGCATCATAGCCGGGCCTGTTATTTCCGGATTCGGCGGTGTGCAGAGCGTTTTTGGGGTAACAGCGGTGCTCACCCTTCTGGCTATTCTAGCGATTATTTATATCGTTCCCGATCCCCGGCAATCCAAATTGCATCGGGATGCGGAGTTCGTTCCCGAAGAAACGATGCAGGTGTTGAAAAATCCGGATCTATTGCGCCTGAATTACGGTATCTTCACTTTGCACCTGATTTTAATGGCTATCTTTGTGGTGGTGCCTTCATTAATGAGGGAGGCGGGATTATCGGCAGGGCATGAATGGCAGGTTTATTTGCCGGTTTTTGTTATTTCGATGGCTTTCGCCGTACCGTTCGTGATTCTGGCCGAAAAGAAACGCAAAATGAAGCAGGTGTTTCTGGGGGCCATCGCTGTCTTGGTGATTGCCGAATTGGGCTTGTCGATAGTTCATCAAGACTTGAGCGGGATTATAGGTTTCTTGTGGCTGTTTTTTTGCGGCTTTAATTTATTGGAAGCGACACTACCTTCTTTAATATCGAAGACAGCGCCGGCTGACTTGAAAGGCACGGCCATGGGCGCTTATTCAAGTTCCCAATTCATGGGGCTTTTTATGGGTGGGCTGGTGGGCGGCTGGTTTAACGGCGAATTCGGAGTCACGGCGGTGTTTTTATTTTGTGCCGCTGCCGCATTCAGCTGGTTGGTGGTGTCCTTATGGATGAAGCCTCCACGGTATGTGGCAAATTTGCTTATTTCACTGGAACAACTCAGTGAACAAGGCGCAAATGAATTTATTGCCGAAATGCTTAAAATCAGCGGTATAGAGGAAATCACCCTGCATTATGAAGAGGCTTTGGTTTATCTTAAGGTTGATAATCAGAAACTTGATAAAGACCAATTACAACGTTTGATCACGCAGTATGTCAATGCATAATCGTGTAAACAATGAGGAGAAATAAATGCTTAATAAAGTGATGTTAATAGGAAGGCTAGGCGCCGACCCTGAGGTTCGTTACATGCCGAGCGGCGGTGCCGTTACGACAATTCGTCTGGCAACGTCCAGGCGCTGGAAAGATAAGCAATCGGGTGAGCGCCGCGAAGAAACCGAATGGCATAGGGTGGTGTTTTATAATCGTTTGGCCGAAATCGCGGGTGAATATTTAAAAAAAGGCAGTCAAGCCTATATTGAAGGTCGTATTCGCACTCAGAAATGGCAAGGTCAAGACGGTCAGGATCGCTACACCACCGAAATCGTTGCCGACTCCATGAACATGCTGGACAGCCGTAGCGGCGGCACTTCCGAGTTTGGCGGCGAGCAGCCGCAGGGCGGATATTCCGCTCCCTCATCAAGACCGGCCAATCAGCCTCAGCAATCGGCGCCGCAAAGCAGTTCCGGTTCTATGCCGCCGCCACCGCCAAATTACGACGACTTTGATGATGATATTCCGTTTTAGGATTGTCCACGAAAGCCACGAAAGCCACGAAAAGCAAGAAAAATAGAATACGGATGACGCGGATCAGACGGATTTACACGGATTTACACGGATTTACACGGATTGGATTTCCTTATCGTTGCCCAGAAAGATTGGGTTCTTGCCTAAGGACAGCACGCCCTACCCACTAATGGGACATAAATGGCACGGATCAGGCAGGATTTAAACTTTTATCGGTGTTGATCCACCAAATCCGTATCATCTGTGGCTATTCATTGTTGGATGATGTTTTGACTGATGGAGCTTAAAGAATAAACTCCGCACTTAAGCACACCCATCATAAAAATTTTTCTCCCTGGTTTGAGGTCTTGGCATGTGGAAAAAAATTTACTCGACAGTTTTCACGCCTCGCCTTGATGACGAGGAACTCAGTAAGCGCCTCGAAGCCATAAAATCGTCTATGCCTACTCCGGTCTTTTGGCTGTTGGGGAAGACTCAGTCGGGAAAAACTTCGATCATCAAGGCCCTGACCGGAGACAGCCGCGCCCAGATAGGTAACGGCATGCAGGCCTGCACCAGAACCGCATTCATTTATAATTTTCCTGATTCCCAGGATTGCATCATGCGCTTTCTGGATACGCGGGGACTGGGCGAAGTGGATTATGAACCGGATTGCGATATTGAAGCTTTCCGGGAACAGGCTCACGTACTGATCGTGGTAATGAAAGCCATGGATCATTCTCAACAGGCTGTTATGAAAGCTGTCCGATCGATTCATAAAGCCAAACCCGATTGGCCGGTTATTGTTGCGCAAACGGCATTGCACGAGGGTTATCCCGATCCAGCCTTCGAACATTTGAGTCCTTATCCGTTTGACGCTGAAGACTGGACTAAAATGGTTCCTGAGAATCTGCGCCGATCTTTGCTTGAACAAAGAACGCTATTCAAGGGTATTGATGCCCAGTTTGTCGCGGTTGATTTTACGTTGCCGGAAGATGGCTACCAACCGGTCAATTACGGTTTGGAAGCGTTTTGGCGTAGTCTGGAGACAGCTTTGCCGCACGGCATTGCTATGATGCTTCATGACATGAAAGAAATCCGCAAGGAACTGCAAGACGTATACAGCAAAGCGGCGCATCCGCATATTATTGCCTACGCGCTTACTTCAGGAGCGGCCGGAGCCTTTCCGGTCCCCTTTGTCGGTATACCTGTTGTGACGCTGGTTCAGGCCAAAATGTTTCAGACCATTGCGTCGATTTATAATTACAAGCTGGACCGAAAAAGTTGGGCTGAAATCAGTAGCTCACTCGGCGTTACGCTACTGACCAATATCGGTCGTCGCGAATTAATCAAACTGATCCCCGTTTATGGCTCGGCCGTGTCATCGGTGCTGACTGCCGCAACAACCTATGCATTAGGCAAGACGCTAACGGTTTACTTTGAAAGTTTACATAGCGGAAAAGCGTTATCCGGTGAAGTATCCCGAATCGTTTATAAGGAACAGTTTGAACTGGGCCGATCCATGTTGAAGGATTACGTTAATGAAATTCAACATAAGGTGCTGAAATGAAAATGAAAACGCGCTGGAAGATACATTTTCTAATCATAATGATCCCATTCAGTATCCCTTTGGCAGCAGGCTTTTACTGGTTATGGCTGCATCAAATGCTGATTTTATGGCTAGCCGTTTCGGCAGTATTAGGCGCGGCGTGGTGGCTCTTTAACCAATATTTGAACCGGGCGAATTTGGAACTGGAATTGCTCGATATTTCGGCGTCGGTCGAAAAAACCGCTCAAAGCAAACGGGCTTACGAAAAAATCGAGCAGATTTCCGCATTACAGAGAAGCAGCAATCCTGATCTGGCCTCTTCGGAATTTTATATGCAGACCCTGCTTGAAGTGATGCGGGCCGTAGCTGAGCAGTATTATCCGCAACGTAAAGACGCTCTGTTGGAAATTAAGCTCCCTTATCTGCTTAAAGTCATCGAGATGCTGGCGCAAGAATTACGCGTTAGTCTTTCGGAAAACGTGCCGGGCAGCCATATTTTCTCGGTGAACGATATTGTTCGCAGTCATCGCTTAGCTAATCGCGGACGCGAGCTTTACCGCCTGTTTCGCATCGTATCGGCCGGACTGGATCCGGTATCCGCCATGGTGCGCGAACTAAGAATACTCACTACCGATAGTCTGTTGTCCTGTTCCACCGAGGAGCTCAAACACTGGCTTATCGACGCTTATATCAAGAAAATAGGCTATTACGCGATCGAGCTTTATAGTGGGAACCTGGTTCTGGACAACAGTTTGTTCGCCAACCCGACGCGATTATCTCAACAGGAATTGGAAAAAATTAAGCACAGGGAAGCCGCTGTGTCTGCGGAACCGTTCCGTATACTGGTGCTGGGTCAGACCAATTCCGGTAAATCCAGTCTCATCAACGCCCTGTTCGGGATCAAAAAAGCCGAAACCGATGTGATTCCTACCACAGAAGGCATCACTTCTTATCTGCTGGAACGTCCCGGATTGGAAACTGCGATTATATTGGACTGCGAAGGTTATGGCAGCGACGACTACCAGCATTCGTTTTCAAAAGTTTCGGAAGAAATTATCCGCAGTGACATTATTTTTTTGGCGATTTCAGCAACCAATGCAGCGCGTGATCCCGATAAAAAAATGCTGCAAGCCATTCAGGATTGTTTTGCGGCTAAAAACAGGAATAGTCTGCCGCCCATCGTTGTAGCATTGACTCATATCGATCAGTTGCGGCCGGTCAGGGAATGGAGTCCGCCTTATGATGTTATAAAGCCCGGCTCGACAAAAGCTCAGGCAATAAGGCTGATGATGGATGCGGTAACGACAGAATTGGGCTTAAATATCGATCAGATTGCGCCGGTCAATTTAAAGCCGGGCTTTGAATATAATGTTGAGGAAGGATTGGTTCCGGCCGTTTTTCAGCAACTCGAACAGGCCAAGCAGGTGCGTTATCTGCGGTGTCTTAAGGAGTATCGTAAAGAAGATTATTGGCGCAGGCTTTGGAAGCAATCTAAGGGAGCGGGGCAGTTTATCGCCAAGAAAGGCTTTAGCATTTTTATCAAATCGTCTGTTGCTCTATCTGGAGATGCGGAGCGGGCGGGGAAAGTCGACTAACTAACCCACGATTCAACCTAAAAAATCAGTTGGATTTGATATTCCCGAGCTACCGTAGGGGCCGACCGGCCGGTCGCCCCTACAATGTCCGCACCATTTAGGTGAATAACTTTCGGCCAAAAATAGTTATTTCGGGAAGTTATTTTTAACCAAATCCTTATAAAAATTATTTTAAAATGTTACAGCGGTTTCAATTTTGATTAGTAACTATTAAAAGGCTATGCCACCATTAAGTAATAAAACAACATTGTCGCTGGAGTGCAGGCTTCGCCTGCATTGGCAAGCAAAGCTTCCGCTCCTCGGCAACCGCTCCTTTTGCCCTACCTCCTGCATCCTTGCAGTCGTGCTCTCGCCCCTTACCTACATCCATGTAGGCAAAGCTTCCGCTCCTGCTCTCGCCCCTTACCTACATCCATGTAGGCAAAGCTTGCACTCCCGTCACACCATAGATTCAATAGGCATAGTGGTTATTTTAGTAATTAACTGAATTTGAAAACGCTGTATTGTTCAAATCCCCAAAGAACGCTCAAATTCCACCAGCGGCATTGCGCTGCCGATCAGGTTGCCCTGGTAAATGAGGCAGCCGTGCAGCTCCAGAAATGCAAGCTGCTCTTCCGTTTCCACGCCCTCGGCAATGATGTCCATTCCCAAGTTGTTGGCCATGCCGATGATGGTCTGCACGATCACCGTATCGGTAGGCTTGACCCCAATGTTACGCACGAAAGACTGATCGATTTTCAGTTGATCGAACGGCAGTTGCGCCAGGCAAGCCAGCGATGAATAGCCGGTGCCGAAATCATCGATAGAAAAGCTTACGCCGATTTCTTTGAGTCTCTGCATTTTGGCAATAGTGTCGTCAATGTCGTCGAATACCAGACTTTCGGTGAATTCGAGCTTGAGTCGATCCGCTTTGATGGCGGTTTTGTTCAGCATGGCGCACACTTGTTCGGTAAAGTCAGGTTGGTGAAACTGACGTGCGCTGACGTTAACGGCAAGCTGCAAATTGCGGGTTTGTGCATGGCTTTCCCATCGTTTAAGCTGGGCGCAGGCGGTTTCCAGCACCCATTGCCCAATGGGTATTATTAATCCGATTTCTTCAGCCAACGGAATGAATTCATGCGGCGAGACAAAGCCGCGTTTAGGGTGTTTCCAGCGCAACAACACTTCGGCGCCAACAGTTTGACCGTCGTGGCGCGTTTGCCGCTGAAAATAGAGCTTGAATTGATTTTTCATCAGCGCAAAGCGCAAGTCCGCTTCCAGGGCGGCCCGAGCCGTAACCGCCTCTTGCATGTCCTGGTCGAAAAAACGCAAAGTGTTGCGGCCTGCGGCCTTGGCTCCATACATGGCGATATCCGCCCGTTTCAGAAGAGTGTTTATTTCATGCTGATGATTGATAAATAACGTGATGCCGATGCTCGGGGTGTTTCGATACTCATGGTTGGTGAGCTGGTAGGCCTGGTTGAGCGAAATAATGATTTTTTCGCCAATGGTTTTAGCCTTGACAGCGGCTTCTTCAATATTCTCACTCAGTTCTTCCAGCATTATTACAAACTCGTCGCCGCCTTGACGAGACACGGTGTCGCCTTCCCGCACACAGTCAATAAGCCGCTGTGCGACCTGTTGCAGTAATATATCCCCCATATCATGCCCCAGATGATCATTAAGGGATTTAAAGTTATCCAGATCAATGAACAGCAGTGCGCCGTATTTTTTACTGCGCGTACTGGTGGCCAGTGCTTGTTGCAGCCTGTCCAGCAGCAGTCTGCGGTTCGGCAAGGCGGTCAGTGGATCGTAGTAAGCGAGCTGTTTTATTTCCTCCTCCGAGGCCTTGCGTGCAGATATATCGGTATGTGAGCCGACATAATGAGTGACGTTTCCAGCGCTGTCTTTCACGGCTGTGATAGTTAGCCATTTGGGATAGATTTCCCCATTTTTGCGTCGATCCCAGATTTCGCCCTGCCAGGATCCGGTGCGATTAATACACTCCCACATTTCAGCGTAAAAGGTCTCGCTGTGGCGTCCCGATTTGAACATGTGGGGCATCTGACCTACGAGTTCTTCGGCGCTGTAGCCGGTAATGTCGGTAAAGGCCCGGTTGACCCGCAACATCACCTTATCGGCATTGGTGATCATGATGCCTTCCTGAGCCTCAAAGGCGACGGCGGCGATGCGTAATGCTTCTTCTGCACGCTTGCTTTCGGTGATGTCGGTGAGCGTGATGCGCAGCACGGGAGTTTGATCGTCAGTTATTACCGGCAGACAGTCCAGCCGGGCATGGAAGTAGCTATTGCCGCGTTTCAGCATCAGTTCGAAATTTTTCTGCTCTCCTTCGTGCTCCAGTAGGCGTTTGAGTAGAAGATACCAGTCGTCGCTGTCTTGGGGTGCGACCAAGCCGGCGAAATGGTGGTTTATCAGATTGCTTCGCTCCGCTCCGAGTAGCGCGGCGGCGGTAAGATTGATTTCGATAATCTTACCTTCGGGCGTGAGGGTAAGGTAACCAATGGGAGCGAATTCATAAAGATTGAGATAACGGCTATGAGATGCTTCCAGAGCTGCTCTGGCGTGCTGTAATTCTTCGTTTTGCATCTCCAGTTCAATCTGGTGCGCCCGTAGTTCATGGAGCAGCTTCTCCATGGAATGAGATGATGGCTCGGTCGGAGTGCGGGCGCGTCGTTCCACGGCTCCGGTACGTGGTTTTAGTTGTCGATCCAGTTTGGTGGGTTTGCTGTTCATGTAAACTCCATACTGTTATTTAAGGTAGCTTTGGCATCGTCACTGCTATTAAGTTTACATTGTGGGCGCGAATTTATTCGCGCTTTTTTTAATCTACAGCGCGAATAAATTCGCGCCCACAACATTCAAGCATAACTATTTTCGGCTTAACTTAATGGCAGCCGTAGGGTAGGCCTCGCGTACCTTTTTTGGCTATGTCCTGTCGGTGACATTATCCATCGCCAGCAGGATCAATTGCGGTTCGCCGGTGTAGCCGATGATGCTGCGGGCGTTGAGCAACATGATACGGTGACCGATGGTGGGAAAATCATGCTCCACCCTATAGTCGTCAAAAGCCTGATTGCGCGGCAGGACCGTCTCCAACAGATCGCGTAAGGCGGGGATGTTCCATTGACCATCACCCAGTTCGTAGATCGTGCGACCCACAGTCTCTTCCGGAGTCACTTGAAAGCTTTGGTAAAACGAACGGCTGGCGGTAACGACCTTCAAGGTGTGATTGAGCACAATAAGCGGTTCGCGCACCGTATTGACGATGCTTTCGGCCAATAGTCTCGCTTTCTGCATCGCTATGGCGCGGGTGCGTTCGGTAATATTGGTGAAGGTCAGCACCACGCCGTCTATCATGTTTTCCAGTGTCCGGTAGGGTTGGACGCGGGCCAGATACCAGTTGCCGTTAAAGGTTTTTACTTCGCGTTCGATGGGCACCAGATTGTCGAGAACGGCATGGGCAGCGTCCAGCAGATCGTCCTTACCTTCCAGTTCGGGCTTGATGTCGCTCAGTGCGCGGCCCACATCCGAGGCAACCAGGCGATAAATTTGTGTTGCATCGCGCGTAAAACGCCGGATGATCAGGTCTTGATCGAGGAAGATGGTGCCGATATGGATGTTGTCGAGCAGATTCTTCATGTCGTTTTGCATGTCGGCCAGTTGTACGATTTTGGCCTGTAGTTCGGAGTTTACGGTAACCAGTTCTTCATTGATGGATTGCAATTCCTCTTTGGAGGTTTCCAGCTCTTCATTGGTGGATTGCATCTCTTCGTTAGTGCATTTAAGCTCCTCATTGGATGCAAACTGTTCCTCAATGGTGGCCTGAAGGTTCTCTTTGGTATAGGCCAGCTCGCGTTCCAGTTCCTCAATATGGTGCAGTTCATTCGACTTGGAGGTGCGCTTGATGCGCGCCGGTTTGTCCGGTGTCGGGTGTGTTATATCTTGAAAACTCACCAGCAGCAGGTTTTGCTGATCGTTCGGATTCGATAAGGGGCGTACGCAAAGATGAACAGGGTGGAAATCGCCGTTGGTCTTGACCGACAGTTCACGGCTTAGGGTCGGTGTGCCTTGGTTTGCGGCCGAAATGGCTGAGCGCAGTTCCAGTTGCAGGCCTTCCCGGGCCATATCGATCATGTTGAGGGTGGCATGGCCGGGCGCAGGGCGCAGGTATTTGCCGGTCTCACCATAGACATAGAGGATATTGCCTTTGATGTCCGTCACCACCGAGGTAGGGGCGTAGAATTGAAGCAGCGTACGCCGGGTCAGTTCGGCCAAGTTGTTTTCTCTGGCGGATTTTATGATGTCATCCGGCGTTTTGTGAGTCGGTTTTGTTGTCCAGTTCAAGTTACTGGTCAAAATCGCACGGGTTGAGGCGGCGGAGGGTGTGGCGCGGTAGAACTTCCATTTACGATTGAGCGGCGTAAACAGCTCGGTATGGTTGCCGATACCCTCCGACGGCGACAGAAACAGCACCCCGCCAGGCTTGAGTGCGTAGTGAAAGGCAGGGATCAGGCGGTTTTGCAGTTCCGGTTCCAGATAAATCATCAGATTGCGACAACTGAGCAGATCGAGCTTGGTAAAAGGCGGATCTTTGACGACGTTCTGAACGGCGAATACCACCATTTCACGAATTTCCTTCTTCACCCGATAGCCGCCGTTTTCTTTGATGAAAAAACGGCGTAACCGCTCAGGCGTGACATCCAGGGTGATATTGGGGGGGTAGAGACCGGCACGGGCGATGGTAATGGTGTCATCGGCAAGGTCGGTGCTGTAAACCTGCGTTTTAAACTCATACTGGTTTTTATCCATGAGCTCACGCAACACCATGGCAATGGAATAGGCTTCCTCACCTGTGGCGCAACCTGCCACCCAGGCGCGGAAAACGTAGTCTTGCGGTTTATCCGCCAATAGTGCCGGCAGGATGTCCTGCTTCAGCACAACGAAAGCTTCCGGGTCGCGAAAGAAGTTGGTGACATTAATCAGAAGCTCTTTGAACAGCGACGCTACCTCGGACGGATGTTCCTTGAGGTAGCGGGCATAGGTTTCGGTGTTCTCAATGCCGTTCTGCGACATGCGCCGCTGAATGCGGCGGGTGATGGTGCTTTTCCTATAGAGTGAGAAATCGTGGCCGGTGCTGGTGCGTAACTGCATCAGGATGTGATTGATGCCGCTTAATGCAATCGGGGGTGAGGGGAGGGGCTGGAGAGCCAGTGTGAGTACGCCGGATAGCAATGCTTTCGGCATTTTTTCCACGGGCAAAACATGGGTGACATAGCCTGCCTGAATGGCGCTGACCGGCATGCCGTCGAATTTGGCGGTAGTCGGTTCCTGTGCCAGGGTGATGCCGCCGGCGCCGAGGATGGCGCGTAATCCCAGCGTACCGTCGGTGCCGGTGCCGGAGAGAATAATGCCGACGGACTTTTCGGCCTGATCTTCAGCCAGTGAGCGCAGGAAGCTGTCAATAGGCATGCGCTGCCCGTGCGGCACTGACGGTAGGCTTAGTTGCAAGGCGCCGTGGAAAATGGTCATGTCGCGGTTGGGAGGGATTACATAGACGCAGTTAGGCATAACTTGCATTTGATCTTGCGCCTCCGCCACCGGCATGGTCGTGACGCGTTGCAGGATTTCGGTGAGAATGCTGGCATGGCTCGGATCGAGATGCGAGACCAGTACGAAGGCCATGCCGGTATCGGGAGGGGCATGGCGGAAGAATTGCTCGAAGGCCTCCAGGCCACCGGCGGAAGCGCCCAAGCCGACAATGGGAAAGTTGTCGCTTTGTCGAGGCTGGTTTTCAGGGGGAGCCGATGGGGTTTTAGTCTGGGTCATTGCGGGATGCTCTGTTCGCGCGGCACGGCGGCGAGTAGGTGGTTGCTTTAAATTATACCTGATGTTAGGTGGGAGCGACGCCCACGTCGCGACTAAAAAGGGTATCTCGACTAAAGATAGCTTTGCTTACATTGCTAGTCACGACGTAGGCGTCGCTCCCACAGATTTTTTCTCACAGCCATATTGCATCCCAGTGCGGGTAATCGCCGATGTGCCTAACCAATCCGGCGCGCAAAGGATTGGCGACGATATAGCGAGCGACGGCTATTATGTCTTCTTCTTTGCGTAAAGCATGGTCATGAAAACCGGCTTCCCAAAAGGGGTGAGCAATCTGTTTGGCAGATAGGGTTTTAACGCTTTGTATAATCTGGGACAGGTCTGTTTGGTCGGTTAGTTCCATTAGCCAGTGCAAGTGATCGGGCATAACGGCAAAAGCTAAGGTGTTTGCTCTGCCAAGTTGCTGCTCATTTTTTAACAACTGGATCAGGGATCTTGCCGTATGGAAGTTTTTAAAAATAGGCACCCGGTTTTCGGTGACGGTAGTGATGTGATAAATTTGGTTAGATTGCGAATGTCGGTCTTTGCGTAAGTCTTTGCTGTGGGGATTGGGCTTGTTGTGGTTTTTTAGTCGCGACGTGGGCGTCGCTCCCACAAACACCGCCCCACAAGCACAGACCCCGCTAGGCCAATGTTTCTATATGTCTGTTGAGAACATCTCGCTTTTGTGGTTTAATGCCGACGTTTTACGTCTTAATGCACCTCTTGTTTTGGTTTTACTCGAAATGAAAGGATGGGATCAAAGCAAGTTGATTGGAGAGCAGGCTCACACTATGCAATTTAGTATTAAAAAAGGTTTGGATCTACCGATTACCGGAGAGCCCGAACAGGTTATTGAGGATGGCAATAAGGTTAAATCCGTTGCTATTCTGGGGGTGGATTATGTAGGCATGAAGCCTACCATGATGGTTAGCGAAGGTGATACGGTCAAGCTGGGCCAAATACTCTTTACCGACAAGAAGAATCCTGGAGTCAATTTCACTTCACCCGGTGCGGGTGTTGTTCAATCTATTAATCGCGGCGCAAAGCGGGTTTTGCAGTCTGTTGTGATCGAGCTGAAAGGAACGGCACAGGAGTCATTTGCAAAATACAAAGCTTCCGAGTTAAGTGATTTATCGGCAGAACAGGTTAAAGAAAATCTGTTGGCGTCCGGGTTGTGGGCATCATTGCGCACACGTCCTTACGGCAAAATTCCTGCTGTGGGCGGTAAGCCCCGCTCTATTTTTGTGACCGCAATCGACACCAGTCCGTTAGCGGCAAATCCTGCGGTTATCATTAAAGAGCGTGGCGATGATTTTGCCAACGGTTTGGCGGTTATTGCCAAACTCACGGAAGGTAAAACTTACGTTTGTAAGGCGACCGGCGCTGATATTGCAACGGGTAATGCGCCTGTAGCTGTCGCCGAGTTTGCGGGTCCTCATCCTGCCGGATTACCAAGCACACATATCCACTTTATTGATCCTGTTGCTATAGATAAATTCGTCTGGCATCTGGATTATCAGGCGGTGATCGCAATCGGTGCATTATTTACTACAGGTAAAATCAATGTCGAACGCGTTGTTTCGTTGGCCGGACCTACCGTTAAAAAACCAAGGTTGATTCGTACCCGTGTCGGCGCCAATACCGATGATTTGGTTGTCGGACAATTGGAAGAAGTTGAAAACCGGGTGATTTCAGGTTCGGTGCTGCATGGGCATCTTGCTACGGATTGGGCCGCTTTTTTGGGTTGTTACAGCAATCAGATCTCGGTATTGCAAGAAGGCCGCGCCCGTGAATTATTCGGCTGGATTGTTCCGGGTAAAGACAAATATTCGGCGCTCAATATTTATACGTCAAGCGTTGACCGTAAGTTGAATCGTAAATTTCCATTAACAACCGATAAAAACGGCAGCAACCGGGCGATTGTTCCGGTCGGCGTTTATGAAGCCGTCATGCCGCTGGATATTTTGCCTACACCGCTGCTAAAAGCGCTGGTGGTCGGCGATTCGGATCAGGCTCAGTTATTGGGCTGTTTGGAACTTGATGAGGAAGATGTGTCCTTATTTACGTTTGTGGATCCCGGTAAACATGACTTCGGTCCTGTTCTGAGAGCGAATTTAACTAAAATTGAGAAGGAAGGATAATGTCGCCTAGAGATATTTTAGATAGCATTGAACCGCATTTTACCAAAGGCGGACGGTTCGAAAAGTATTACGGTCTCTACGAGATGGTGGATACGTTCATTTATACACCGGCGGAGGTAACGCGCGGAACAACGCATGTTCGTGACGGCAATGACCTGAAACGAACCATGACTTTTGTTGTTATCGCAACGTTTTTTTGTGTTTTGATGGCCTTGTATAACACCGGCTATCAAGCCAATTTAGCCATGGAAGCGATGGGGCTGGAACAGGCTCAGAACTGGCGCAGTATCCCGATGATGATCTTTGGCTACAACACGATGAATCCGTTTTCCAATATGGTTCACGGCGCGTTGTACTTTCTGCCTATCTATATAGTCACACTGGCTGTTGGCGGTGTGTGGGAAGTGTTGTTCGCAACAGTTCGCGGTCATGAAGTAAATGAAGGCTTTCTGGTGTCGTCAATGTTGTACACATTGATTATGCCGCCTGATATGCCTTTATGGCAGGTAGCTTTGGGTATTTCTTTCGGTATTGTTATCGGTAAGGAAGTGTTCGGCGGTACCGGTAAAAACTTCCTGAATCCTGCGTTGACCGGACGGGCGTTTTTATATTTCGCTTATCCGGCGTCTATTTCAGGCGATTCCGTCTGGGTTGCAGTTGACGGTTATACCGCAGCTACGCCTTTGGGTTTGGCGGCAAATGGCGGTCTTGAAGCGATTTACTCGGCTAATTACAGCTGGATGCAAACCTTTTTCGGTTTTGAGCCGGGCTGTCTTGGCGAAACTTCAACGCTGGCTATTTTAATTGGCGCGGCCTTCCTGTTGTACACCAAAGTGGCATCATACCGCATCATGGGCGGCGTATTTGCAGGCATGGTAGTGACCTCGTTGATATTCAACATTATAGGCAGCGATACCAACCATATGTTTGCGTTGCCTTGGTACTGGCATTTGACGCTGGGCGGCTTTGCTTTCGGCATGGTTTATATGGCGACCGATCCTGTGAGCGCGGCAATGACCGATACCGGCCGCTGGGTGTTCGGGGCTTTGGTCGGAGGTATGACGGTATTGATCAGGGTTGTTAATCCGGCATTCCCCGAAGGTATTATGCTGGCAATTCTATTTTCCAACATGTTCGCGCCTACGATTGATTATTTTGTCATTCAGGCCAATATCAGAAGAAGGATGAAACGTCATGCTTAAATGCGAACAATTCAATAAAATTTGCGCAGCATTGGATAAATGCGAGCATTACCAAAAATTCAAAGTCTACAAGGATAAAATTCTTGCCTTAGGTAATGACAGTTTGGAAAAAACTATTGCTATTGCGGTTGCACTTTGTCTGGTTTGTGCGGTTCTGGTTTCATTTTCTGCGGTCGCCTTAAAGTCTCTTCAAGTCCACAACAAAGAACTGGACATGAAAAAGAATATTCTTGATGTGGCAGGTTTGCTTCAGGAAGGCAGCGATATTGACTCGGAGTTTGCAGAAAAAATTGAAGCTAAAATTGTCAATCTGGAAACAGGCGACTATGTCGAGGATATGAATCCCGCTGAATACGATCAACGTAAAGCGGCAAAAGATCCGGCTTTAAGTGTTGCTATTCCGAAGGATAAAGATATTGCTCACATCAGGGTAAAGGCTAAATTCGCCAAGGTCTTTTTAGTCAAAGAGTCCGGTGAGATTAAGTCGATTATTCTGCCGGTACACGGCTATGGTTTATGGTCGACGTTATACGGCTTTTTGTCGCTGGATGCTGATGGACAAACCGTGCAAAGCATCAACTTTTACGATCAGGCGGAAACCCCGGGATTGGGCGGAGAAGTGGTTAACCCTAAATGGCGTGCGCTATGGAAAGGCAAGAAAGTCTATGCGGAAAGCGATCAGCCTTCAGCAGAAAAAGGCCTGATAGAGAGTGCTGAAATCGGTGAGCCTGCGTTGAGTCTGATTAAAGGCGTGGTTGATAACACCAAGCCGGGATCTCAATATCAGGTCGATGGTCTGGCGGGCGCGTCATTAACCAGTACCGGTGTAACTAATCTGGTCAGATACTGGATGAGCAATGAAGGTTTTGCCCCGTATTTAGCTAAAGTAAGAACGGTTAAAGGAGTTAAATCATGAGTGCAGTGTTATTAAATGATGAAACAAAAAAAGTACTAATTACTCCATTGGTCAATGATAATCCCATTACTTTGCAGGTTTTGGGTATTTGTTCGGCCTTGGCGGTTACTTCTCAAATGTCGACATCGCTGATTATGGCGTTGGCGTTGACTTTGGTGACGGCGTTTTCCAGTGCGGCAATCAGTGCGATCAGAAACCATATTCCCAGCAGTATTCGGATTATTGTGCAAATGACCATTATTGCTTCATTGGTTATCGTGGTTGATCAGTTATTAAAAGCCTTTGCTTATGATGTCAGTAAGCAATTGTCGGTATTCGTGGGGTTGATTATTACCAACTGTATCGTTATGGGACGTGCTGAAGGTTATGCGATGAAAAATCCGCCTTTAGAAAGTTTTATGGACGGTATCGGTAATGGTTTGGGTTATAGCTTGATATTGATTATCGTGGCATTTTTCAGAGAAACTTTGGGTTCCGGTAAATTATTGGGCGTCGAAGTCTTCAAGCTAACCAAGGATGGCGGCTGGTATGATCCTAATGGCTTGATGTTACTGCCACCCAGCGCCTTCTTTATTATCGGTTTGATTATCTGGGCTGTCCGTCAATGGAAGCCGGAGCAAACTGAAAAGGTTGAGTTCAAGATTATGTCGATTGCTCATGGTGAAGGAGGGCATCACTAATGGAAGCTTATATTAGTTTATTTGTTAAAGCTGTTTTTATTGAAAACCTCGCACTGTCCTTCTTTTTGGGCATGTGCACCTTTATTGCGGTTTCCAAGAAAATCTCTACAGCGATGGGTTTAGGTGTTGCGGTCATGGTGGTGCAGGCTATTACTGTACCTGCCAACAATATTGTTTACCATGCCTTGTTAAAAGAAGATGCCTTGTCATGGATGGGTATAACAGGCGTTGATTTGAGTTTTTTAGCGTTGTTAAGCTGTATTGGCATGATTGCCGCATTGGTGCAAATTCTGGAAATGATTTTGGATAAGTTTTTTCCTGCGTTGTATTTCGCCTTGGGCGTATTTCTGCCTTTAATCACGGTAAACTGCGCAATTCTTGGCGGCAGTTTGTTTATGATTGAACGAGACTATAATTTCGGGGAAAGCGTCACTTACGGTGTGGGCAGTGGTTTAGGCTGGGCATTGGCCATTACTGTTATGGCCGGTGTACGCGAAAAACTTAAATACAGTGATATTCCCGCCGGTTTACAAGGACTGGGTATTACTTTTATT
This sequence comes from Methylobacter sp., assembly GCA_030653175.1. Lineage (GTDB taxonomy): Bacteria > Pseudomonadota > Gammaproteobacteria > Methylococcales > Methylomonadaceae > Methylobacter_A. The sequence goes on from JAURZV010000002.1 coordinate 18,633, forward strand.
ACTGCGGGTCTGATGTCGCTTGGCTTCATGGCTTTCTCTGGAATCCAACTTTAAGAAGGTAGTGTAATGCTGGAAATTCTATTAGGGATTATTATTTTCACGGCTTTTGTTATAGCACTGGTATTCGTTATTATCGGCGCTAAAAGCAAATTGGTCGCTGAAGGAGATGTTGAGATCCTGATTAATAATGAAAAGAAAATTCATGTGCCTGTAGGGTCAAAACTGTTAACAGCGTTAGCTGATAATGGTCTGTTTGTTTCATCAGCCTGTGGCGGCGGCGGTACCTGCGCCCAGTGCAAAGTCGTAGTACATTCGGGCGGTGGCGAAATTTTACCTACTGAACTGACTCATATTACTAAACGAGAAGCCGCTCACGGCGAGCGTCTTTCTTGCCAGGTCTCGGTCAAACATAACATGAGCATAGAAGTCGAAGACGATGTGTTTGGTGTTAAGAAATGGGAATGTACGGTTAAATCAAACCATAACGTTGCCACTTTTATTAAAGAACTGGTGCTTGAATTGCCGGCAGGCGAGGAAATTAATTATCGGGCGGGCGGTTATATTCAAATTGAATGTCCTCCGCACATTGTCAAATACAGCGACTTTGACGTTGAAGAGAAATTCCGTGATGATTGGAATAAATTCAATTTATGGCGGTATGTCTCCGATGTCAAAGAACCGGCATTGCGTGCCTATTCGATGGCAAGTTATCCTGAAGAAAAAGAAATTATGCTGAACGTGCGTATCGCGACACCGCCTCCCGGTGCACCGGATAGCGTGCCGCCAGGCATCATGTCTTCTTATATCTTTAACTTGAAACCTGGCGATAAATGTATTATTTCCGGACCTTATGGCGAGTTCTACGCTAAAGAGACTGATGCGGAAATGGTCTTTGTGGGTGGCGGTGCAGGTATGGCGCCGATGCGTTCGCATATCTTCGATCAATTGCGCAGGCTGAAATCCAAGCGTAAAATGACTTTCTGGTACGGCGCCCGTAGCAAACGCGAAATGTTCTATGTAGAAGATTTTGACATGCTGGCCAAGGAAAATGACAATTTTGAATGGCATGTTGCGCTGTCCGATCCGTTACCGGAAGATAACTGGACAGGCTATACCGGCTTTATTCATAATGTTCTTTTTGAAGAATACCTTAAGAACCATCCGGCTCCGGAGGATTGCGAGTTTTACATGTGCGGACCGCCTATGATGAACTCAGCGGTGATCAAAATGCTGTTGGATAATGGCGTAGAACCGGAAAATATCTTGCTGGATGATTTTGGCGGATAAGGATCGTAGGGTTGAGTCGCCTCGGCAATAGCTCCTGCATTGCTCTCGATTGCTGTTCCAGACGCAATTCTACCTCCCCCGTCCTTGGGGTCGTACCTTCTGCATAATCCACATGGATGTGGTGAATGCAGATATTGCATAGCGCCATGGATGGCGTGTAGTAGAGTAATGCAGGAGCAATTACCGAGGAGCAAATATCTGTCCATGCAGTCGTAACCCAACTTACACGAGGAGTGCGGCTAGTCCCACTCCTCGTTTTTTATTATGGGCCTTTACAAACTTTACGAGGTGATACCATGGCTTACTTTTTAGTGACTTTTGTGTTCATGGCTGTTGTTATTGCCATTATGGCGATAGGTGTTATTTTTGGCAGACGCGCTATTAAAGGATCATGTGGCGGTGCGGGAAACAACGCAGATTGTGTTTGTGTGGAAAAATGTGATAAAAGAAAGAAAATGGAAGCGGAAGCTCATTTGAATCAAGGATCGTAAGCAGGATAGCTTATTTACAATAATAAACAATGCAGGAGTTCATCATGCTGGCAAAAATTACTGTTGCAGATTATATGTCGAAAAGATTGGTTACGCTTGCCAAGGATACCGATGTGATTGATGCCGTAAAGAAATTACTGGATCATAAAATCACCAGTGCTCCGGTTGTTGATCAAGTAGGCCGGTTGCTGGGTATGTTTTCTGAAAAAGATGTCATGAATATTGTCTTGGAAGCAGCCTACAACCAAAGTATGGGCGGCAAGGTTGGCGATTATATGACTAAAGAAACCATTAGCGTGGATGCCGAATCCAGTATTGTAGATTTGGCGGAGAAGTTCCAGCAAACTTCGGTAAGAAGCTTTCCGGTTTTTCTGGATAATGATTTGGTTGGAATTGTCAGTCGCACGGATGTCTTAAGGGCTCTGGCTTCAATTCATTAAGGTTTCTTTGTGAGTCGAGCCCGTTGTCGTAGCGATTCTTGCGGCATTTCCAGTATTTATGGCCGTCAAAAATAATGAGTGGTTCGCAGACCTTCTATTGGCACGATTATGAAACATTCGGTACGGATCCTCAAAGAGATAAACCCGTTCAATTTGCCGGGATTCGTACTGATTTTGATTTCAATATCATAGACGATCCTTTAGTTGTTTACTGCAAGCCTGCGGGAGACTGTCTTCCTCATCCAGAAGCCTGTTTAATTACCGGGATTACACCGCAGCTTGCCGAGCAGAAAGGTGTTTGCGAAGCCGAGTTTATTCGTTTGATTCATGAGCAATTAGTCCAGTCCAATACCTGTACTCTCGGCTATAACAGTCTTCGTTTTGATGACGAGGTCACCCGCAACTGTCTGTATCGCAATTTTTATGATCCCTACGCAAGGGAATGGCAAAACGGCAATTCTCGTTGGGATTTAATCGACGTGGTCAGGGCGGCCAGAGCCTTGCGTCCTGAGGGCATCGTTTGGCCTGTTAACGAAGGGGGCGGTCCCAGTTTCAGGCTGGATCAGCTCACCCGTGCCAACAACATAGTCCATGAAGCGGCGCATGATGCGCTTTCGGATGTCTATGCCACCTTGGCAATTACCAAGCTGGTCAAACAGGCTCAGCCCAGACTCTATCAGTTTCTGTTACAGCACCGGGTTAAAGCCGAAGCGCTTAATTTACTTCAGTTAGGCGGTTTCAAACCTGTGGTTCATGTTTCAGGTAAATACCCCTCAGTTAAAAATTGCTTAGCCGTAGTGCTGCCAGTTTGCAAGCATCCTACCAATACCAATGGCGTAATTGTCTACGATCTATCCATTGATCCTGAACCGATGCTTAGCCTAACGGTGGAAGAAATTCAGCAAAGAATCTTTACGGCAACTGCGGACTTGCCGGAAGGCGTGGCAAGAGTTCCGTTAAAAACCGTGCATATTAACAAATGTCCTGTTTTGGCGCCCGTGTCTGTTATCAGGTCGGAGGATGCGCAGCGTCTGGAAATCAATCTGGCGCTATGTCGTGCCAATATCGACAAAATTAAAGCCGCTACCGGTTTGTCTGAAAAGTTGGCGGCGGTTTTTAGCGGTCAAACTTATATCGAACAAGATTCTGATCCTGATCTGGAAATATACAGTGGCGGTTTTTTTTCTGAAAACGATAAAAAACAAATGATCAAAATCAGGGGAATGCCGCCCGAACAATTAGCAAAGTCTGTATTCAAATTTACTGATAGTCGGTTGCCGGAAATGTTGTTTAGATACCGCGCCAGAAATTATCCTGAAACGCTGGATACTGATGATCTACGAAGATGGAATGAGTTTTGTGTTAATCGGTTAACAGGGCGTCAGACGGGAGCCGGTATTGTGCTTGATGATTATTTCAGTCGATTGGAAGAATTGCGTCGTGACGAAAATATAAATACCAAGATTATTAATGCCTTGGAAATTTATGCGCTTGATAAAATGCAGCGCTTGGGGCTCGATAAGTCAGTCATCCGGGCTAAAGAGATAAATAGGTTGCTAAATACTGAAAATGCCCTATAATACATAAATCAATCGCGGGGTGGAGCAGCTTGGTAGCTCGTCGGGCTCATAACCCGAAGGTCGTAGGTTCAAATCCTGCCCCCGCTACCATATAGAACTGCATGGATGCAGGAGTTAGAGCGCCGCAGGGAGCGGTTGCCGAGAGCCCCATTTTGGGGTTTTTTGTTTTCTGGGCTTTGGTGATTTGGAAGCTCGCAGTTGATTGTTAATGGAAGAGCCTTCGGCTCTTTTTTTTTGTGCGAAAGTAAGTGAGGAAAAAATGAAACAGGCTCCTGAGCACTTGGTTAATCTAATTGAGCCAATTGTTGAAGGTTTAGGTTATGAATGCGTAGGCATTGAATATAATCCTCATCCTAAACATGGCCTGTTAAGAATCTATATTGATAGTGATAACGGGATTTTGGTTGAAGACTGCACTAAAGTCAGTCATCAAATCAGTGGCGTCATGGACGTAGAGGACCCTATTTTAGATAACTATCATTTGGAGATTTCTTCGCCGGGCGAAGACAGGCCTTTTTTTAAAGTGAGCCAGTTCGAACGGTATATTGGCAGTACGGTGTTGGTTCATTTATTTAAAGCCATAGATGGACGTAGAAAAATTACAGGCCTGATTGAGAAAGTTGAAGGCGATATTATTACGCTGAAGGATGGCGAACAGGTTTTTGAGGTACCATTTGTCGCGATGAGCAAAGCGCGTTTGGTTCCTGAGTATTTAATTGAAAAAGGAGGACGCAGTGGCAAATAAAGAAATTTTGTTGGTGGTGGATGTTTTTTCTAATGAAAAGGATATTGAAAAAGAGGTCGTTTTCCAGGCCATAGAATCAGCATTAGAAGCGGCTACAATCAAGCGTCACGCGAATCAAATTAAAGCTCGTGTCAGCATTAACAGAAAAACCGGCGACTATGTTACTTATAGAGTATGGGAAGTGGTTGATGCCAACAGTCAAATCGACGGCGATGTGGAGTTTCCGGAAACGCAAGTGCTGCTGGAAGTTGCAAGGCTTGATAATCCGGATGTGCAGGTCGGTGATTTGGTGGAAGAGGAAATTGAATCTGTCGATTTCGGGCGTATTGCCGCTCAGACTGCCAAGCAGGTTATTATTCATAAAGTCAGGGAAGCCGAGCGCAAGAAAATTGTTGACGCCTATCAGAGTCGCGTGGGCGAGCTGATTACCGGCATCGTAAAGCGTATTGAAAAGGGTAGTGTCTATCTGGATTTGGGTGGGCATGTAGAGGCTTATATTGCCAAAGAAGACATGATTCCTCGTGAAGCCATTCGCATTGGCGATAGAATCAGGGGTTATTTGAAGGATGTGCGTTCAGAGCCTCGCGGTCCTCAATTGTTTGTCAGCCGAACCGCACCGGAATTGCTGATTTCATTGTTTCGCCTTGAAGTGCCTGAAGTGGGCGAAGGCTTGATCGAAGTGATGGGTGCGGCGCGTGATCCCGGATCCAGAGCCAAGATTGCCGTTAAAGGCAATGATCCCAGATTGGATCCAGTCGGCGCTTGCGTTGGCATGAGAGGATCGAGAGTGCAGTCGGTTTCAAATGAACTGGCCGGAGAGCGCGTTGATATTATTCTTTGGAATTCAAGTGATGCCCAGTTCGTGATTAATGCGATGTCGCCGGCGGAAATCCAGTCCATCGTTGTCGATGAAGATAAACACAGTATGGATCTGGCGGTAAGTTCGGACAATTTGTCTCAGGCTATAGGCCGTGGCGGACAAAATGTACGTCTTGCAACGCAATTAACAGGTTGGGAACTGAATGTTATTGATGCTTCTAAAGCAGAACAAAACAGTGAAGCCGAGGCTGACAAGATAAAGCAGCTGTTTGTTGAACAATTGGACGTCGATGAAGACATTGCATTGATTCTGGTTGAAGAGGGTTTTAATACGGTTGAAGAAATCGCCTATGTTCCGGTCAGTGAAATGCTGGAAATTGAAGGCTTTGACGAAGATCTTGTTACTGCACTCAGAAGCCGCGCTAAAGATGCCTTGCTGATCAGCGCAATTGCCGCTGAAGAAAAAATAGAAACAGCCGAACCTGCACAGGATTTGCTGGAAATGGAAGGCATGGATAGGGATTTGGCTTATGATATGGCAAGCCAAGGTATAATTACGATGGATGATTTGGCAGAACAAGCGGTAGATGATTTGTTGAATTTTTCAGGAATGAACGAAGATCGGGCGGCAAAATTGATTATGAAGGCGCGTGAGCCTTGGTTTGCTGAGGAACAGGCGAGTAGGTAAGGGGTATGAAATGAGTAATAAAACGGTACGGCAATTAGCAGAGGTAGTAAAAATACCTCTGGAACGATTATTAGAGCAGCTGAAAGAAGCAGGATTATCTGCGAGTGCCCCTGATGATGTTATTAATGAAGACGAAAAAATGCAGCTGCTTGCGCATTTGCGCAAACGCCATGGTAAGGATGAAGGCGCGGCCGAAGGCTCACTGAAACGGGTGACTTTAAAGCGCAGAACTGTGAGCGAGCTTAAGCAGGCGAGCGTACCAGGCAGTACTACCAAAACGATCAGTGTTGAAGTTCGCAAACAGAAAACCTATATAAAACGTAGTGAAGTGGCGGATTCTGACGAACAAAAAAATTTGGAATTGGCCAAGCATGCTCTTGAAGAGCAGGTTGCGAAGCAAGCCGAAAATCTTCCTTCAGTTGAAGAGCCGGTAAAGGCAAAAGAAGTCGTTTTGGAACAAAAGAAAGAAGAAGTTGTAGTTGAGCCGGAAGTTAAAACTGCTGTAGAACAAGCTAAGGCCGAAGTCACTATCGAGCCTGAAGTGCCATCTCCCGCAGTTAAAGAAAAGATTGAAGCCTTACCGGTTAAGGAAGAAAAGAAAATCGACCATGAAAAATCGGTTAAAGTCAAAGAATCGACAGAAGCCAGAAAAAAACAGCAGGAAAAAGATCTTCGACTGGAAGAGTCCATCAAAAGAAATGCTGACAAAGTAAGACAGCAAGCAACAGCCAAGCAAGAAATTTTGCATAGAAAAAAACAGGAAGAAGGATCGCGCGCTGGAGCGGGCGGTAGAGACAGCAAAAAAGCCAAGAAAAAAGGCAAGAAGACTGAACGCGTCAGTGTAAAGGCTGAAGGCAAGCATCAATTTGAAATGCCGGTTGAACCTATTGTAAAAGAGGTCGCCATACCGGAAATGATTATTGTGTCCGACCTTGCGCAAAAGATGAGTGTTAAAGCTGCCATGGTGATTAAACATCTGATGAAGCTCGGCATTATGGCGACTATAAATCAAAGCATAGACCAGGAAACAGCGGCAATTTTGGTTGAAGAAATGGGTCACAAAGCGATTATGCAGAGTGATGACGATCTTGAGCAGGAAATGCTGGCTGAGGCGCAAGAAGAAGATAATCGCGTCGAATTGCCGCGAGCGCCGATTGTTACCATCATGGGTCATGTCGATCACGGTAAAACCTCGCTGCTGGATTATATTCGTAAAACCCGTGTTGCCGCCGGTGAAGCGGGCGGTATTACCCAACATATTGGCGCTTATCAGGTAAAAACGGATCACGGATCGGTAACCTTTTTAGATACCCCGGGTCACGCGGCATTTACCGCCATGCGTGCCAGAGGCGCGGACGTTACCGACGTGGTAATTGTCGTTGTTGCCGCAGATGACGGCGTGATGCCGCAAACCAAGGAAGCTGTCGAGCATGCTCGGGCGGCCAATGTACCGATTATTGTGGCGATAAACAAGATCGATAAGCCCGATGCTAATCCTGACAAAGTGATGCAGGAGCTGTCTACCATCAACGTGCTTGCGGAAGAGTGGGGCGGCGATGTGCAATTCCTCAAGATCTCGGCAAAAACCGGTGAAGGTATCGATGAATTAATCGAAGCTTTGATTGTACAAACTGAAATTCTTGAATTGAAAGCGCCTGTTGAAGGTGCGGCATCAGGTATTGTTATTGAATCAAGACTCGATAAAGGTCGTGGTGTTGTAGCAACGGTGCTGATTCAAAAAGGTACTCTGGAAAGCGGTCAAATGGTGTTGTGCGGCCATGAATACGGTCGTGTTCGAGCCATGTTTAACGAGAACGGCGTAGCCATTAAAGAAGCCGGGCCTTGTGCGCCGGTTGAGATTTTAGGGCTTTCGGGTACACCGAATGCCGGTGATGAATTTCTGGTGGTACAAAACGAACGTATCGCCAAAGATTTGGCCAAGCATCGTGAAGACCGCAAAAAATTGTCCCGGCATGCCGTGCAACACGCCTCCAAGCTGGACGAAGTATTTTCCAGAATGGCTACCGGTGAAATCGCCAGCGTTAATCTGGTGCTTAAAACGGATGTTCAGGGTAGTTTGGAAGCGTTGCGCAGCTCCTTGGTCGGGTTATCGAATGACGAAGTCGAAGTCAAAGTCGTTTTCGGTGGCGTCGGCGGTATTAATGAAGGCGATGCGAATCTGGCATTGGCTTCCGGTGCGATTCTGATGGGCTTTAATGTCCGGGCTGATGCGGCTGCACGAAGACTGATTGAAGAAAAAGGCATTGACCTGCATTACTACAGCATCATTTATGAAGCGATTGATGAGGTTAAAAAAGCCATCAGCGGCATGTTGGCGCCTGAAATTAGAGAGCAGATTGTCGGTCTTGCCGAAGTGCGCGATGTATTTAAATCGCCGAAATTCGGTGCGATTGCAGGCTGTATGGTCGTTGACGGTTATGTGAAGAGAAATCTGCCTATACGGGTTCTACGTAATAACGTGGTGATTTATGAAGGGCAGTTGGAATCTTTACGTCGTTTCAAAGACGATGCGGCCGAGGTCAAGATGGGTATGGAGTGCGGTATCGGCGTGAAAAATTACAACGATGTACAGCCCGGCGATCAGATCGAAGTGTTTGAGCGCATTGAAGTTAAACGGGAACTGTAAAATTTATGGCAAGAGAATTCGGTCGTAATGCCCGCGTTTCATCGCAGATGCAAAAAGAGCTTTCTTTGGTTTTGCAACGGGATATTGATGACTCCAGGCTGGGCTTTATTACTATTAATGAAGTTGTAGTCACTAAAGACCTTGCCGTTGCCAAGGTGTACGTCACGGTATTGAATGTTGACGAGGCGGGCAAAAAAGCCAATGTTAAATTGCTTAACGAGTTGGCGCCTGTTATTCGTCATCAATTGGCCAAAAGAATGCGCTTAAGGCACATTTCTGACTTGCGTTTTTATTACGATGATTCGTTTGATACCGGCATGCGGGTGTCAGAACTGTTAAGCGGTTTGGATAAGCGCGACGAAGACGAAGGTTAGTTCAGATGAGTAAACGCAAGTCCGGGTGCAATATTCACGGCATATTGCTGTTAGATAAGCGCCTGGGCGTGTCTTCAAACAAAGCCTTGCAGGAAGTCAGGCGCTTGTTTAATGCCAATAAAGCGGGGCATACCGGCAGTCTTGATCCTCTGGCTACCGGTTTATTGCCGCTTTGTTTCGGCGAAGCGACCAAAGTGTCGGCGTTGATGCTCGATGACAATAAACGTTATCAAGTTGTTATTCAACTCGGGGTCATGACCGATACCGGAGATCGGGAAGGCACGGTTATAGAGACCAAGCCGGTGCCGGAGCTATCCATCGACGACATACATGCCTGTCTGGAAAAATTTACCGGCGAAATCGATCAAGTTCCCCCCATGTATTCGGCTTTAAAGCATAACGGTAAAAAGCTGTATGAACTGGCGCGGGAAGGCAAGACGGTTGAGCGTAAAGCCAGACATATCACCATATTTGAACTGAAGTTGCTGACTGATTCCCAAGCTCTAGCTGAGGAACCGGATCAGTTGACGCTGGACGTATTTTGTTCAAAAGGCACTTATATCCGCTCGCTTGCGGAAGACATCGGGCACACTTTGGGCTGCGGCGGAACGGTAAAGGAATTACGCCGGCTGGAAGCGGGTCAATTCAACATTGAAAATGCCAGAACCATCGAACAGTTGACGGAAATGGATCAGCAAAGCTTGTTTCAATGCCTGATTAATGTCGATAAACCGCTGGAAGCTCTGCCCGCAGTGCAGTTGTCCGATGAACAGACAATTTGCATAAAGTACGGACAGTCGCTCGACTTTTTGCCCCCATTCGACAAGCTCAGGACAGGCTTCGACGAACTTGGCGCGAACGGAACGGGCGCAAGCTTGGAAAGTAAGCAAGGTACAGTGCGTATGTACAATGATGCGGTCTTTTTAGGCTTGGGGGAAATGCTAAGGGATGGTAAACTAGCACCGAAAAAGTTGTTTAATATGTAGGGGCGAATTCATTCGTCCAATGTTCGATAGGGCGAATGAATTCGCCCCTACAACAGAAAGAATACATCTGTTTCTACACCCTATCGCGGAAACAGTGTACTTAAAGAGTCGCCATGTTGGCGGCTTTATTTTTAATTTTTAATCTAAATAGGGATTACAAATGCCATTTACAGCAGAACAAAAAAAAGCCGTTGTCGAAGCGTATCGCCAGTCAGAAACCGATACCGGTTCACCTGAAGTACAGGTTGCTTTATTGACAGCACACATCACTCATTTAACGCCGCACTTTGCCGAACACAAAAAAGACAATCATTCGCGTCGTGGATTGTTGCGTATGGTTAATCAGCGTCGTAAGTTGCTGGATTATCTAAAAAATAAAGATGTAACCCGTTACCGTACTTTGATTGAACGTCTCGGTTTACGTAAGTAACAGCACAAAGAAACGGCACAACCTCGGTGCCGTTTTTGTTGTAGGTCGGGTTAGTAATAGCGTAACCCGACATTCACTCCTTAACCAACCTCGCAAAGGAACCTTATAGTGAATCCTATCAGGAAAGAATTTCAGTACGGCGATCGACTCGTTAAATTAGAAACTGGTGAAATAGCACGTCAAGCAGACGGCGCTGTGATGATCGATGTAGATGGTACGACACTGTTGGTCACCGTCGTCGGTAAAAAACAGGCAAGTGGCGGCGACTTTTTTCCGTTGACTGTTAACTATCAAGAAAAAGCTTATGCAGCCGGTAAAATACCGGGCGGCTTTTTTAAGAGAGAAGGTCGTCCCAGTGAAAAAGAGACTTTAACGTCTCGTCTGATTGACCGTCCTATTCGTCCTCTTTTCCCAGAGGGCTATACCAACGAAGTTCAGATCATTGCAACAGTCGTATCGCTAAATCCTGAAGTTGATCCCGAAATTCCTGCTTTACTGGGTGCCTCTGCTGCCTTGGCCGTTTCAGGTTTGCCTTTTAACGGCCCGGTAGGCGCTGCTACTGTTGGGTATAAAGACGGCGAATATCTCTTAAATCCAACCGCTGCTGCATTAAAAGAATCAAAGCTGCAATTGGTGGTTGCAGGAACTGCACATGCCGTATTAATGGTTGAGTCTGAAGCTGACAATCTGTCGGAAGAAGTGATGTTGGGCGCGGTTTTATTCGGTCACCAGCAAATGCAGGTCGCCATTAACGCCATTAACGAATTTGCAGCCGCTGCCGGTGCAGGCGTTGTTGAGTGGGTAGCCCCCGAAGTTAATGCCGAACTTAAAAAACTGGTCACTGCGGAAGTTGAAGCAGGCATTAAAGCCGCTTATCAAGTCGCGGAGAAACTGGTTAGACAAGAACAACTGAAAGAAATTAGAAATGCCGTGGTTGAAAAACTGGTGGCAAATGGCGAGTATGCAGAAAGCGATATACGCGGCATTATCGAACATCTGGAATACAGCATCGTTCGTAACGCTATTCTTAACGAAGGCAAACGTATTGACGGACGCGAATTAGACAAAATCAGACCGATTACCGTCAGAACCGGTGTATTGCCCAGAACCCATGGATCCGCATTATTTACCCGTGGTGAAACTCAAGCTTTAGTGGTTGCAACACTGGGAACACAACGCGATGCCCAAATCATCGATGCGTTGGCCGGTGAGTACAAAGAACCGTTCATGCTGCATTACAACTTCCCTCCATACAGCGTTGGCGAAACCGGTTTTGTCGGCTCACCCAAACGTCGCGAGATCGGTCATGGTCGCTTGGCGAAACGTGGCGTTGCCGCCGTGTTACCCAACATGGAAGAATTTCCGTACACCATTCGCGTGGTCTCGGAAGTAACTGAATCCAACGGATCAAGCTCCATGGCTTCGGTCTGCGGCAGCAGCTTGGCGTTAATGGATGCCGGTGTGCCCATCAAATCACCGGTTGCCGGTATTGCGATGGGTCTGATTAAAGAAGGCGACAGCTTCGCCGTATTGTCGGACATCATGGGTGATGAAGATCATCTGGGCGATATGGATTTTAAAGTCGCAGGTTCAGTGGACGGCATTACCGCACTGCAAATGGACATCAAAATAGATGGCATTACCGCAGAAATCATGAAGTCAGCTCTGGAACAAGCAAAACACGGTCGTTTGCATATTCTGGGTGAAATGAATAAGGCGTTGTCCACCACCCGCGAAGAAATGTCCGACTTCGCACCGCGCATCATTACCTTTAAAATCGATCCTAGCAAAATCCGCGAAGTTATCGGAAAAGGCGGCGCAACCATACGCAGCATTACCGAGCAGACTGGCGCCAGCGTTGATTTGACCGACGACGGTATCGTAAAAGTGGCATCTGTTGATAAAGCCGCAGGTGAAGAAGCGCGTCGTATGATCGAGGAAATTACCGCAGAAGTTGAAGTCGGTAAAGTTTACGAAGGCAAAGTGGTCAGATTAATGGACTTCGGCGCTTTTGTTACCATACTTCCCGGCAAAGACGGCTTGGTTCATATCTCGCAAATTTCAGACGAACGCGTTGATAAAGTCAGCGACAGATTGAATGAAGGCGATATGGTCAAAGTCAAAGTACTTGAAATAGACCGTCAAGGCAGAGTCAGATTGAGTATGAAAGAAGTTGAAGTAGAATAACCCATGCTTGTTTGCCGCTCTTAACAAAAGGGCAGCTTAAGGGTGTAAAAAAGGGATTGTGATGCTTCACAATCCCTTTTTTCGTTTAGTTCTGTAAAGCCCCGTAGGTCGAGTTAGCAGCGTAACCCGGCAATTTGCCGCTTCGAGGCATTAAATGATGCCAGTCAATCCACCATAACCAACTGTAAATAAAAATGATCAGCGACAGTCAAAAAATACAAATAGCTAAAAATTTCGCCAAGCTGCACCAAACGCCATTTGCTGCGTGGACGCCTGATAAGGAATATCCGTCAGATGATGATCGTTATTTGGCGGTTTATGACAACCTTATTATGGGCGTTTACGGTGATTGCTATGGGATTAACGCCGAGTATGATGAGGATAATAATTTAATACAAGAAGCTACCGAATTTGAAGTTGAGGTTGAAGAATTCGAATCAAAAGCTGGGCAGGCTGAAGTATTCTTTTTTGACATAACCAGCGAATTGACAGGGGTAAGTAAATTCATTGAAGAGCATGGTAGCCATGGTGATTGGTAGCCTGTTTGCCGCCGATTTGCTGAACGGTTGATGCATTCCCACGCAGCGCGTGGGAACGAGAATAGGTGTAATCCAAATCAATAACCGTAATCTTAATTTTTATGCAAAATATTAAAATCCCCGTCTGGCCTTACGTTTACGGTGAGCCATCAGGCTCCGGCAAAATTCGCAGTTTACCCGAGGACTTTATCGTTAAGGAAAACCTGTCCTTCGAACCGTCAGGCGTGGGCGAACATGCCTTTTTGCAAATAGAAAAGAAAGGCGAAAATACCGAATATGTTGCCAGACAACTGTCCAGATTCGCCAACGTCCGGCAACGCGACGTCAGTTATGCAGGCCTAAAAGACCGGTACGCGGTCACGACTCAATGGTTCAGCGTCTGGTTGCCCGGCAAAGCAGACCCTGATTGGATGCAGTTTGAATCAGACAGCATGAAGGTGTTGCACTCTGTCCGTCATGCCAGGAAACTTAAGCGTGGCGTGTTGTCGGGCAACAGTTTTAAACTGATTGCTCGCGACTGGCAGGGTGATCAAGAAAAAACCATCCGGCAACTGGAACTGATCAAAGCCAACGGCATTGCCAATTATTTTGGCTCGCAACGCTTTGGCAACGAGGGGCAAAATGTCAGCAAGGCTTTGGCAATGTTTGAGGGCGCAAAAGTGGGCCGAGAGCGGCGCAGTATTTATTTGTCAGCAGCCAGGTCTTATCTGTTCAACCTGATTTTGGCTTACCGGATAACGCAAAATAACTGGAATCAGCCGATTGCAGGCGACACTTATCAATTCGACTTGTCGCACAGCTGTTTCCAATCGGAGCAGCCGGATGCAGAAATCATTCGGCGACTGGCGGCCAAAGAAATTCATCCTACCGGCGTATTATGGGGCGGGGGAAATGTTGATGTGTCAGCCGATGCGCTAACTATTGAGCAAGCTGTTATCGACGAGCATCAACAATTGGCTAAGGGATTGATAGCGAGCGCCGTTGACCGCGATAGACGCGCATTAAGGGTTAATGTGCAGGATTTACACTGGCGGTTTATTGATGCCACGACGCTGGAGCTTTATTTTACCTTACCGGCGGGGAGCTATGCTACGTCGGTGCTGCGGGAAATTATCGTATAGACCGGCTTCATCGAGGCGTCGTTTTTGCTAAAACAGCGACTCCCGGAAATTCATTGATTATGGCGATGCCGAAACATATCGATCTAAAGTTGAAACAGTCCGGCATGATTTTAAAGATCTAGAATAAAATAAAGTCATACCGGGATTATTATTCAGTATATAAGCAATTAGAGTTTCGAATATATAAAGCGAGTATCTTTAGGGATAAACAATACTGGCTTGTGGGCCGAGATCGTCAGTTTCTTCGATATAACGGACTTCATCGCCAACTTGTAACGCATCAAACCCACTTCCTGTCACACTGTTTCGGTGAAAATAAATTTCACGCCCGTCTTCGGCTTCAATAAAGCCGTGATCTTTTTCCGGCAATATACGAATTACGGTTCCGGTGCTTTGCAAGTCATGAGTTTTAACTTTACCCTGCTGAATCCGTGCATAATCTTCCAGCTGCCGTGTCGCGGCGTTGAAAGCGTCACGTATGGCTACATAAATATCTTCATAAGCCTTTTTGTCATGATGCTCCCGACTAATAACCAATTCTTTGCGCGGCGTGGTGATATCAATCCGTATATGGTATTGATTGCCTTGATGGTGGCGGTGGTGCTCGGCCTCCACCGCAACTCTGCATCCTATAATATGTGAATGAAACCTATCCAGCTTGCTTGCTTTTTCACGGATTTTAGCCTCTACAGCATCTGAATGAGGTATCCCATGAAAAGTAATTTGTAATGGGATTTGCATATTAGTCACCTTATTGAGGTTAAATACGAGAATGAGTTGTCTGTTGCAGTATCAGAGGACAATTAAATCTTCAGCTTGCGGGCCTTTTTTTCCCTCCGTCACATTGAATTTTACTTTTTGCCCATCAGTTAATGACTTAAACCCTGTGCTGCTAATATTGCTGTAATGCACGAAAATATCAGGGCCCTTTTCCTGTTCAATGAAACCGAAGCCTTTGCTGGCGTTAAACCATTTAACTGTACCGGTATTTGTTTGTGTAGACATAATTAAAATCTCAAGAATAAATTTTATTTTAATTAAGTAATTAATATGTTACTTAATTCTGATTTTCGGTAAATGTTAGCTATCAATCAGACAGTTAACTGCATATATTTTTTACATCTTATTAGTTAATTAACCATAATATCTCCAGAAATATAAAATAAATTTAAAATATTTAAATTAATATGGTCTAGTGAGTAATTTTTTTAGCAACCATTTTTTCATATTCCTGTTCTGCCTTGATCCGGTCATCAAATTCATGGCCTGGTTCAAAGCCCCTGCTTTCTGCCTTATAGAACGCAAGCTCAGCAATTTTTGTGTAGCAGTCTGGGAGATTTATAGGCGTAAAAGATACTGTTGGGTTTAAAATAGCGTCTTGGACGAGCGTACTCATTTTCCACTTCACTCATAGCTAATTTGCTAGATTCATCATAAAGTTTTATTGACCATGCATAAAAAAATTAAACTGTGGACATTGAAACAAAAAATTGTGAACAAAAATATTAGTGCAAATACTTAGTGCCGCAGAAATTTAAAAGCACATTGAAATTAATTAACTTTTACCCATACAATTTGAAGCTTTCCGGAATTGGCACGTGAACTAGACGTATCATTACGTAGTTCATTACCTATAGGCTGGTTATGTCGAACCAAAAAACACACACTCGTTATCGTAAGTGGGCAGGGTGGTGCAGTAATACTAATATCTAGCGTAACAATGTTCTGGAAATAGGGTTAAATAGCAGCTATTATTAAAATATAAATTTCATTGCTGTGTTTAGATTTGTTAATGATCAGTATTTAAAAGATTACTCCCGTCTTACTCAAAAAACGTTCAATTCAGGGTGCGTTAAACCTGTTTAAACCAATAAATAACAATAGCTTGTAGGTTTTCAAAAATTAGACGTTTTTTCGCTCAGATAGAAATATTAATTCAAAATCGATCATAATTATTACTATAGGGTATAGTTTTTGCACAAAGCGCAGGGAGCGTATGTTTAACGCTACCAAATTAGTAAGCTGGATTTTCCACGTAGAGTATATAACCCATGAAAAATACACCGTTGGATCCTTCGCAACTCTATAAGCCATGCAATGTTGAACAATTAAAGTTCAGCTCTACCGAGGAGCTTGAAGATATTGATATTGCCGTGGGGCAGCAACGCGCTGTGGAAGCCGTCAAATTGGGCATCCACATGCATAAAAACGGTTACAACATCTTTGCAATGGCTCCTGCCGGCACCGGTAAATTGACTACCATACGACAGTTGGTCGAACACGAAGCCAGTCGACAATGTATTCCTTCGGACTGGTGTTATGTAAATAATTTTAGTCAGCCTGCCCAACCGAGGGCCATTAGCTTCATGCCGGGGCAAGGCCAGGCGTTCAAGCATGATATGGCGCAGCTGATTGACGAGCTGAGCATCGCTATACCTGCGGCGTTTGACGGTGACGAATACCGATCCAGGGCAGGTGAGCTTGAAAGCGAATCGCGGCAACGGGAAATAAACGAACTCAGCCGGTTGCGTGAAGAGGCTGCCAATGCCCATATTATTCTCACGGAAACCGCGACCGGTTATGCATTTTCCCCGGCGAATGAAAACAACGAAATTATCAGCCCCGAGCAGTTTAATAAGTTTGATAAAGACAAGCAGCATGAAATACAAAAAACCATTTTCGACTTGCAGGAACGCTTGGCAAAACTGCTGAAAAACTTCCCGATCTGGCGCAAGGAAACCAAGCGCAAACTGCAAGCGCTTAACCGCGAAGTTGCGGAGCAAGCCGTCAACCATTCCATAGATGATCTGATCGAGAAATACGCCAAACAGGAAGCTGTTCTTGGTTATCTGAATGATGCTCAAAAAGATATTATTGAGCACGTGCTGGATTTTCTTCCGCGCAGTGAAAAAATGTTGCCGTTTATGGAGTTAGCGCAGGAATCTAATCCGCTTAAACGCTATTACGTTAACCTGATGGTGGATTTTAGCGACAAGAAATCGGCTCCGGTTATTTACGAAGATCATCCGAATTACAGCAATCTCGTCGGCCGTATCGATCATCAGGCTTACATGGGGTCGCTAGTCACCGATTTCACGATGATCAAACCCGGCGCGTTGCATAAAGCCAATGGCGGTTATCTGATTATCGATGCCCGAAAACTGCTGTTTCAACCCTATGCCTGGGATACTCTAAAAAGAACATTGCAATCCGGCGAAATCCGTATCGAATCGCTGGAACGGGCGCTCAGTCTGATCAGTGCTACATCGCTGGAGCCGGCACCCATACCGCTTAATTTAAAACTTATCCTGATGGGTGAGCCGCTGATTTATTATTTGCTGAGCGAATATGACCCGGAGTTTCACGATCTTTTTAAAATCGCAGCCGATTTTGACCAATCGGTTTCCAGAGAAGACAACGACCATGACTATGCCCGTTTGCTGGGGACTATCGCCCGCCGCGAAAAGTTACGTCCACTGAGTCAAAACGCAGTTGCCAGAGTTATCGAACATAGCTCCAGAATGGTCGGCGATGCGGAAAAACTGCTAACCCATCTGCGCAGCATCACAGACTTGTTAACAGAATCGGACTATTGGGCGGATAGTAATGGACACGAGCATATTGCCAACAGCGATGTGCAACAGGCCATTGATCATAAAACGCACCGACTGGATAAGATCAGGGAAAAATTGTATGAGAATATACATCGAGGCACGGTATTAATTGACATTGAAGGTAAGGTTACCGGTCAGGTCAACGGCCTTTCGGTATTGCAGCTAGGTGAATTTAGTTTTGGACAACCTTCCCGGATCACCGCAACTACCCGTTTAGGCAGCGGCAAAGTGGTGGATATTGAACGTGAAACTGAATTAGGCGGCGCCATTCATTCAAAAGGCGTATTGATATTATCGAGTTTTATCGCCGCCCGGTATTCCCGAAAGACACCGTTCTCGATAGCTGCCAGTCTGGTATTTGAACAATCCTACGGTCATATTGAAGGCGACAGCGCCTCTCTGGCTGAACTTTGCGCTATTTTATCGTCGGTTGCCCAGATTCCGTTACGGCAGGATTTGGCAATTACCGGTTCAGTCAATCAACTGGGGAATGTCCAGCCGATAGGCGGGGTTAATGAGAAAATTGAAGGGTTTTTTGATGTTTGCGCCAAAAAAGGTTTAACCGGCACTCAAGGAGTCATCATTCCCGCCACTAATATTAAACATTTGATGCTGCGCTGGGATGTGGTGCATGCCGCTCAATCCGGCCAATTCAACATTTACGCCGTAACAACCGTAGATGAGGCAGTTGAGTTACTTACCGGAATGGATGCCGGCACTGTTAATGAGCAAGGGACTTATCAACCGGACTCGTTTAACGCTCGGGTTGAAGCCCAGCTGCTGCAATTTACCAAGATTAAAAAGGAGTTTAGTAGAAAACCCGAGAATTAGAGACCGCATCCGGTGGTATTTTTTCGCTAGTTCCCAAGCTCAAGCTTGGGAATTCGGTGTGGAAGCTCTAGCTTCCCGTGTTGCGAAGCTAGAGCTTCGCTTTCGAGGTTCCCAATCTGGTGATTGGGAACCAGCGCAAGGAGTTTTTAGCAAATCCGAGGATTAGCGACGGCGTTCTTAATACCAAAACCCACCTAAATGCCGGCGTGGTTTTCTAATTGATTTTTGATAGTGGACGGGTACAGAAAATCTGTCATGGTTTGAATATTTCAAAGCCTGTTTTGTCGGTTTTTTTAAACGCAACAACCTCTTTATTCTTTCTTCGGTGTCCGGGTGCGTTCTGAGGACTGATGGAATCGATCCTCTATGACCTCGACCAAATAGCATGTCAAGAATTGAGGACTCATAGACTTCCAGTTTAGCTAATGCCATTGCCAGACCTTCGGGATCATTCGTTAATAGAATGGCTTGACGATCGGCATCAAACTCCTTTATTCGAGATAATGAAAGTTGCAGGAAACTCATAATGGTAGGAGCCACAATCAGCACACCCAATGCAAACCATGAAATCGTAACCAAGCCCAGAAAATACAGCGGTAAATTTAAAAAAATTAACAAAAAACCAGTTAAAGACAAGGTGTTGGTGATCCGGTTGAGGACATCGGCATAAGTCATCACGCGCACGTCATTATGCTGGATATGACTGATTTCGTGTGCCAGTACAGCAGTAATCTCCCGCATAGTCAGTGTATTCAGCAGTGAGTCGCTAAGACCGATTGCCGAATTTGCCGACGTACCCACAGAGAAGGCATTCATCAGTTGACTGGGTAAGTAGTAAAGCTCGGGGGGGGCGGGTAAGTCGGCACGAGAGGCCAGTTCCTGTGTTATCTGATAAAGGCCGGGCGCATCATTTGCCGATAGCAATCTACCTCCATACATGGAAAAGATGAAAGCTGGTGATATGTTCGGACTGATAACCAGTATCAGAACGCCTAAAACTGCCGCCCACAAAATGCCTTCGACCCCCGCCAAAATAAAACCCACTAATGACAAAATGACGCCCATGCAAAGAAAAAGCGCCAACGTATGAACGAAGTTTTTTAGTTTGTGGTTAAACTCTGTCATTAGGAATCTTTTGCTGAAAGCGCCTCGGCATTACGTTTAGCAAGACTATCAATAACCGCACTTAATGAGCCTTTGGTTTGAATTTCGTCGTTAAAGGTCGAACGATAATTAGTCACCAGACTGACACCGCCAATCATAATATCGTAGACTTTCCAGTCGCCTTTACTCAGGAACATCCGGTAATTTACGTCAACAGGTTGAAGCCCCGGTTGCAGAACCTCTGTTTTTACGATGACTTTTCTGGTTTCATTTGATATCTGAAGTGGCATGAAACGTATGGTCCAATCGTTATATTCCACAAACGCTCTGGAATATGTCCTTACTATCAGTGTCTGAAACTCATGTTTAAATCGCTCCTGTTCTCCAGTCGTTGCTGTTTTCCAATATTTTCCCAGAACTAACGGTGCGATTTTGTCGAAATCCGTATGAGGATGAATAACGCCATTAACGAACTGCGTAACTTGTCTAAAATCCTTGGTAAAGGATTTGTCCTTCAGTTTTTGCTGTAATTGTGTCGAAACACTTTGGATGATTTGCTGCGGGGGTTGCAAATCCTCGGCTATTACTTTAGTGATAGGCATTAAGCCAAGTAATAGTGCAAAAAATAAATCCAATATTCCGTATTGTTTAGTTCGATTTCGCATAACTACCCGGCTTTAAAATAATCATATTGATTGATCGGATTACTTGGATTTTGTCATCGTTTCATGATTCCCAGCTGGCATCATGATGTCGATAGTTCTAGTGAAGCGCAAGTTGGGTCGATTGCGTATTGACAAATAACTGCCTGGATGATCGGAGTATCAAGCATCAGAAAATACCGGCATCATCAATCCGAGCTTAAGTCATTGCGTGCATCAATTGTCTACAGCAAGCCAATCAACTCAAACGCCCGGTCGATTTCCTCAAGCGTATTATAAAAATGCGGCGAGAACCGTATGCCGCCGCCGCGCAAGGCGCAAACCACGCCGTTCTCCTGTAAATACTTATATAACACTTCGTTTGAAACCGTTCGGTGTTTAAAGATAACAATGCCGGATTTAAGCGGACTTTGTTTCGCCGACAATAAAACCAACTGCCTGTTTTTATCAACCGCATCTATTAAATAATCGGATTTTTCTAAAACCTGCGTTTCAACCGTGGCCATGCCGGTTTCCAGCAACAAAGACAGACTGGCGGAAAAAGCATGGATGCCCAGCATATTGGGGCTGCCGCATTCAAAGCGACGGGCAGTGGGGTGAACTTCCCACGGCTTGTTTTCATAATTATGGATGTCTTTCATCATGTGCCAGCCGTACTGTGTCAGCTTTAGCTTGTCCCTGGCCTCGGGCGTGGTGTAAAAAACGCCTAAACCTTCGGGGCCGAACATCCACTTATGGCCGTCGGCCATCACAAAATCCGCCTGATAAGCCTGTACATCGAACTGCACCGCGCCCAGACTCTGGATCGCATCAATGCAAAATAAAATGTCGCGTCGTTTGCAGAATTCGCCGATCCTTTCCAAGTCCATACGCAGCCCCGAGGCAAATTGTATGGAACTGATAGTCAATAATTGCGTGTTGTGATCGACCAGCGCAAATAAAGCATCCTCTGGCGTATCGGCGCTGTTTAGATCGGCTTGGCGAAATTCCACGCCCTGATCGGCCAAGGATTCCCAAGGCAGCCTGTTGGAGGGAAAATCCTCATTGCTGGACACAATATTGTCGCCGGGCTGCCACGTCAAACCGTAGGCGACAAAGGACAAGGCTTCCGAGGTGTTTTTAACCAGAGCAATATCATCAGCGGAAGGGGCATTTAATAAAGCCTGCAATTGCGTGCGTAATTCGGCTTCCTTGTCCAGCCAGTCCGGATAAAAGTGCGAACCGTAACGGGTGTTTTGTTCTGCAAACTTGATCACCGCCGCGCCGGTTCTTTTAGGCCAGGGACCTACGGCGGCATGGTTGAGATAAATTAATTCGTCGGTCAGCGGGAATTCGGGGTGTTTCATAACATCAATCAGTAGTGTAGGTTAGGATGATAGTAATCTAATCGCAAGTGGTGGGGTTCGCAAGCTCACCATAACCTCACTGCCATTAAGTTAAGCCGAAAATAGTTATGGTTGAATGCGGTGGGCGCGAATTTATTCGCGCGATAGGTGTTAAAAAGCGCGAATAAATTCGCGCCCACAATTATTTAAATCCTTAATTTAATGGCAGTGACCCATAACCTGTTAACTGTTTAAGGAGCCGTTTTAGATGTTGCCGAATCAATACGTGCAGTTAATTTTTTTGCAAGTGCGTTAATGCCTCTTTGAGTGACCTTTTGATGAGTGCCTTTGAGTTCAACAGAATAGTTTGCAGCCAGACTTTCCATTTTTACATTGACCAAATGCGCCATTAAATAGGAATACAAAAAACTGCCTTTGCTGTGTCGTCCTACCACTACCCGGTCTGCGCCGGATTGCCGGCCTAGCTTGGCGGCAACCTCATTAAAGTTGAACAGATAGCCCAAACCGGCAGTGGCCGCATTTTGTTCATTCATGTCGATTTGAATGATTTCATAATCGCCAAGTTTGCTGATGGCCTGCTCAAGCAAGGGTTTCATTGAGGCGGTGCGGGTCAACTCTTCCGGTGTATTCGGTAACGAGGTGATGTCGTATAACTCAAAGTCTAAAACGGCAATGCGGGGAGCGGCATTAACCGGATGACTAAAAGCCATATACATAACAAGTATTAAGCCGATAAATTTCATTGCATTCTCCGGTTAAAATTATTGCACCGGCACCACACGATCATCGCTCAGAAAGCTGATGTCTGCATATTGACACACGCCTTCTTCATGCTGAAAAAGACTGACCGCAATCAGCCATACCTTAACGATGTTACCCGGCATTGCTCCTCCTATGGCGTTGATGTAGTCCTGATAGACATCACGCTCTTCATTAAGCCATACACCCAACCCTTGCGAACCGGAACGGATCACGACATGGGTCTCGCGGTCAGCCCAGGTCGGTATCGGGCATCGATAAGCCGTTTCGGGCGGCAGTTCTGCACTCCAGTAATAGGTAATGTCCTGACCGTTATCGAATTCGACCGCGATGCTTAAATAGTCGTGGGTGGGCAGGGTATCCTCACGCACAGATGAGGGTAAAACATCCATTTTCCACGACCAACGCAATCGGGTATTCGGTTTAAAGGGCAGAGAAACCGGCTTTTGCAACAGACCGACGTCATTGTGGGTATGACAGCATATCGCCGATTCTTTTGCCGGTGCCGCACAGGGTTGGTAAATTTCGGCAGGCCCCGTGAACCACAGATAATCCCAGCCTTCCGGCGAAATAACCGGCGAAACCAGCCGGTCGATTTCCATTGCGATCAGGTTATCCGCGTCGCCGTTCTCGGCAAGCGTTTTTAGGCCATCCAGCGTATTACTCTGCCAGCGAATAAGCAGTACGGCAAGATTGCCTGTGACCATCTCGTACACTTCATCAGGAGTTGCCAGTTCGCCTGTTTTACTTGCCCATTCTCCAGGAAAATAGCTGGCCAGATAAAGCCGTCCCGATTGCTCTGCCGTGAAGCTATGGCTGTCACGAGTACCGCGGAATATCTCGCCGTCCTGACCGATACGAAACCACAGCTGGAAGTTGGGTTCCAGGGTGATGGGCAGGTCTTTAAACCGGGTCTGCCCGGCTGCGAAAGACGTAAAGTTATCACCTGCTTCAACATCAAGGCCGGTATCTAACCAGGGTTTTTGCCCGGATGGAAGTTCAAAAAAGCGATGCTCGTAAATAACGCCCTTTGCAACATTGCCCAGTAATTCTGTAAAGCGCGACTTGAATTCAATAATATTCATGGTAGGCTCCTTGGATTATGATTTGTAAAGCTCAAGAAAATCAGCTGGAAGGATTATAATCAGGTTATCCAAATAAAATCTTGTAGGAACTGGCTATGCTGAAACTTTATCCTGCTTATATGCGTTTGTTTATCTGGCGAGGCCGGTCGCTTTATTTCGGCCCATCAGTGCATTTGGATGCGCACGCCTATGCGACAGTGGCATTGCATGTGGGTATTTACCGGCCTTTCAGGATAAAAATAGCTAACGGCGCATGGCAAAGCTGCCGCTGTGCGATTGTTCCGGCCGGTATCCGGCATGAGCTTGATTTTGAAGGCGGCATACACGGCAAGTTGTTTATTGAACGGGATAGTTCCGATTTTTTATATTTCAAGCGTCGTTTTAATTGTCCTGAGCAAGCGCTGTCGTTATTTCAGGATGATGATGAGTTGATCGAGCAATTGCGCTGGATTTATGAGCTGGATCCCGATAAAGCCGTGATCGAAAATTGTCTGGATGATTTGTTGCGATGTGATGGAGGCTTGAATCTAGTGATGGACCCGCGCGTACAGACCGCTATCGACCTGATTTGCGATGAGCCGGATTACAATTTCTCGCAACAATATCTGGCCGATAGGGCCGATCTTTCGCCATCCCGATTTTTGCATTTGTTTAAACAGCATACCGATGTCCCTTACCGGCGCTTCAGGACATGGAAACGGCTGTTTTTAGCTTTGGACAGTTTAAGCGCCACTGATAATCTGACCATTGCCGCATTAGATGCCGGGTTTTCAGACGCGACCCATTTCAGCCACAGCTTTCGCGATACCTTTGGGATAAACCCCGCTTACGTATTCCGGGGAATCAATCGTTTTGAGGTTTGAGCGCTCAACTTATCGGGATTATCCGGCGATAATGCCGGCTTAGCCGCGACTACTCACTCTTGTTGCTGTATGAAATAAAGTTCAAAGCAAGCTTTGAACTCCGGGATTGGTGATTTTTGGAGTCCAAAGCTTGCTTTGGTCGTTTTGCTATCAGGCATCACGAGTGAGGTGCGCAGTCGTTCGTGGTCATGGCGGTAATAAATTCTTAGTAATTGCGATATCATAATTTTAATAAACAACAGGAACAAAGCTTCATGTCCACATGGTTAGATTCATCCTTTCTATCAAAAGATAAAATTATCGCGAACCCCGGTTTTAACCGTTGGCTGGCGGCTCCGGCTGCATTAGCGGTGCATCTCTGTATAGGCCAGGTTTATGCATTCAGCGTTTTTAATCTGCCGTTGACCAAGGTACTGGGCGTAACGCAATCGTTGCCGGAAGACTGGAAACTGACCACCTTGGGCTGGATATTCAGCCTGGCTATCGTGTTTTTAGGGCTGTCGGCTGCATTTGCCGGAAAATGGCTGGAGAAAGTCGGGCCGCGTGTCACCATGTTTTGCGCGGCGCTTTGCTTTAGCGGCGGTTTTTTTATTGCGGCGGTCGGAATAGAGCTGCATGCAATCTGGCTGCTCTATTTGGGTTACGGCGTGCTGGGCGGTATCGGTTTGGGGCTGGGTTATGTTTCGCCGGTTTCGACGCTGATCAAATGGTTTCCTGATAGGCGCGGCATGGCGACCGGCCTTGCTATCATGGGTTTTGGCGGCGGCGCAATGATAGGCGCGCCGTTAAGCGTGCTGTTGATGAAGCATTTCTCGTCGCCGACATCGGTCGGCGTTGCCGAGACTTTCATGACCATGGGCTGTATTTACCTGGTCTTTATGATGATCGGCGCGTTCAGTATCCGTTTGCCGGAAGAGGGCTGGTTGCCGGTCAATTTTCAGCCGGACATGCGCAAAAATAAGTTGATCACGGACAAGCATGTGCATGTGGAGCAGGTGCTTAAAACGCCGCAGTTTTATTTGTTGTGGCTGGTGTTATGCCTGAATGTGACGGCCGGAATCGGCGTATTGGGTCAGGCTTCAGCGATGAGCCAGGAGATGTTCAAGGATCAAATCACGCCGGAAAAAGCCGCCGCGTTTGTCGGTATGCTCAGTTTCTTCAACATGGGCGGGCGTTTTTTCTGGTCCACGCTGTCCGATTACCTGGGCAGGAAGAGCACTTATTTCACCTTCTTCATGCTGGGCTGCGTGCTTTATTCGATTGTGCCTTATACCGGGCGGATGAATAATGTACTGCTGTTTATGGGCTGTTACGCGGTGATTATGAGCATGTATGGTGGCGGTTTCTCAACCATACCGGCCTATCTGGCCGATATTTTCGGTACCAAATACGTCGGCGCGATTCATGGCCGGTTGCTGACCGCCTGGGCCACGGCGGGGGTTGCGGGGCCGGTGCTGGTTAATTATCTCAGGGAAAGCCAGATCGCGCAGGGCGTGCCCAAAGCCGATGCCTATAACATGACCATGCAGATCATGGCCGGATTACTGCTGGTAGGGTTCTTTTGTAATCTGGGCATCAAGGCCGTTGATGAAAAGCATCATCTTAAACATGATGAAGTAAATGATCAGTTTGATGCGGCTTGAGAAGGTTATTTTATGATTAATAGAACACGGATTAGACGGGTGTAAACGGATTTTTAAAAGCCGAAGCCAAGTTGGTTATGTGCTTTTTAAATCCGTGTCATCTGTTGCTGCATGGATGCAGGAGCAGCGAAGCGGTGCGCCGAGTTCTATTTTTCTATATGCTGAATTGTTAGGCTTTTTTAAATAGCGCCCGAGTAGGCGCTTGCATAATCAGTTGCGGAATGGCCGACAGCGGCAGAATTCCATCGACGCCGCCCAGCTTGACGGCTTCTTTGGGCATGCCGTAGACCACGCAACTGGCTTCATCTTGAGCTATGGTCAGAGCCCCGACATCGTGCATCTCCTTCATGCCGTGGGCGCCGTCATCGCCCATGCCGGTCAGGATAATGCCTACCGCATTAGCCCCCGCAGATTGGGCGCTGGAGCGAAATAATACGTCTACCGAGGGGCGGTGCCTGCTTACCAGCGGACCGTCTTTGACATCAACCTGATACTGCGCGCCGCTACGTTGCAGCAACATGTGCTTGCCTCCGGGAGCGATTAAAACCACACCGGGCAAGACCCGGTCATTTTGCGCGGCTTCTTTTACCGTCACTTGGCAAATGCCGTCCAGCCTTTTGGCAAAAGCCGCGGTAAAATGTTCCGGCATGTGTTGTACCACCACAATCGGCGGGGCCGTGCGCGGCAACTGGGTGAACAGGTATTCCAACGCCTGCGTGCCTCCGGTTGAGGTGCCGATGACGATCACCCGATCGGTCGTTTGCACCATCGGCTTAGGGGGACTGGCGCCGAACAGGCTGTTTGTGCTTGCATCGACAGGACCGGGCGCGGCAGTGCTTGATCTGATTATCCGGGGCCGGGATTGAGCGGCGGCCTTGATAACGTCGATAATGGTGGCTTTGGATTCTTGCAGGAAGTTGCGCAAGTTTACCTTCGGCTTGGTGATGATGTCGACCGCACCGGCACTCATCGCCTGCATGGTCACTTCCGCGCCTTTTTCCGTCAAGGTGGAACAAATAACCACGGGAGTAGGATGCTCACTCATCAGTTTTTTAAGGAAAGTCACCCCGTCCATGCGCGGCATTTCAATGTCCAGCACAATGACATCAGGCCATTCGGTTTCCATGCGCTTCATCGCAAAAATGGGGTCGGGCGCTGCGCCGATTACTTTTATGCCTGATACGCCATCCAATAAACCGGTCAATACCTGTCGCACCACGGCGGAATCATCGACTAT
The DNA here is from genome assembly GCA_030653175.1 of Methylobacter sp. Classification (GTDB taxonomy): domain Bacteria; phylum Pseudomonadota; class Gammaproteobacteria; order Methylococcales; family Methylomonadaceae; genus Methylobacter_A. The sequence continues at coordinate 46,111 of JAURZV010000002.1, forward strand.
CAATACTTTAATCATTTGATATGTAATTTGTTACTATTCAGCAGTCAAAAAATAGAACGCTGATGACGCTGATAATTATGATTGAATAAGATTTTTCTTGTTTGAAAAAACTTTACGTTTAAACTCTGGCTTCTTTCCGAAATTTAAGAGCAAACCTACTTCCATTTCCGTTGCTTTCAGGTAATTGATTAATTGAAGTTCGTGTTCTTTACATAAGGTTTCAGCTGTTTTTAATTCAACAATTACACATCTTTCAACAGCTAAATCTGCAAAATACTCTCCCACTTCTTTGCCTTCGTAATAAACTTTTATCTGTTTTTGTTTTTCAACGAGCAAACCCATCGTGACAAGATCAATGAATAATGCATTCTCATAAACTTTAACTAAGAAACCAAACCCTAAGGTATTGTATCCTTTGTAGAATGCGTTAATGATTTTTTCAGTAATTTCCGAATATTTATAATTATCTGCTGATATCTTATTCATCTGCGTTATCTGCGTTCCATTATATTTAATAATGCCGTTACCAAAAATCAGCCTGATCCAATGGCTGTGGGATGTGTAGAGCGGTATTGCTTTTCAGGAAACGTTGTTCCTGTTTAATAACGGCTTGTTCCTCAGCATGTTCAATGCCTTTAACATAGACGGAAAAGTCGCTCGCCAGGAAAAAAATGTTGCGACCGATGTTGCCGCCCAAAGCGGAGGCCACCAATGGAATGTGTTCGGTTTTCAAAAAGGTTTTAATAAACTCGCAGTTGACCGCACCTATGGATTGTCCGCCGCGTAATTTATTGCCCAGCTTTAGCACATCGCCACCGCCAAAGGCTTTGGCTTTTAAATGAATGCGTTGCGCGCCCTGTTTTAGCAATTGATTGATCAGTAACTCCATCGCATGGATGCCGTAGCGTCCGCCTTCCGAGCCTAACAACGCTGCATTGTGGGCTGAATGCTGCTGAGCCAGTAAAAAATGATTCATGCCGATCACGCGATTAACCGGATCATACAAACACGCCGCTACGCAGGAACCCAGCAGGGTGGAAATTATTTCGTCTTTTTTGGTGACATAACTTTCGCCGGGATCAATGATGACGCGCGGCAGGCCTTGGTACTGTCCTATTTGCATGGTTTTTGATAAATGGAAGGCGTGACCATCGACAACTCAGTTTTAATGCTGTGCAAGGTTTCAGAATGACTGATAAAAAAATAACCGCCCGGTTTTAACGCCGAAACTACGCGCTGAACTATATCCTGTTTGGTTTCCGTGTCAAAGTAGATCAACACATTGCGCAAAAAAATAACATCGAATTGTCCAAGGCTTTTGGGTAGCGGGGTTTTAAGATTGATTTGATCAAAACTTACTCGGTTTCTTATTTTTTCATCGACGCGAAAATAGCCATCCTGAGAACGTACGCCTTTCAGGCAATATTTATCCAGATAACGCTTGTCCATGTTATCCAGCCTGTCCATCAAATAAACGCCTTTTCGTGCGGTTTCCAGTACCTCGGTATTGACATCGGAGCCGAAAATCTCCCATTTTCTCATGCCCAGCCCTTCGGCCAAGGTCATGCCGATCGAGTAACTTTCTTCGCCGGTGGAGCTTGCAGCGCTCCACAGACGGAAATTATCGCCCCGCCAGGGTTTAATAATCTGTTCCTGAAGGAAACTAAAATGCTTGGGTTCACGAAAAAAATAAGTTTCATTGGTAGTCAAGATATTAACCATCAATTGAAATTCGTGAGGGTGTTGTCCTGTATTCAGCAATTGGTAGTATTGCCCGTAAGTTTGCAAACCATAATGCAGCAAGCGTTTGGCCAACCGGCTGGCCACCATGATTTTTTTTTCCGGTGCGAGGGCGATGCCTGCATGATCGTAAATGACACGCCTGAAATGGGAAAACTCTTCGGCGCTGATGGGTTCAAGACTGATAACAAACTCCCTGCTTTGTAATAAAACCAGAATAGCACTACATACTAGACTGCATTCTTTACACGATCATTACACGTCTGAAATGGGAAAACTCTTCGGTGCCGATGGGTTCAAGACTGCTAACAGGTTTCTTGCTCTGTAATAAAGTCGTAATAAGATCAAGATAGCACTAAGTGTAAATACATATTAAACTGCATTATTCACAAAAGTAATAAGGGTTTTAATGCAGCACGACCAAAATAACAGCGACAGTAAGTTTTTGTATGGTTCACTACCTGCATTGCCGGCTATTTTGGGTGGGATGATCGTTAGTTGGCAAGATGGGGCTACTTTATCTGTCGTGTTTGTCAGCCTGCTGCTGGCGTTTTTCGGAATGGCGAGCGGTTTGTTTTTGTGGCGTCGCCATATTAACGAATTGACGCAAACCAATTTCCGTTGGGTGCAGGATGAAAACAGCAAGATAGATGCGGTTTCGACTTATACCGCCGAGTTGGAGCGGCTGTTGCTGACCATCAGCCCCATACTTTCCCAACACGTAATGGTTTCGCGCGAACATACCGAGCAGGAGGTTATCTCGTTAACAAGTCGTTTTGCCGACATGGTTGGCGAACTTCAGCAGATTGTTGACAGTGCCGATAACACTTTGGGTGGACAGCATTATCACTTGGACAGTGTAATCACCAGCAGTCGTGATTTGCTGCAACCTGTTCTGGAAGTGCTCAAACAGGTCCATAAAGCAGACCATGATGTTTTGGACGAACTGCAAAAATTATCCGGCCACATGAGCGGACTGAATGCCATGGCAACAGAGATGCGTAACCTGACTGGACGAATTAACCGGCTGGCGCTTAGCGCAGCTAATGAAGCCTCTTTAGCCGGTGAGCAGGGCCGAGGCTTTGCGGTTGTTGCGAGTGACGCGCGTAAATTGGCGGATGATTCTTCACAAATCGATCAGCAATTGGGCAACAAGGTTAACGATATTATTGCAGCGATAAATGCCGCGTTAAAAATATCGGAAAATTCTGCGCAGGTTGATGACTCAACCCTATTTCAGGCCGAAGCCAATATCGATCAAACTTTATCCCACTTGAGTCTGGCCTTAACCCATTATCGCGACGACGCCTGCGCGCTTAGAAACAATGCAGAGCAAATCCGCGGCGAGATCAATAATGTATTGGTAGCCTTGCAGTTTCAGGATCGCGTCAGTCAGATATTAATGCAAGTTGAAAATAACTTGCTGAATCTGCAAAAAACCATTGAAAAGATACAACAGCAAGGCAGTAATCGCGACGGCAATATGCTCCGGGTCGATGAAGCCGTAGAGCATATAGAAGAAAACTACAAGTCGGTTAGCTCGCGGCCTGATCATGTGCCGGACAGCTCGGACGAGTTAACTTTTTTTTAATCGCTTTTTTTAATACAAAGGTAGGCTTTTACTTATGGCGAAAACAATTTTGATCGTGGACGACTCCGCTTCTATGCGACAGGTGGTCGGCATTGCCTTAAAAGGCGCAGGTTATGAAGTAATCGAAGCCTGTGACGGCAAAGACGCGTTAAGCAAGCTGACCGGCGTTAAAATTCATTTGATCGTCAGTGACATTAATATGCCGGTTATGGACGGCATTGCCTTTGTTAAAGCGGTTAAACAGCTCGACAATTACAAATTTACTCCCATCATTATGCTGACAACTGAAATGGAAGATGATAAAAAACGCGCGGCTAAAGAAGCCGGTGCTAAAGCCTGGGTAACCAAACCCTTTCAGCCACCTATCTTACTCGCGGCCGTTGCCAAATTAGTGCTGCCTTAACCTTATCCCTTATTTGAGAGATGTCATGACCGCAAAAGCCAAGAAAAACGACGGGATACTGTGTATGCCTATTATGGATGACATGACTATCTACAACGCACAGTCGCTAAAAGAAACCCTGTTAGGCTATTGCCATGCCGGTACACAGGAGTTGCAACTTGATTTGTCGGCTGTTACCGAAATAGACAGCGCAGGCTTGCAGTTATTGCTGTTGTTAAAGGCTGAAGCGCAAAAACGCGGATTTACCCTGCGCTTGCTTAGGCATAGCGAAGCGGTGATTGAGGTTTTTGAGCTGCTTAAACTCGGTACCTATTTTGGCGACCCCATTGTTTTCCCCGCTAATTGGAAAAAATCATGAGCGATATAAATCCCGCCTTGGAAACCTTTGCCCAGGAAGTTGACGAATTACTGGCGGCCATGGAAGAAGCCTTGTTAGGTTTGGAAGGGACGCCTGATGACGTCGATTGCATCAACAGTATTTTTCGCGCCATGCATACCATCAAAGGCTCTTCAGGATTGTTCGGTTTTGACGATGTGGTCGCCTTCACCCATGAAGCCGAAACTGTATTAGATCGGGTCAGAAATGGCGAGCGAGCGATTGACGCCGAACTTATCTCTGTTTTGTTAGCCTGTAAAGACCACACGGCACAGATCATTCAACATTTTCTTTTCAACGAAGACGAATCGCTGCCGGAGTCGCTGCAACAACAAAGTCAGGCGCTGATTGCCCAATTAACAGGTCAATCGACTGCTGCCGGCGGAATGCCCTCGACGCAACAGGAAAAAGCCGATCATTTTGAAGTTGACGACAATACCACGGATAGCAGCGACAACTGGGTTATCAGCCTGGTTTTCAAACAAAACGCGCTACGCAACGGCATGGATCCGTTATCGTTTATTCGCTATTTGCAAACGCTGGGCAAAATCATTGAAGTGATTATTACCATGCCGACGCTTCCTCGTATAGAGGATATGGATCCCGAAGACTGTTATCTTAATTTTAAAATAGCCTTTAACAGCAGTGCGGATAAGAAAACCATAGAAGACGTTTTTGAGTTTGCCGAAGATGATTGCGATATTTATATTTTGCCGCCCAATTCCAGACAGGAACATTACCTACAGTTGCTGGCGGATTTGCCGGAAGATCAGGTTAAACGCTTAGGCGAAATGCTTGTTGAGATCGGCGCCTTGACTGAAAAAGAAGTCGCGCACATGCTCCACGAACAGCATGACGACGATAATACCGAGACGAAACCTCTCGGTGAAATGCTGGTAGATAAAAATATTTTGCAGCAACCTGTCATAGAACAGGCGCTTAAAAAACAAGAAGCAGTCAAACAAAAAATCAACAAGGAATCCAATTATATTCGGGTAGATGCCGCCAAGCTGGGTTATCTGATTAATCTGGTCGGCGAGTTGGTGATTTCAGGCGCCGCGATGCGGTTGATGGTCGATAAGCACGGCTTATCCGATGTCGATGATGTCGCCTCGACCATGAGCGGTTTGGTGGAAGATATACGCGACACTGCATTGCAATTGCGTATGGTGCAAATTGGCGAGACCTTTATGCGCTTCCAAAGAGTGGTGCATGATGTCAGCAAGGAATTGGGCAAGCAAATTCAATTGCAAATCACCGGAGGTGAATCCGAATTGGATAAAACCGTAGTGGAAAAAATCAATGATCCGCTGACCCATCTGGTGCGCAATTCGCTCGATCATGGCATCGAAACGCCCGCAGAGCGAATGCGGGCAGGCAAGCCTGAGAAAGGCGCCATACAGCTGAATGCCTATCATGACTCGGGACGCATCGTGATCCAGATCAGCGATGACGGCAAAGGCCTGGATTCTGAGAAAATCGTCGCCAAAGCGGTAGCTAAAGGGCTGATTAAACCGGATCAAGTGCTCAGCAAGAGCGAGATTTACAACCTTATTTTCGAACCCGGCTTAAGCACTAAAGAAGAGGCCAGCAACCTGTCCGGCCGGGGCGTCGGCATGGATGTGGTCAAGCGCAATATCGAAGCATTGCGCGGCAGCGTCTCCGTCGATAGCGAGTTGGGGCAAGGCACCACGGTAACGATACACTTGCCGTTGACGCTGGCGATTATTGATGGCTTTATGGTGGAAGCGCAAAAGGAACGCTACATCATTCCGCTGAGCATGGTCGAAGAATGTGTCGAAATGAGCAGCGATGCATGGCAAATTGATGAAGTTCAGCATTATGTCAATTTGCGCGGTCAAATTTTACCCTATTTACGCTTGGGCGATTTTTTCCATAAGAATAAAAAACACACTCATACGCAGCGGGAAAGTCTCGTCGTCGTACGTTTTGGCGAGGCAAAAGCGGGTTTTGTTGTGGATGAATTACACGGCGAAAATCAAACCGTGATAAAACCCCTCGGCAAGCTGTTTGAGAATCTTAACGGCATTGGCGGTGCAACCGTGCTGGGTAGTGGAGATGTCGCGTTAATTCTTGATGTGCAGGGGCTTATTCAACACGCGAAAAAGCGGGTAAATCCCACTTTGGCATTGTCATCGAGTGTTTAAAGTCAATAATAAGCAAAGGTACGTTATGAATATTAACGATTTAAAAACAAGAATATCAACGGGAATTTTACTATGCTAAATAACCTCACTATCAAAGCCCGCCTGATTTTTGTTGTGGGCCTTATGTCCTTGCTTGCTATCGCATTGGGGGCGCTTGGCCTGAACGGGATGAAAAAAGCCAATGAAGGTTTGCTCACCGTTTATGCGGATCGTACCGTTCCGATGGGGCAGTTGGGCGAAATCAAAGCAAAATTGCTGGGCAATCGTCTTGCCATTACCAATGCCCTGGTGTTCAAGGATGAAAATCAGAAAAACATCGAACTTGTCAGGAAAAATATTCAAGATATTAACAGGATATGGGATGAGTACATGGCAACCACCTTGACTGTGGAAGAAAAGAAACTGGCCGACAAGTTTTCAAAGGATCGTAAGCGATTTGTTGTTGAAGGGTTAAACCCTACCATGGAATATCTGGCTGCCGGAAATACCGAAGCGGTAGAGCAAGCTATCAGAGAGTCTGTGCGCCCATTATTTGTACCCGTCTCAGAAGGCATAGACGCGTTGACGCAGTTACAGTTGGATGTCGCCAAACAGGAATATGACGCCGCTCAAATTCGGTATGAAGATAATCGTCTTATTTCGATCATTCTTTTGGTGGTGGGGTTGTTACTGTCAATGTTTATCGGTCTTATGCTGGTACGTGGTATTTCGCGCTCCCTATTTGCGATGCAACAGTTTGCCGAGTCTTTAGCGAAAGGCGACCTGACCGCGCGCATTGACCTTGACCAAAACGATGAAATCGGGATTTTGGCTCAAGCAATGACAGGCATGCGCGATCAGCTTAGCGATGTCGTGCAGCAAGTTCGCACCAATTCCGACGCTTTAGGCAGCGCCTCACAGGAAATCAGCTCAACTGCCCAATCCATCAGTCAAAGCGCTACCGAACAGGCCTCAGGCGTTGAACAAACTACGGCTTCTATTGAGGAGTTGAGTGCATCGGTCAAACAAAATGCTGATAACGCCAAGCTAACCAATGGCATGGCAACGACCGCAGCGGCAGAAGCCGCCAATGGCGGACAAGCGGTAAAACGCACGGTGGAGGCGATGAAGGAAATTGCTGAAAAAATCAGCCTGATTGAAGATATTGCCTATAAAACCAATTTGTTATCGCTCAATGCTGCGATTGAAGCGGCCTTGGCCGGCGAACACGGCAAAGGCTTTACCGTGGTTGCCGCAGAGGTAAGAAAACTGGCCGAAAACAGCCGGATAACCGCGCAAGAGATCAATAGTTTGGCTAAAAACAGCGTCAAGATTGCCGAAGATGCGGGTAATCTGTTGGAGCAAATGGTACCCAACATTCAGAAAACCGCCGATCTGGTCGAAGAAATTACCGCGTCTTCAGAAGAACAGGCGCAAGGCATCGGCCAAATCAGCGATGCAGTCGGTCAACTGGATAAGGCGGCGCAGCAAAATGCATCGGGTTCGGAACAGCTTGCCGCCACCGCGGAAGAACTGAGCGGCCAAGCCATGCAATTGCAACAGGTTATGGCGTTCTTTAAAGTGGATGCAAACCAAGGCCGCACCGCTAAAGTTCAACCGGCTCAGTCTACCAAGCAGATACTTGCAAACAAAAAAACAGCACCTTATTTTACTTCGGTCGGGTCTTTTCCGGTAACGCCTAAGCCTGCGCCGACCGGCAAGGCAGCAGGAGTCAAACCTGAATTTAATGAGCACGATTTTGAACGATTTTGACAGGTGGAATGAACCATGAACCAATTAATGCATAAAAATGACAACAAAACCGAGCCAATGGCTCAGGATCAACTACGCCAGTACCTTACTTTTCAGGCAGGCAATGAGAATCTGGCTATCAGCATTCTGGATGTCAAAGAAATCATCGAAATTAACACGATTACCGACGTGCCGATGACGCCGGAATATATACGCGGCGTTATCAATCTGCGCGGCAATGTGGTGCCGGTGATTGATTTGTCGGCGCGCCTGGGTCGGCAAAGTAGCGAAATAACCAAACGCAGTTGTATTGTACTGGTGCAGGTTGAATACAAAGATGATGCCCAGTTATTGGGGATGTTGGTCGATGCCGTTGATGAAATTCTGGAAATTCCCGAAGTGAACATCATGCCGCCACCTGATTTTGGCGCTGATATTCGGACTGATTTTATTCAGGCAATGGGACGAGTGGGCGACGAGTTTATTATTTTGTTGAATATCAATCGTGTGCTTTCGATAAAAGAATTATCTCAGCTCAAACAAGTTGCCGATTACGAAAGCGGCAATGCAAACAAAGAAACTAGCTTCGCTGCACTAAACTGATACCCCACACAAGGACTCATTTTTTATGAACATAAAAGACTTAAGTATAAAAACCAAGATATTGACCGGAGCGTTACTGTTGGTGTTGATTACCTGCGGCTTTGGCGTGCTGTCAAAACTTTACATCGGAAAAATATCGGATTCGCTGTTCGGGATTACCGATAACAACGGTAAAGCGGTGGAATACGCAACCGGTGTCGAGCGCATGGCGCTGGCAACCATTATGGAAGAAAAAAACTACTTGTTGCAGGAGAAAGATGAAGTTCACCAGCGCGCCGAACAGAATGTCAAAGAGCTGATGGGGTATCTGGACAAAGTGGACGTAGTGGCAAAGCAATACAAGAACACCGAGTTATTGGAGCAATCGAAAACAGCACGAGAAGGAACTGCGCAGTATGCCGAGAAATACAGGGCGGGCGTTGCGGCCTTGAAGGCAAACAAGCAATCCGTGGCGGAGATGGTGGAAAATGGCAATTCCGTAGCGAATGCAGCCGATAACATGCTTAAAAAGCAGGTAAATAATTATAGCGAAGCGATGAAAAAAGGCTTGAGCGCCCAGGAACTTGATCAATATGTCCAGCGTTATATCATTACGACCAATATTTATGTTAAAGCAATGCAAATCATGCGTGCTGAAAAGGAAGAGGTTAATTACAAGAATCGCGTCGCCTGGAAAAAAATGGAAGTTTTATTGCCGGAGTTAATGGTCTTATATGACGATCTGCAAAAAATTGTCGTAAAAGAAGATGAACTCAAATTGATTACGGAGGCGCGTAATGGAACGCGAAATTACACCGAGTCAGCCAAAAGTTGGATAGAAAACGACAATAAACTGAAGGCTATTTTGGCGGATATGGCGAGTTTGGGCGGCAATGTCATCAAGCAGGCGCAGGATGCCGAGGGCGCCGGTTACGCCCAGTTAGGCGCGGCGCGCACCGAAGCCGAACAACTGGTCAGTGAAGCCAACAAAATCATTATCGGCACCATCATTCTTGCGATAGTGCTGGGCGTTATCATCGCGCTGTTTTTAGCTTCAATGATCACCAAGCCTATTATATTGGGCGTTAAGTTTGCCGAGTCTTTGTCTCAAGGGGATCTTACGGCACAGATTGATATTGACCAGAAAGATGAGATCGGCGTCTTGGCCAGTGCGCTACAAACCATGCGCGATCAGCTCAGCAGCGTTGTTCAGCAAGTTCGTACCAATTCCGATGCCTTAGGCAGCGCATCACAGCAAATCAGCGCAACCGCCCAGTCTATCAGCCAAAGTGCGACCGAACAGGCCTCAGGCGTTGAGCAAACCACCGCTTCCATCGAAGAGTTGAGTGCATCGGTCAAACAAAATGCTGATAACGCCAAAGTAACCAACAGCATGGCGACGACCGCAGCGGAAGAAGCCGCTAATGGCGGGCAGGCGGTAAAACGCACGGTAGAGGCGATGAAAGAAATCGCCGATAAAATCGGTTTGATTGAAGATATTGCTTACAAAACCAATCTGTTGTCACTTAATGCTGCAATTGAAGCGGCGCGTGCGGGTGAACACGGCAAAGGTTTTACCGTAGTGGCTGCCGAGGTAAGAAAACTGGCGGAAAACAGCCGGGTAACCGCACAAGAAATCAACAGCTTGGCCAAAAATAGCGTCAAGATTGCCGAAGACGCGGGTATCCTGCTGGAGAAAATGGTGCCTAATATTCAGAAAACGGCGGATTTGGTCGAAGAAATTACCGCATCTTCGGAAGAACAGGCGCAAGGCATCGGCCAGATCAGTGATGCGGTCGGTCAACTGGATAAAGCGGCCCAGCAAAATGCATCGGGTTCGGAGCAACTTGCCGCCACCGCAGAAGAATTGAGCGGCCAAGCCATGCAGTTGCAACAGGTTATGTCATTCTTTACAGTGGATGATCGTTAATTTTGTTGGGTTATCGTTGGCATTGTTTCCACGCACGAAGCGTGGGAACGATAAAAACCACCACTAAAACGGGAGTATAAAACCATGCAAGCCACATTAAATATAGATGATAAATTATTCGAAGAAGCCGCTAAACTTGCTGTGACTGAAAATCAAAGCCAATTAGTAGAAATAGCTTTAAGTGAGTTTATTAGAAATCATCAACTAGCTCAAAAGCGTGATGTGCGTGATTTGGTCGGCAAAGTTGAAATCGCTCCTGACTATGATTATAAAAAATTGCGTACAGGCGAACGATGAACCGTTATCTTGTCGATACTTCGGTATGGATAGATTTTTTTAGGCAACGCAAGACCTCCGGCGTTGATGAGTTTTACCGGATATTAGACTGCGGCGCTCACTATGGTATTACTGAACTTATCTATCAAGAGGTTATACAAGGCGGGTTAAGCGAAAAAGACTTTACACGCCTTGCCGATTATTTAGGCATGCAAACATTTTTTCAGCCTAAGTATCATCCTGAAACGTATAGACAAGCGGCACAAAATTTATTTCGCTTGTCGCCGTAAAGGTATAACAATTCGTAGCACGATAGACTGTTTAATCGCTCAAACGGCTATCGAACACGATTTAATTTTACTGCACAGTGATAAAGATTTTGAACATATTGCTGAGATTTTTCCTGCGCTAAAGCTTTATAACGTATAGCAAAGCGGGTTACAGTAAGTCAGTTCTGCGCAAAAATTTTAAATTATTTGTTCCATTCCCAAGAAAAAACATCCCATGAAAATTAACATGCCGATCACCAATGTTGAACGTGCTCTTACAGAGATTGATTCCATTGTTACCAAGACCGATCTAAAAGGGATGATTACCTATGCTAATGAGGATTTTATTCAAATTTGCGGGTTTACCAGGGAAGAGCTGGTTGGCGCATCGCACAATATAATACGCCACCCAGACATGCCGGCAGAAGCTTTTGAGGATTTGTGGAAGTCGATAAAAGCAGGTCGTCCATGGACCGGGGTGATCAAGAATCGCTGCAAAAACGGCGATTTTTACTGGGTGTTGGCCAATGTTACCCCTTATTACGAAAATAATAAGTTGGTCGGCTATATGTCGGTACGCAACAAACCCAGCCAAAAGCAGGTTGCAGAGGCCGTCGATACCTATCAGAAATTTCGCGAAGGCAAGGCAAGGCATTTAAAAATACAGGGCGGAAAAGTTGCCAAAAAAACGCTGATGGGGCGATTCCCATCATTAGAAAACATCAGTATAAAAGCCCGTTTATTGATGGTTATCGCTATCATGTCGATTCTGCTGCTCATTATCGGCGGTATGGGGCTTTTCGGTATGAGTAAGGCCAGCGATGGTTTGCTTACCGTTCATAACGACCGCATGTTGCCCTCGAACCAGATTTTCCAGGTTCAGAAACTGCTGCTTACTAATCAGTTGCGGATTACCGCCGGCGCGTTCAACCCTAATCCCGAGTTGGTTCAGAAAAACATTGCCGAAGTGGAACAAAATATCGCAACCATCACCCGGATCTGGGATGCGTACATTGAAAACTCGCTTAGTCCGGATGAAAAAATTCTGGCGGATAAGGTTGCAGGCGACAAAAACCGCTTTGTAATGGAAGGCCTGCAACCGGCTATTTCAGCATTACGCAGCAATGATGCCGGGCTTGCCCGCAAGATTATCGAGAGCCAGGCTAATCCCCTTTACGAGCCGGTCGGTGAGGGTATTCAGAAGCTATTACAATTGCAGGTCGGTATCGCCAAACAGGAATTTGATGCAAGTCAGTCGCGTTATTACAGCACCCGCGAGATAGCTAGTGTCTTGATCGTTTCGGGTATTTTACTGGCTCTGTGGTTGAGTTTTTCTTTATTGCGTTCTATCGTGCGTCCGCTTAATGCCACCATTAGCCATTTTGGTCAAATTGCCCAGGGCAATTGCACTAATGCTATTGAAATCAAAGCTATGGACGAGATTGGCAGGGTGATGGCGGCTCTCAAAGCCATGCAGATCAAGCTGGGCTTTGATATCGCAGAGGCTAAACGTATTGCCGATGAACACCTGCGCATTAAGATTGCTCTGGATAACGTTAGTACCGGGGTGATGATTGCAGATAACGACCGCAACATTATTTACGTCAATAAAGCGGTGGTCAACATGCTCGGCAAAGCTGAAGCGGACATCCGCAAGCTGTTGCCGAATTTTTCCATTGCCAATCTGGTGGGTACCAATATTGATGGATTTCACAAGACACCCGCACATCAGGCACGGTTACTTGCCGGTTCAACCAGTCCTAGTACTGTCAGCATTGAGTTGGGTGAGCGCTCCATGGTGGCGACTGTAAGCCCGGTAGTCAACTCACAAGGCAAGCGCATGGGTTCGATAGCCGAATGGCTGGATCGCACCGCCGAGGTTATGGTGGAAAAAGAAGTGGCCGTTATTTTGGTCGCTGCTGTTATGGGTGACTTCACTCAGCGTATTGTAATGCAAGACAAGGCAGGTTTTTACCGTGAGCTGAGCGAATCAATCAATCAGCTTATGCAAACCAGTGAAAGCGGCCTTAATGAAGCGGTACGCGTATTCAATGCGTTGTCCCATGGCGATCTGACTGAAAAAATAGTCAATCACTATTCAGGTACTTTCGGCCAACTTAAAGAGGACGCCAATTCCACGGTGGATGACCTCAAGGATACTATCGGTCAAATCAAGGATGTCGCTGAATCAATCCACACTGCGGCTAAAGAAATCGCACACGGCAACATGTCTTTGTCGCACCGCACCGAAGTGCAGGCAACCAGTTTGGATCAGACCACCGCCAGCATGCAAAAGTTGACCTTAACAGTGCATCAAAATAGCGATAACGCCAAACATGCCAGTGAGCTTGCTGTTAACGCATCGAATATCGCAGGCAAAGGTGTCACAGTCATTGGTCAAGTTGTAAAAATGATGGAAGCGATCAATGAATCCTCGCGCAAGGTTGTCGAGATCATTACAGTGATAGACAGCATTGCCTTTCAGACCAATATACTCGCGCTTAATGCCGCAGTAGAAGCGGCTCGTGCCGGAGAACAGGGGCGAGGCTTTGCCGTGGTGGCCGGAGAAGTGCGCAATCTCGCGCAACGCGCCGCCTCTGCTGCCGGGGAAATCAAGAATCTGATTGGCAATTCTGTTGAGAAGGTTGAGGACGGCAGCAAACTGGTCACCCAAGCCGGAAAAACCATGGAAGATATTGTTAACTCTATCCGTGGCGTTACTGCAATCATGTCCGAGATCAGCGCCGCTTCCGTTGAACAAACTTCCGGAATTGAGCAAGTGAGTATGGCTATTTGCCAGATGGACGACGTAACCCAGCAAAATGCCGCCTTGGTAGAACAAGCCTCAGCCGCAGCAGAATCGCTGGAAAAACAGACGCAACACCTGACGGTTACGGTAGCGCACTTTAAAATGGATGGTGATATAGGTGATGTGGACAGTTCTTTTTCTACAGAACCGCTTACGAAGATAATTGAAACTGCTCATATCGCAGTGGGGCATATAGTCAAACTGGATCCGCAGTCTGATGCCAGTGATGGTTGGGAAGAGTTTTAATGTTGGGAAAGTTGCGTAGTTCTGATTCGTTTAAGGCAAAAATAATCCTGATTAGCAGATGCTTCAGCCAGTGCCAAAAAGTTCGTCATTCTGGCAGGGATGCCGGTGCTGGCTGAAACATCTTGCTAATCAGGAAAACAATTGTGCGGCGGCCATGGGGTTTGAAGCAAAATAGCAATGCAGATAACTGGCAGTTAACCGGTTTAGCTGATAAATGGCTTCGCCTTCTGACGTGTTATGCACGCGCTCGCCAAAGGCAATAGGTGCAAGCGGCGTTTCTATCAGGGAATGGTGAAAAGTATGACTGCGCAATACGCCGCCGGGCATAGGCGCGGATTGATAGCCCAAGCCTTTTAGCCGGGTTTGCATGACAGCGTGTCCGGGCAACAGGCCGACCATTTCACCGCGCAAACCGGCTTTATCTACGATCGTTTCCAGTAAATACAACAGCCCCCCGCATTCGGCGTAAATGGGTTTGCCTTGGCGAAAATGCGTTTGCAATGCTGCCTTCATTGCCCGATTATCCTGTAGCGTTTGCAAATGCAGTTCGGGATAGCCGCCCGGCAGATAAAGGCTGTCGACATCAGGCAGTGCGGCATCCGCAAGCGGGGAAAAGAACGTTAGCGTCGCGCCCATTTCTTGCAACAAATCCAGATTGGCGGCGTAAATAAATGAAAATGCAGCGTCGCGGGCAACGCCGATGCGGATACCTGATAACAGTTGAGGCGGTGTTTTCTGTTCGGGCGCTGTAAATTCCACAGCCTCCGGCAAGTTTGCCAGCCCGGTTGCGGCAATTGCCGTTGCGGCGGCCAGCATCCGCGATTCGAGATCAAGCACTTCTTCAGCCTGGACCAAACCCAGATGCCGTTCCGGCAATACAAACCGGCTATCGCGCGGTATCCCGCCAAAGTAGCGCAGATCAGGCGGCATGCCTTGCAGGATCATTTCAGTATGACGCGGGCTGGCGATGTTATTGGCTAAAACACCGGCGAAGGTCAGTCCAGGCCGATAGTTGGCAAGTCCGTAGGCAATTGCCCCCACCGTTTGTGCAGCACCCGTTGCGTCAATCACGGCAAGCACCGGCACCGAGAACAGTTCGGCGAGATCTGCGCTGCAAGGTTCGCCATCGAACAAGCCCATGACGCCTTCAATCAGTATCAAATCTGCTTCCAGCGCGGCTTCGTATAACAATCTCCTGCATTCAGCTTTGCCCATCATCCAAAGATCAAGCTGGTACACCGGCTGACCGCCGGCGCGTTCGAGTATCATCGGGTCGAGAAAATCAGGGCCGGATTTAAACACCCTGACTTTACGGCCTTGTTCGACATGATAACGGGCAAGCGCGGCGGTAATTGTAGTCTTGCCGTGATTGGAACCGGGCGCGGTGATGAACAGGGCAGGGCAGTGAGTTGTTGGAAGGGTCATTTCCAGGCAGTTCCAGTCGATTGTTTCGTTTCCACGCGCCGCGTCCCGGATACACAGGACGTTGGTCGTGATTCGCGGCGCAGCGCGTGGGAACGAGAGGCAACATTAGGAGTGCAAGCTTTGCTTGCGTTTGCAGGCGAAGCCTGCACTCCAAATGTAAAATTAGTGGCGGCTAAGTAGCTGCGGTTCATTTCCAGACAGTTCCGGTCAATTTGGATAACAGTGCCGCCACCGTGTTACGGTTCAGATGATAACCGATAAAAACCAGTTCCGATTCCTTTGAAGATTGCTTGGCAGTACCGGAACTTATCGCAATTCGGGTGCGCACACCTTGCACAAGAACGGAATGCTCAGCAAGTAGTATGAAGCCTTTGCAGCGCAACAACGGTTCCGCTTTAGCTACCTCGATCAATGCCTGTTTGATTGTTTCTGCGTGCTGCGGCTCCGGGCTACGCAGCACGAACGACAGCCAACCAGGATCCTGTTCATGAAAATGTTTGTGGGTTGTCAGTCCGTGACAGTGGCCTGCCAAACCGGAATGGGCGTGACCGTTCAGTCTTACATGGCTCGCCAATGTCGGCGTATCGGAACCGGGCATAGCTGCCCTATGTGTGTGCGAATTCATTCGCGTCTTTGCCAACGCGAATGAATTCGCACACACAGTAAAGGTCGGCTGGTGCAGGCGCAGGCCGAGAGCGAGCCGAATGTCCAGCTGTGCGTCGTATGCAAGTTCGAGAAAGCGCACGTTCGGCGCACGGTCACGAACGCGTTGTTCCGCGAGCAGCAAGGCATTCTCATCCAGCGTGTCGATTTTGTTCAATACCACGACATCGGCATATTCAAGTTGTTGCTCAAACATAGTTGCGACTGAATCCGCAACGGCCGCATGAGGGCTATCCTGACTAAGCTCACGGTCAAACTGATCGGATAGCAGCAAAGGCGTATCCACCACGGCCAGTGTGGCATCCAGAATAAAATCTTCAGCCAGTTCTGGCGATTGCAATAGCTCCATGACGGCTGTTGGCAACGCAAGCCCCGAGGTTTCTATCAATACGTGGTCGACGTTGGCTCGGCGCTTGGCAATAGCCTGCATGGTTGGGACAAAGTGTTCGTCATCGCCGTAGGCAATCAGGCCGTAAGGGAAATCATGAATCCGCACATGCTCATCGCCGCCAACACTGCCGTTAATCAGCGCGCCGTCAATGGAAACTTCGCCGAACTCATTGATCAGCAATGCAAGGCGGCGGGTTTGTCGGCTTTTAATCAGGCTGCTCAGTAATGTGGTTTTACCGGAACCGAGAAAGCCGGTAACGATAGTAACCGGAATTAGGTGTTGATATTTCATGGTAACTTCTCATTTAAAACAGGTAAGTCAGTAATGAATAGATAAAAGCTATGACCACGAAGACACGAAGAACACGAAGCGATAAAACTTCGTGTTCTTCGTGTCCCGGCAACTGCTCCCTGCGTTGCTCTACCTCCTGCATCCATGCAGTCGTTCGTGGCGAATAAAATGCTTTTAATCATCTGCTCACTCGTTTATGGGTTTGCATGCCACGCTTGTAACTGCCGCAATACGGCATCGAAAGTTGAGGTGGCGAACGGATACTCTAGTTTCGGACGTTTGATGACCAGCAACGGGATATTCAGCGCCTGTGTTGCCGCTACTTTGGCTTGATAGCCGCCTGCATCGCCGGAATCCTTGGTGATGACGCAATCGATTTTTAAATCCCGCCACAAGGCCGTGTTGAAAGCTTCTGAGAATGGCCCTTGCATCGCGCAAATATGGCTGCGCGGCACACCCAGATCGATTGCTCGTTGGATGAATTCAGGCTCAGGCGTTACGCGTACAAACCATTTGCGTTCGGTAGCTCCCGGCGCTTGGTCGCATCGGTTCCCTACCGATTGCGACACTTCTGACCTCCATGGATGGAGGAAATGCCGACGACTGCCGGGAGCAGTCGCGGCCACCATCCCGGGCGGTCGTAGAAAGGTAGCCAAGTCCTTTGAGCCTGTAGTCAGGAAAATGCGTGATCCTATGGCAATGGCCTGCTTGGCCGCTTGCTCTGTGGAGTCACATTCAATGCCGCTATTTGTTTCAAAGGAGCTGGGGCGTTCATAGCGCAGATAGGGGATATTCAGGGCTTGCGACAATCCCATCAATTGTTCCGAGATCAGGTTGGCATAAGGATGTGTCGCATCAACAATTGCCCGCGCCTGATTTTGGCTTAGCGCCTGTTTTTGGGCTTCAACGCCCTGATGGCCTGCCCAGACCGATACACCCGAACAATGCTGGGCGGCAACCTCGCCGCCGTATTCCGTTGCAGCGGACACCACGACCGGATAGCCTTGTTGCGCCAATTCGTTAGCAAGCTGATTGCCGTCGCTGGTGCCGGAAAAAACCCATAGCGCGTGCTTGGGAAGTTCATCAACAGCCGGCTGATCAGCGGGTGTGTCCCAGTTATTGTAGCCGCGCGGCGTAAAAATAAAGCCGCGCTTGCGCTGGGTAAAGCGGTTGCCGATCACGATCGTGGTCAGCATATCAAACTGCAAAGACAGCAAGTCTTCAAGGTGGTGAATACTGACTTTCTGGCCGGGTCGATAGGCATTGTGTATCACGCCGCACAGAGTCTTCGGCGATTTTGATTCCAGCATGATATTGAGGATGCGGTACACGCCTTCCTGGCGACCGGCGCTTTGCACGTTGTACAACACACAGGCCAGATCGGCCTGGGCGATATGACGTCCACGCTGCTCTATCCAGTCCCAGGGGCACAGCAGATCGGACAGGCTCAGCGTGGCAAAATCGTGCGACAACGGCGAGCCTAATAACGAGGCGCAGGCATTGGCAGAGGTAATGCCGGGTATCACGTTGACTTCATAGTCGTCATCTTCGCGCATTTCATCGAAAGCCAGTGCCGCCATCGCATAAATGCCGATGTCTCCGCTGGAAACCAATGCCACTTTAGCGCCGCTACGGGCTTTTTCAATCGCCAATAAAGCGCGCTCGCGTTCCTGGGTCAGCGGCGGCGTGTGGATTTCCTTATTCACTATCCACGGCTCAATCCAGCGCAAATACAGATCATAAGCCACGATCACATCGCTGTCTCGTAGCGCCGCTTCAGCGCGCGGAACGATCAAATCGCTAAATCCCGGCCCGACCGAAACCAAATTCAATACACCTTTCATTCTTTTATCCAATGTTTATTAATCTGTAATACTTGTTTTCTTATAACGGCCAAAGCAAGCTTTGGACTCCAAATAGGATGCCGGAGTTCAAAGCTTGCTTTGAACCATTCAACATCAAGAGTAGGGCGTGCCATGCGCGCCTTTTCCGATGCTTGGAAGCAATCCGCACTTTGGCGCGCACGGCGCGCCCTACATATTATCTTCAACTACGGCCACGGCCACGCCGTTTAAAGCCATTTTGGGCACGATCAATTTGCCGCGCGAACCGGCAATCAACGCGCAGGGCTCGCATACGCCCGGCAACCCCACATTCTGTTGCACCCAGTCCGACGGCTGAGTTACCCAGGGCCGTGCCGCCACTGTTGCGCTTGCCAATACGCGTAGCGGCAAATCGTGTTGCCGGCAAAATTCCAGCAACCCCGGTTCATTTTCCTTCAAGTCTATGGTTGCTATTTCGCGCACATCGTTTAACTGTCGCTCGCCCAGCGCCTGATGAACAGCGGCGGCGATTTGTTCGGCAGTTACGCCTTTACGGCAACCGATGCCGACAACCAAAGGCTTCAAGGCTTCGGTTGCCGTAGTGATGACCGGCGTCGCACCAATTGCATTGGCGACGCGATAAGCCAAACGGTTGGCGCCGCCTTCATGACCGGCCAACAGCGACACCGCGTATCGTCCCGCTTCGTCCAGCACCACGACGGCCGGGTCGCTATGTTTGTCCTGTGCCAAGCCGTCGAGAAAGCGCACCGCGATGCCGCCGGCTGCTATCATGATCCACTGCGCGTGCTGCCGATAAGCGGCGGCAAACTGCTCTTTCTGGCTTGTGGCAGCATGGGCTGTAGGGGCTGTAGGGGTTGTAGGGGTTGTAGGGGTTGTAGGGGCGACCGGTTGGTCGCCCTTTGTTGTATGGAGCCACGGGCTATACACTTTACCGCCAAGACGTTTTTGCAAAGCTAAAGCCAAGGCTTCGCTTTCCGGTCGCACCAGCCAGATTCCGCAATCTTTCACGTTTCAGCCTTTTTCTTCTTCACGACACGGAAAATATGCGTGAAATCTTTAGAATACAAACTGGATTCGGTTTGTGCATCACGCCCCAAAGCCGCGCCCACCAGCAACATGGTGGTGAGGTTCCAGTCGCTACTCTTGGTTTCCTTAAGTATGTTGCCCAAGGCGCCCTGGTAAGAGCGCTCTTCCGGCCAGCTTGCCCGATAGACCAGCGCCACCGGCGTGTCGTCAGGGTAATGCAGGCGTAGGTCGGCGACTATTTTTTTCAAATGCGGCCCGGACAGGAAGATGCACATCGTCGCTTGGTGTTCGGCCAGCCGCGCAATCGATTCCAGTTCCGGCACGGCGGAGGCTCGGCCGGAAACGCGGGTCAGGATCACGGTTTGTGATACTTCCGGCTTGGTCAGCTCGGCCTTAATGGATGCCGCCGCAGCCGTGAACGAGGACACGCCCGGTACAATATCGTAGCCGATACCGAGGGCATCAAGCCGCCGCATTTGCTCGGCTGTCGCGCCGTAAATGGCAGGGTCGCCGGAATGCAAGCGCGCCACATCGCAATCATTTTCCTGGGCGCGGCGGTAGCAGGCTTCCTGCTGTTCAAGGTCGAGCTTGGCGGTGTCGATCAATTCGGCATCAGTATGGCAGTGCTGCAACATGTCGGTAGGCACCAAGGAGCCTGCGTACAGCACCATGCTGACCTTGCCGAGAATATTTGCGCCACGCAATGTAATCAGATCGGAAGCGCCTGGGCCTGCGCCAATAAAATAAACCTTCATGACAAATCTGCCTGGAGCAGATTTGCATTAACCCGAAGGGCGTCAGGCAGGATAGCCTGACGTGAATGTCTTCTCTCTCCGGGTGTTTTGCGTATGAGTAAAGTGGCGAGATAACCCATCGCTGCGGTAGCGCACAAATCGCTGACATCATCGGCCAGCATTTCGTCTTCCAAACCTATGCGGCGGGCAAAAGCGCAGTGCTCTGCGATGCCCATTTCACGGAGCAGAGCCAGCACCCAGGGCAGGCGCGCGCCGATCTTCATCAGCACCACGATGTCATGGCTTTCGATGTCTTGCCGCAGTGCAGCCGCATCTTCGGGGCAGGGCAAAATCAATATACGCTCCTTGCCTACACCCAGCGGCCAGCCCATAGCGGAGGCCGCAGCCGCATAGCTGGTGATGCCGGGGAAGGTGCGTTGCGGCAAATCCGGCAAATACTCGCGCAAGGCGGCCAATATGTAGCCGTAAGTGGAGTAGGTGAGGCTGTCGCCTATGGTCAGATAAGCCACGTTTAGACCTGCGCGCAGTTCAACGGCGATGGTCTCTGCCAGCTGTGCATAATGCCCGCTCAGCACCGTGCGGTCAGGATCCATGTTGAATTCGATTTCCCGTATCCGTTCCTGAACGATGTCGATGCCCGTTAAACATTGCAAGGCCACCGAAGTTTCCGAGCTGCGCGCACGCGGTGCGTAAATGATGTCGGCCTGTTGCAATGCCTCGACCGCCGCCAGCGGAATGTAACCAGCAGGCCCCGGTCCTACGCCGATGCCCCAGAATGTACCTAGCAAACTCATACTGCTCCTCTCATAAGTAAATATTATTATCTCGTTCCCACGCGCTGCGTGGGAATGCAGTTAAGGCGCGCTGCGCCGCGAGCACACGTAATGTCCGAAAACGTAGACAATGCAAATACAAGACGCAGCGCGTCCTGCATGGCATTCCCACGCAGCGCGTGGGAACGAGAATAAAGGCGCGCACAGCACGCCCTACCTAATCCCCAAGCTCTCGCCCTGTAAATTAAATAACCGCACTTCAACCTTTTTCACGGCAGGCGCACGGGCATGAACAAGCGCGGCAATGCGCTGTTCGATGTCTATCCACAACGCCTGTGATTCAGAAATCCCCCTCAGCCCCCCTTTTTTAAAGGGGGGGGCGTTCTTTAATCTTTCTATTGCCGCTTCCACTGTATTGGCCTGTTCCAGTTCTTGTACCAGACAGTTGTTAAATCCTCGTTCTGTCGCTACCCGCGCGACAACACTCATGGCCATATCGCTCTTGCTGGAGTGCGTGTCCCATACGCCATCCAACACTTTGGCAAGTTTGCCCGGATGCCCCAGCAGCCATAACACATCCAGGTGACGCTGCTCCTCAGCCAATGCCTGCTGTAAAAAATCTAATGCATCGCCAAGAAAGTTGGCGATCTGCACGGATCGCTGCTCGGGCAAACACAGTATCTCTTTGGCATAGACGCGGCCGATTTTACCCGGCAGCAATGCGATGCACTGGGCATTATTGCCAAGTGCGACGCGCACATAAACCTCAATCGAGGCAATCCAGGATGCCAGCGATAAGGGTTCTACTATGCCCGAGGTGCCGAGTATCGAAATACCGCCGACTATGCCGAGCCTCGGGTTGAAAGTCTTTTTTGCAATAGCCTCGCCGTTTACACAGCCTATGGTCAGGTCGAAGCCTTGATTCTTATTGCCAAGCACTTCGGCGACCGCCTGCCGCATCATCTTACGTGGCGTCGGGTTAATTGCGGGTTCTCCTACCGGTACGCGTAAGCCGGGTTGGGTCGCGGTGCCGACGCCGTCTCCGGCGAAAAAGCGTATCTGTCCTTTATTGTTTCTTCTCACTTCGGCAAAGATGGTGGCCCCGTGTGTGTTATCCGGGTCATCGCCGCCGTCTTTCAGCACTTCGGCGCGTGCCGTTTGTTCGTTCAGCTTGCGAATGTTCTGTATCGGTACGGTCAGGTAATGGACATTGTCAGGCAGTGTGATTTGTACCTGGGTGCGGCGCTCACCGTGCAGCAGCAGATAGAGCGCGGCTTTAACCGCTGCGGTGGCACAGCTGCCCGTGGTGCGCCCGCGCCGTAAACCGTTCGGTGCGAGTACGCCGAGATCGAATTCTTTAAGCTCACTTTGATCCATATTATGTGGGAGCGAATTTATTCGCGCTTATGCCGGTAACGCGAATAAATTCGCGCCCACAATAAAATTTCTTGGTTTTCAGTCTCTGCAAAGCTGATTCACCGCATCAATCATTAACCCGTTCACGACCGTTGCCGCCCACGGCGAACCGCCTCGCGTGCCGCTGTTGGTGATGCGCGGCACTTGCAGGCAGCGTTTTAACTCCGCCTTCGACTCGCAGGTGCCGACAAAGCCGACCGGCAAGCCGATCACCAATTGCGGCCGCCAGCCGTGCTCGCGAATCAAGCGCACAGCTTCCCTGATCGCAGTCGGCGCATCACCTATCGACAGCACTATATCGTTACCGAATTTCTCGAACGCACGCCGTATTCCGGCTGCGGAGCGGGTGATGCCCTGTGCTTGCGCCATCAGCGCGGTTTCGTGATCGTGTACGCCGCACCAGGTTTCAATGCCGAGTTGTTCGAGCAGGGCACGCTTTAGGCCGGTTTGCACCATGGTCACGTCGGTCACCACAAGTTTGCAGCGGAGCAGGGCGCGGATGCCGGTTTCGACCGCGCCCGCCGAAAAATAAATGTCATCGACCGCGTTAAAATCGCCGCTGGTATGCACCAAGCGTTGCAGCACGGTTAAATGCGCTTCGGGAAAAACCGACCAGTCGCGCCCGGCAGCAATAATGCGGAAACTTTCGGCTTCTATCGGATGCGGCACGTAAGGGGCAAATTCTGTTGTGATTTCATCTGTAGCGGCTTTCTCAAATAAACCTCGTACTTGCAAATGATGAGGGCGTTGTGGCTCGCCTACTTGCTCTTCAAAGCCGACGATTTGCACCCGGTATTTGCACAGCGAGCAATTCATCGCCGCACGTCCTTCGACGGCTTCTTGAGCTCTGGCGATCAGCACATCGGCGACATACGGGTGCACGCCGAGATAACCTGCCTTGAGCACTTCAAGCTCAGACTCGCGTTGCTGCAACACATCAGCAGCCTCATAAATACGCTTGACCAAAATGCCGTCGAACAGGAAAAACGGCACCACGATCAGCCGTGCATAGCCCAATTTGGCGGCGGCGCGCAGGCCGTCTGCGACCAGCGGTTTGGCCGTGCCTGAATAGCACACATAGGACGCGCCAAAGCCCATGCCTTCTTCAATCATCCGTGCGAACTTGGCGACTTCGCCATTGGCATCGGGGTCGGTAGTGCCGCGACCGACCAGCACCAGACAGGTGTCGGCGCGGCGGACGGTTTTTGACGATGTCGCTTCGGCTTCGACGATGCGTTGCTGTACCACTTGCAGCAACAACGGATGCAAACCCATCGGCGCGCCGAAATGAAAATCGATGTCGGTGTGTTCGCGCGCGACAGTCAGCAGCTCGCTGGGTAGGTCATTTTTGGCATGGGTCGCCGCCAGCAATATGCCGGGCACCATGACGATTTGCTTGGCGTGTTGCGTAGTGTGAACGGCAATCGCCTGATCGATGGTCGGGCCGGCAAATTCCAGGTAACCGTGGCTGACTTGATGTTGCGGTGCGCGCTCCTTGACCAGTTCAACCAGCTGCTCAAATTCCCGTATGCCGTCGGCATCGCGGCTGCCGTGACCTGCGATTACTATGCCGAATTGTTGGTTTGTTTCAGCCTGCATTCGGTAACGACTCCATTGCCGGTTCTATCTGGCTGGACATAGGGCTGCGGGTGCGGATTAGCATGATGCTCATGTCGCTAAATTCCTGCGTCGCGCAGTCGGCCAGTGTGCCGTGCCATTCCGCTTCCGATCTTGTCAAATTCTCCCAAACCTCGGTCGGATGTTCGGGCGATATGCCTTGCTCCAACAGATAGGTCGCGATATGGCGCGGCATGAATGAGCGCGCTTCGTCCCAAGGGCAGGGAATCACGATGGCGTTGCGCTGATCCTGGAGCACATGCACCAGATGTTGCTTAAACGGGGTCAGATCGCCACGACGGTGGAAAGTGATAAATGTTGTTTCGTCGAAACAGGCCTTGGCGCGCGACGCGAGTATCTGTGCCGAAGATATGCCCGGCACGGTTTCGACCGGATGGCCGCAAGCGCGCTCGACCCGTTCCAGGTACTGGAAGCCGCTGAAATGGATGTCGCCCATGAAGACTACGACGCAGTTCTTGCCTGCATGGTGTTCAATCGCAACCTGCGCCAATTGCTCGGTCTGGTCGCGATAATTCATGGTGACAACTTGCGCGGTAGCCGGAATCAGGCTTTGCACGACGTTAATGACGGCATCGAATCCGGCTACCACGTCGGCATTACGGATCAGCTCCGCGCCGCGCTGGGTCAGATAAGCAACGTCTCCAGGGCCTGCGCCTATGCAGATAATCATAATTGTTCCTTTGTAATTATTCCTGCATTAATGCAGTCGTTCGTAGGGGCGACCGGCTGGTCGCCCGTGGGCGCGAATTTATTCGCGTCTAGCGGCACCGCTAATAAATTCGCCCCCACATAGTTTTCTCATTCCCACGCGCTGCGTGGGAATGAGGTAATGAATATGAACTGTTCATGTTCACTTAATACATCCACGTATCGTAAGCGCCAGGTTTTCTGCGGATAATTCTTCCAGCGTCAGGTATTCAGCGCCTATGGCTTGCGCCAGTTGACGGGCTCTCCCTAAGCGTAAATAGCCGGTTTCGGTATCGAGCACCAGAGCGGGTACGCCGCGCTCGGCAAGTAATTGTGCAAACCTTAGCGACTCCTGCCAAGGGTCGTTGCCATCGTTCAGCGCAACATTGGCCTTGCCGTCGCTAAGCAGTACCAGCAGCGGCGGCATGTTGGTTTTTTCCAGCGTTTCCAGTGCCAGAGACAGCGCATGAGGCAAGGGCGTACGGCCGCCGGTAGGCAGTTCGCGCAGATTCTGTTCGGCAAGATCGACGCTGCGGGTAGGCGACAGCAATAACTGTGCGGACTCGCCGCGAAAGCTGATAACCGCAACTTCATCACGCTGCTGGTAGGCATCGGTAAGCAGCGATAACACCGCGCCCTTGACGGCTTCCATGCGTCGTTGCGCCGCCATGGAACCGGAGGCATCGACTACAAACAAAATCAGGTTGGCGTTTTTGCCGGAGCGGATTTGCTGGTGCAAATCGTTTTTCGTCACCTGGAAATCGACTGCGTCTCTAAGCGCCGCGCTACGCAATGTTGCGCCAACCGCGAGACTGCTTGGATTCTGATCCGGCACGACTCGTACGACACGGCCGCGCGGCGCATCTTGTGCAGTGCTGCGTTTACCGGAAGCGTAGCGGTTGGAAACCGTATCAACTTCTATGCGTCGTACATTACCGGCAGATGCGGCGGTGAATACCTGTTGTTGGTCTTGCGTTTCATCATTGCTTTCAGTGTTTTCCTGTTCAGTATCAGCACCGGATTCGCTTTCATCAGGCGGCTGTAGTGCTTGTTGTATCAGCTCATCAAGCTGCTCACGATCCAGCCCCGGTTGCTCGAAAGGTTTGCGCCTGCGGCGGTGGGGCAGCACCAGTTCCGCCGCAGTACGCACGTCTTCCGGCGTTACCTGCGACCGGCCTTCGAGTACCGCTAATGCCCGCGCCGCTTTGTGCATGACGATGTCGGCGCGAAGACTGGCTACTTCGAATTCGCAACACAAATGGCTGATCAGATCGAGTAGCGCATCATCCAGCGTCACTTCGGCTAACAACTGCTGCGCTGTGGCGAGTTGCTGACGCAGTGCTTGTTGTTCCTGCATCCAGGCCGCAGCGTAAGCCGTGGGATTGGCCTCGAACGCAATGCGTCGGCGCACGACTTCGGAGCGCACGGACTTGTCGCGCGGCGCGGTCACTTCAACCATCAGGCCAAAGCGGTCCAGCAATTGCGGGCGCAAATCGCCTTCCTCCAGGTTCATCGTGCCTATCAGCGTGAAGCGTGCGGGGTGGGTGACCGACAAGCCTTCGCGCTGCACTGCATTAACGCCCATCGCCGCGGCATCCAGCAGCACATCGACCAGATGATCGGGCAGCAGATTGACTTCATCAATATAGAGTATGCCCCGGTGCGCCGAAGCCAGTAAGCCGGGCTTGAAAACACGTTGGCCGCCTTTAAGCGCCTGCTCCAAATCCAGGGTGCCGATAACACGGTCTTCGGTAGCGCCCAGCGGCAAAGTGATGAAAGGCACGGATTGTAGGTGCGAATTTATGGTGGGAGAGACTTTAGTCTCGACAAGCGAGGCTAAAGCCGCTCCCACAGGATTGCAGGTTTCGCAGTGCTGATAGGGCGCGTCGGGAGCGCAGTTGAATGCACATCCAGTCACCCGCTCTATCAGCGGCAGGATGTCGGTTAGCGCCCGCGCCGCCGTGCTTTTTGCGGTGCCTTTATCGCCGCGTATCAGTACGCCGCCCAGCGACGGATCGACTGCGCATAAAAGCAAGGCGGTCTTGAGCTGAGTTTGTTCGACGATGGCCGAAAAAGGGAAGGTGGCTTGGTTCATTTTAAAAAAGCAATTTTTCCACGAAAGACACGAAAGACACAAAACAAAACAATGAAGTCGTCGGTAAAAAAATTGACCTTAATTTTCCTGGCGAGCCTGCGTTTTCACCGCCAAAAACAAGGTAGGCCGGAATAAGCTGATTCGAGCGATAGCGAGAATTGGCGTTTCCGGCAAGCATCTGAATCTGCCGGAAACGCCACCTCGCGCTACGCGCTTGGATGGCCTTATTCCGGCCTACTTGGCGATAAGAATATTTTCGTGTATTTCGTGTTTTTCGTGGATAAGAAAATTCTTCTAAGCTCATTATGCGCCGCGCGGTGTCTCGCCGCGCGCCTCCAGCAAGGTTTCGCTATGCAGGTATAAAGCCTGCAATGCGTCCAGCGTCTGTTGCTGCGGCTCCGCCCACATGCCGCGACTGGCGGCTTCCAGCAGGCGTTCGGCAATGGCGTTTTGCGCCCACGGATTGGCGTCTTCCAGAAAGCGTTGCATTTCCGGGTCCATCGCGTAAGTTTCGGCGACTTGCTCGTACATCCAATCGTCCATCACTTGCGCGGTGGCATCGTAGCCGAATAAATAATCGACGGTTGCGGTCAGCTCCAAGCCGCCTTTGTAGCCGTGACGGCGGATGCTGTCCAGCCATTTCGGATTGACGACGCGCGAACGGAACACCCGCAAGGTCTCTTCCTTCAAGTCCCGTACTTGTGCACGTGACGGATCGTGGCTGTCGCCGAAATATTTGCGCGGCTGTGATCCGGTCAAGGCGCGGATGGTGGCGATCATGCCGCCGTGAAATTGCAGATAGTCATCGCTGTCGAAAATATCGTGTTCGCGGTTATCCTGATTGTGCAGCGCCACTTGAACGCCGGATAACCGTGTTCGAAAAGCATCACGCTGATCCTTCCCCTGCTGACTGCGGCTATAGGCATAGCCGCCCCAGTTGACGTAGGCTTCCGCAAAATCGGCATCGGCCTGCCAGTTTTTTTCCTGAATCAGCGGTAATATACCTGCGCCGTAACTGCCGGGTTTTGCGCCGAAGATGCGGAAGGCTGCGCGTTGCGAGGCTTCATCTTCGGTCAGGCCTTGGCCTATCCATTCGCCCAGTTCGGCAAGATAGTGCTTGCGCACAAAGTTTTTCGACAGCGGTTCGTCCAGCGCAATAACGGCATTGACCGCATCGTCAATCAAATCGATCAGTTGCGGAATCGCATCGCGGAAAAAGCCGCTGATGCGGGTCGTGACATCAATACGCGGCCGTTTCAATTCGTCCAGCGGGATGACTTCGACGCCGGTCAACCGGCGGTTTTCGGCTTGCCACACCGGGCGCACGCCGAGCAGCGCCAGAATCTGCGCCACGTCGTCGCCGTGGGTGCGCATCGCGCTGGTACCCCAGATGCTGATGGCGACGCTTTCGGGATAATCGCCTGTTTCGCGGACATAACGCGACAGCACTTCATGGGCAAGTTGCTGGCCGACTCGCCAGGCTGATTGGGAAGGTACGCTGCGCGGATCGACCGAGTAAAAATTGCGTCCCGTCGGCAGGATGTGCGCCATGCCGCGTGTCGGTGATCCGCTGGGGCCGGCCGGTACATAACCGCCGGACAGGCCGCTCAGCAAGTTATCGATTTCGTCGGTGGCGCGGGCAAGATTGGGCGCCAATTCGCGGCAGGCAAAATTCAGCACGCGTCTTATGCTGTTGTAGTCGCCAGTACTGTCAGCAGGAGTGCAGGCTTCGCCTGCGCTTGCAGGCTTCGCCTGCACTCCAAATGTTTTGCTTATGACTGTGTCTATGGTTGATTCTGAGTAAGCGTGCGCCTGCAATTCAGTAAATAAGCGTTTGCATAACACTTCGATGGTTTCCAAAACATCGGCATGGGTAGGTAAAGGCCGTCCGGCCAGTTTTTCAAGCTCGGGAATTGCTTGTTCCAATCGACGGCCCTGGTGTTCCAGCAGCGAGTCCATGCTCAGGCCGAATAACCGCGCAATTTCGATAGGCAGTCCGGGGATGTCCTGATTCGGCAAGCGGGTCAACGAGACCAGCATGTCTATCAGTTGCTCGTTTTCGGGCGCCAAACCGAGTATATGCAAGCCGTCGCGGATTTGCGCCGCGCCCAGTTCACACAGGTAGCCGTCCAGATCTTCGATCAAATGCGCGACATCGGCGCCGGCCATTTTGGTCAGCAGTTCCGGCAGTCCGTCTTCTTGATGGTGATGATCGTCATCGTGGTCATGATGATGCCTGTGGTGGTGATCATCATCGTCGTGATGATGGTCATGATGATCGGCATGGTGGTGCTCCTCGCCGTGTTCATGCTCATCATCACGGTTGTGATGATGAGCATGATGGTGATGGTCGTCATCGTGGTCGTGGTCATGATGCAACAGTCGGGCTTGCAAGTCGGCATCCAAGTTGGTTTCTTTGACCAAATCCCAGATTTGCTGCTGCAACAGCGGCAGTTTGGCTGGATCGAGCACTTCTACCTGATAATATTCATCGACCAGTTGGGTCAGCTGAGCCAATGCGCCGTAAGTGTCGGCGGTGGTCATCGGCGGCGTCAGGTGATCGACGACGACGGCATGAGCGCGGCGCTTGGCCTGCGCGCCTTCGCCGGGATCGTTGATAATGAACGGATAAAACAACGGCATGTCGGCCAACAGCGCATCGGGAAAACAGTTTTCCGACAAGCCTACGCCTTTGCCCGGCAGCCATTCGAGCGTGCCGTGTTTGCCGACATGTACGATGGCATCGGCCTTCCATTCGTCGCGCAACCAGCGATACAGCGCATAGTAATGGTGAGTGGGCGGCAAGTCGGGCTGGTGGTATATCGCGTCGGGATCCATGCCGTAACCGCGCGGCGGCTGCAATGCGACGAAATTATTGCCGAGTTCCAGGCCTGCTAATGAGATATGGCCGTCATGCACATAGGCTTCGCCCGGCGCTGTTCCCCATTGCGCGGTCATTTTCTTCTGCATTTCAACCGGCAGATCGTCAAACCACGTTGCATATTGCGCTGCCGATACGCGGCCGACAGCATGGGCTAGCTGTTCGCTGGTCAGATAAGTATTGTCGTAAGCGCAGCGGTCGATCAGTTCGTGGATCAGCGCCGTGCCGCTTTCCGGCAGCTTGCCGATGTTATAACCGTCGGCCTGCATGGCTTGCAGAATCCGCATCAAGGATGCAGGTGCATCCAGGCCGACCGCGTTACCGATTTGCGAGGCTTTGCTGTTGGAGTTGGTGAACACGAAGGCGATACGCTTATCGGCATTGTCCAGGCGTTTAAGCTTTGTAAAGCGCGTGGCGATTTGAGCAATGCGCGCGACTCGATCCTGCACTGGTTCGTATTCGATCAGTTCATTCGATAGGCCGGAGGCTTTCGCCTTGAACGACAGCGGTACGGTGATGATGCGCCCGTCAAATTCCGGCAGTACAACGTTCATTGCCGCATCCAGAGGATTCAGGCCGCGCGCCGATTGCTCCCACTGATGGTGCATCATGCCGCTGGTGATGGCTTGCAGCACGGGCACATTGAGTTGCTCCAGCACAGACACAGACCAGCCTGCGGGTGTCGCTCCGCCGGGGGTGATTTCGCCCATCGCAAACGCGGTGGTGTTAATCAGTACGTCGATATGCGCGCCTTGGTTGCTGCTAAAGTATTGCAATGCCGAAGGAAGGGCATCATCGCAGTGACCTGCGCGTAATGACGAGGTGAACACGGGCAGTACATTCAGGTCGCGTTTTTCCAGTGCGTCAACCAAAGCATCAATAAAGCGCGTGTTGCCGCTCATCCAGTGGGCGCGGTAAAACACGATGCCCACGCTGCCCCGATGGGGTTCTCGCAGAGCAAGCCAGTCGTCTATATTGGCATCTTGAGATAAATCGGGATGATAAATGCCGTGTTCGGGCAAATCGACTGCGGGTTCAAAACCAAAACCGGTCAGCAAAAAATGATCTGAAAGATAGCGCAGCAGTTGCGCCATATTAACGCTGCCGCCTGCCTGAAAATAGGCCTGTACCTGATGCAGGACGGCGGGTGATACGGTGGATGCCGCCGCCAGTTCGGGGTCAGGCTCGCCGGTACCGCTGATCGCGATTAAGTGTCGTCCCTGACTTTTGGCTTGACGCAGCAGATCGGCAAAGCCGGGCACGCTACCGAGACGCCCCAGTACGCGCAGCACGATGATATTTGCCGAAGCAAGCTGATGCTCCAACAGCTCGGCCATTTGCGCATCGTTTTCCAATGCCTGTAAATTAATGCCGGTTACTTGCGGGAAACCTTCCGACATTTGCGCCAGTGCGCTTTGCAGCACCATCAGGTCGTTGGGCGCATGGGTCAGCAGCGCTATAGGCTTGTTCATATCAGGCATCGCCGGTACCCAAGCGGTGAAAAACGTGTTCGCTGACTTCGATACCTTGTTCCAGATGTTCGCTGACGATGCGCTCCAGCACGGCCTCGTCGGTACAAGAATACCAGACGCCTTCAGGATAAACGACCAGGATCGGGCCGTTTTTGCATACCGCAAAACAGTTTGAGCGGGTGCGCTTTACTTTGAGCTGAGGGCGGGCATCGATTTTCCGGCCCAGCTGTTGAAACGCTTCTGTATTATCACCAGAGCAGCGCGGGCCTGTACACATCAATACATGCTTGTTGTGGGTTCTCATAAGTCCTTTTTGTAAAACTGCCCCATCAAACCGCCAATAGCCAGCCAAAAAACAGCGTTGGCAAAAACGGTGGCGGCTATAAAAGATTGCGCCAATTCGTCAGGTGCGGCGCTGCTGTGAACTTCCGGCTGCGGCGCACTGATTAAATGAGGTGCTGCGAGTAACACTATACCGAAAAACTTGTTGATCCTGGTTTTAGCAAAAGCCAGCAGAGATAAACCGAAACCGGTGTCAAGCACCGTTATCAGCCACCAACTCTGCCGATCTGACAGTTTGGCAGCTGTAGTGCCGGGAACTTCCGGTGGTAACCCCAAAGAAGGGGCAACGAAAAAGGTTAGGTAGCCTGCCAGTCCCCATAATAGTCCCTTGCGCCAATTGCTGGGGCGACTTCGTAAACACATGACTGAACCAATCAATAGGGCAAAACCAACGCCCAGGCTGATATTAGCTACTGCAGTAAAAAATGTCCGCTCCCAGCCGTTTTCAGGCTGCCAGTCGTGGTGCTCGTGACTGTTTGCCGCATTGGCAACGGAGGCAGCTTCCTCGTAAACTTCGGCCTGGAGCAAAGTCGGGATGACTTGAATTTGTTGAACAGCGGTTAATAACAAACCCGCCAATAAGCCCGTCCAGAGAGCCGCAGTAACCAGCTCTCTGAAGGTAGTCGGATTAAACATTAATGGCACGGAAAACTGGCGGAATGTCGTCCATCATGAGCAGCGTTATGCAGCTGTGCCGCTTCGGCGAAACCGGTGGCATACAGCAGCCCCAAGCCAAGCAAACCGGCCAGCATAGCGGGTAGTATTTTGTCTTTTAAGACTTCAGAACGGGCTTGTGTTTGAGCGTTATCGAGCAAAACAGGTGTTGATGACATGTGTTTTCTCCTGGGTAAAGAGACAGCAAAGCAGGCAACGCAATCGCGTTACAAGCGGAAATAATCTGTACGGGGAGAAAGTGCAGGACGGATACGCAGGAGAGCAATCCATCTGGGCGCCCTCCGCGCACAAATTCGATTATCGCTTCAGGCCGGTCTCCGGGCTTACAAGTGTAGGGCGACCGGCCGGTGGCCCCTACGATGTTAGCGCCTTCCCATGCAGAAAGAACACAGTGGCGTTTACTAACCTTTTACTTGTTTACCGTTGCGGGGGCAGCGCGGGCTTCGTTTGCTAATTGTAAGCGAACTCACCCACTTCCCGTTTCAATTCTGCGGACGATAGTCCATGAATACCTAAAGCAAGTTATACGGGGTTAGTATATTCACTCGATAAAAAACTAGCAAGTTTGAGGGGGTACGATTTAAAGTGCGGTTTTTAGAAGATTATTCCCCGTACCTATCCTTATGAGTGCACAGTATTTACAAAGCACGTCATCCCGGCAGGGATTGCCGGGATCCACGACTGCATGGATGCAGGAGGTAGAGCACCAACAGTAGGCGCTTTAGGCGACGCAGGAGTAGTTGCCGAGAAGCCATGGATGGCAATATCAAAGTAGGTCACAAGTTTTTGTTACAGGGAATTATGCGGATCACAGTCATTCACATCCCTGTGATCTGGATTCCGGCAATCCCTGCCGAAAAGACGATAATACAATTCGTAATATCTATTGAGTGATTGTTTACCTTGAGTTTAGGTCGCACATTTAATCGCGCCGATGTAGCCTTTGCGTTAGGTGGATTTAGTCGATTGCGCTAGAATCCGCACATGGCCTTTGGAATTAGACAGCCGGACAGGGCATGTCGCCCAGTCCCGCTTGGAAGTTAGGTTTCTCATAAGATAATCAATGCCGCATATATCATGCTAAAAATTCAAAGCGCTCTATGAAGATCAAAATTACCAATTCGGAAGAGTTCAGTAGGTTGCTGGAGACACTTACAAACGAAACGGTCACTGCGTGCATTCATTTCAAATTGTATTCTGATCTTGAAGCGGCTCGGCCCGACTACTCGGTTGAATTCAATGAGTCGTGGACATTTTGGTGGCTTACCTTTCAAGCACACTTGGATACTACGCTGTTTCGTCTTTGCAAAATATACGAACCACACCCCCAATCCTTAAATCTGCGAAACCTCCTAAACATAATCAAAGAGAATGCCAAATTTTTTGATGAAGATAACTTTCGCGAGCGCCTCAAGGGAAATCCATTCGTAGACTCATTAGCTTCCAGCTTTAAAAAACCAGATCTGATTCAGTTGTAGAAAGATATAGAGTTTGTGGATATGAAATCCAATCCGCTCGTCAATACTTTGGTAATGTGGCGACATAAGTTCTTTGCGCATAGAAACGCAGGATATGTTGTGTCAAATAAGAGTCTCGCGGATCAATACCCGTTTAATGTGGTAGAGGTTGGTGAATTGCTGAAGGAAGCTATGTGTATATTAAATAGATATGGCATTCTTTTTCAGGCTTCTTCTTATTCAACGCAGATTGTCGGTCATGATGATTATCGCCATGTACTCAAATCGATTCGGAATAATCTCATAAGACATGAAGTAGAAATAGCCCATCAATTGGAACATCTACAAAGCCAGCAGTCCGTATAAAATGCGCTAAGGTGCAATCCTTAGCTCATCAATCGCGAACGATGGGCTTCCTGTGTCAGTCCATCATATAAACTGCCGCTTATCTATAGCTAGTGACGGCTATGGCCAAATCCAGCCAACAATAAATACCGCAATCCTACTCGGCCTTTTTAACACGGATTTTGCTGCCTGCCACATTCTTACCGTTGAGGGTATTCACTGCCACCTTGGCTTCACCTTGCTTGGGCATCTCGACAAAACCAAAGCCCTTGGAACTACCGGTCTCTTTGTCTATTACCAGGGTGCAGGACTGCACTGTGCCGTGAGCCTCGAACATGGCCCGAAGCTCTTCTTCTGTGGTGGTGCGGGCGAGATTGCGTATCAATAGTTTCATGAAATTACCGTGTGGCTATAAGTTTTTGAAATTATACAGCTAATCAACAAACCATTTACGATTAACAATTTGCTCAACTTAACGCGGTAATGCGCAATCTGTAGCACCGCATGGTAGGTTATCATTCTACAGACTAATAGATTGTTTATACCCTATAACCAGCTAGGGTGGTCATGGCGCGGCTAAGGTTGTAAAATAAAAACAGCTGCGAAAAATATAAAGGTAATTTGTTAGCGCGATTTTTCTAATAATAAAAACTTACGGAATAATTTATGTGTTTTAGTGCTGATATGTCTCTTGGCCTGGGGCTGGCTGGACTGGCCGCATCGAGTGTTACTCTTTTGGATAAAAGTGAGCCGTTGTGGGTTCGGGTTGCCAGGTCTTACGCCATTTTTCATTTTTCCTTGATGGAGTTTATTCAATATTTCGCCTATCCGGCCGCAGATCAGTGCGGTTATGGCATGAATCAATTTCTGAGTGAGCTATCGACTTACCATATCAGCTTGCAAGCACTGGCGATTATGCCGGCGTTGGCGACTTATTCATCCGACAAAACCGCGCTGAAAAAGGCGACCGGCACCGGGGTAATCCTCAGTTCGTCATTTTTGATTTTCAGTTTTCTGCCAAAAGAATGGCAACTACTTGAAATTGCACCAAATTTTATAGGTAATATGGTCTCGTGTTTGTTTATGGGTAAATACCATATCGGCTACCATATCGCCAGTGCGTATGGCTTGCTGGTTACGCACGGTTCATTGTTTGCTCTGGCGGTCAGCGGTTTTGTCTGGAAGGATAACTGGCGCATCGCTTCGTATCATTTTGGCATGGCGATTATGACGCTGTTTATGCCCCAGTGGGTATTCGGCGTATCAACCGGCGAAGCGGCGGCGATGTATTGTTTTTATTCCATACCGATTACTGTCAGCTTTATGCCGCAATTTAAAAAGTTCTTCACTGCTCCAGATGCAATGGAACAGCGCGAATATGCCTGACAGGCCTGACGGCGCGGAACTTCCGCGCCTTATGCGACTCATTTTTAGTATGTTTTGTAACTATTTAGCCACAGATTGACACAGATGCACGCTGATAAAAGATTAAAGGTTAAAAAATCGATATTTGCATATTTCACCTTTCGTCTTACAAAGCAATCTGTTTAATCTGTGTTGATCTGTGGCTGAAGTAGTTAACATGTTTTTTGCCAAGGATTTTATTGAAACCGCTGAAGGGCTTATTTTTGCTGTGGTAGAGCAGGGTCTGGAAGGCGGCAAAGCGCTGTGTTTTTTGCGCTATGTGCTTACGCCTTCCGGCTGGAAAAAAGTCGCGACTGAGCAAGCCAATAATCTCCTGCAACAACAGCATCCCGATTATCTGCATTATTCCCCGGTTTTAGATGCGCATTTGCATGCGGTTGCCGTAGACCGGATCGTCAAACATCATCAGCCCAAACACCGATTGCAACAGCTCATGCAGGCAACCCGGCATGATGCTGTCGAGCGGGATTTGTTCCGGTTGTGTGAATTGTTTGGGCAACACGGGCTGGATTTGGCGCAAACCGGCGTCACGGGCTCAATATTGGTTGGCGTGCAAAATCAAGATTCGGATATTGATTTGGTTTGCTACGGCAGGGATGCTTTTCACCAATGCAGGGCAATTACCCGCAAGCTTATCGAACAGGGACATTTACAGGCCTTGAATGATCAGGATTGGCAGCAATCTTACGAGCGCCGTTCATGCGATTTGAGTTTTGATGACTATGTCTGGCATGAACGGCGTAAATGCAACAAGGCCGTGATTAACGGCCGGAAATTCGATTTGAATTTTATCGATCATCGCGCAAGTTCTGAGGCTGTTGTGTATCAAAAATGCGGGGCGATTACTTTGCGGTGCAGGGTGATTGATGATGCTCACGGGTTCGATTATCCGGCTGAATTTAAAATAGATCATCAGCAGATCAATGCTATTGTCAGCTTTACGGCGACTTATACGGGGCAGGCTATTAAGGGTGAAATGGTCGAAGTGTCGGGCGTGCTGGAACAATCGGAACGAGGTGTTAAACGCATCGTAGTTGGTTCCAGCCGTGAAGCGCACGGGGAATATATCAAGGTTATTTCATGCGGTAGGATGGGTAGAGCGATAGCGAAGCCCATCGCATTGGCATTTGATAATGATGGGTTTCGGCTATCGCCTCTACCCATCCTACGAGCTGATTTTTCGGCGGTTATTTTCGATATGGACGGCTTGGTTTTGGATACCGAGAGTACGTACATTATCGCTTGGCAACAGGCTGCAAGCGCTATGGGCTATGACTTTTCAGATGATTTTTGTCTGTCGCTATCAGGGCGTCATTATAAGGATGTAGAGCTGAAACTGATTGAATATTGCGGGGCTGAGTTTAATCTGAAAACGTTTAATCGGTTAAGCGGCGATTTTTGGCGTGAACACGTTGATATTCACGGTGTAAAAATCAAACACGGCTTTATCGGATTGCTGGAATTGCTGATCCGGCAAAAAATACCCTATTGTTTGGCGACTAACAGCCCGGCGGCAAATGCGCTGGAATGTCTTGAACTGGCAGGAGTCGAAGAGGTTTTTTCAATCGTCGTCACCCGCGATCACGTCCAGCACGGCAAGCCGGAACCGGACATTTTTTTAAAAGCCGCCGAGTTGTTGCAAGTAGACATCAGCCGGTGCCTGGTGATTGAAGATTCTCATGCCGGTATCGTGGCGGCATCCAGAGCAGGGGCTGTTTCGGTGTTTATACCATCGATAGCGCAAGTCGATCCGCTGACAGTTGAACTATGCGATTTGATGATCAGCGATTTGGAACAATTGACGAATGTCATTCGCGCTTAGTTCGCAGCCGTTAGGTCGATCATGTATACTTCCAGCTATTTTTTGCAGCACAGCACAGCATAAGCCTTGATAGATCATCATTCTAAAATATCAGTCATTGCCCCTGCCAGATTGCACATGGGCTTCATCGATTTAAGCGGATCATTAGGCCGGCATTTCGGCAGCATCGGCGTTGCGCTTAATGAAATCAGCACCAGTCTGTCAGTAACCGGCGCCGAACAACTCACCATCAGCGGTCCCGCCGCACAGCGGGCAGAAAAGTGTGTGTCCATGTTGTGCGAAGCGCTGCACGTATCCGACAAACTCAATATAACCATTGAAACTGCGATTCCTGAGCATGTAGGCTTGGGTTCAGGCACGCAAATGTCCCTGGCAATCGGCGCGGCGCTTAATGAATTTTACGGCTTGGGGCTTAGCGTACGTGAAATCGCCGCCGTGACCGACCGGGGCTTGCGTTCCGGCATCGGCATCGGCGTTTTTGAACAAGGCGGGCTTGTTGTCGATGGCGGTCGCGGCGAAAAAACCATCACGCCACCGGTACTGGTGCACATGGATGTGCCGGACGAGTGGCGGTTTATTCTGGTGTTCGATCAGCGAGGACAAGGTCTGCATGGGCAGCAGGAAGTTCAGGCCTTTAACGAACTGCCGCCTTTTCCTAGATCGGAAGCCGAGCGTTTATGCTATTTATTGCTGATGCAAGGTCTGCCCTCCGTAGCTGAAAACGACATTAGTAAATTCGGCGATGTGATTAGCCAGCTGCAACGCTCGGTCGGTGAACATTTCTCCTCGGCTCAGGGCGGTGTTTTCACCAGCCCTGAAGTTGCGTCAGCCATGCAATGGTTGGAACGGCAAGGCGCGGTGGCTATCGGTCAGACCTCATGGGGGCCGACCGGGTTTTGCGCTATTGACGGAGCCCAGTTGGCGGAATCAATTACTAATCAGGCCAGACAGGCGTTTGCGCATTTTGATAAGTTGAGTTTTGTTGTTGCCAGTGCTCGGAACAGTGGGGGCGATATTTTTGGTGTGTAGGATGGGTACGACTGCATGGACAGATATTTGCTCCTGCAATATTTGCATTCCACACGTCCATGTGGGTTATGCAGGAGGTAGAATCGCGTTTGGAACTGCGATCGAGAGCAACGCAGGGAGCAGTTGCCGAGAGCGACAGCAAAACCCATCATTCCGAATCAGGAACGGCATGTAATATAGGGCGATAGCGTGGAAACGATGTTGATAGTCGCCGGCTCAGGACGTATGCTGGCACAGGCCGCAAAAAACGCGGGCTTAAGGCCGCTGGTTATTGATCTGTTTGCCGATCTGGACACGCAAGGCTACGCGGAAGATTTTCGTCAGGTAAAGTCATTAGCAGAACAAGACTTGGCTCCTGCCGTAGATTATTTTGTCGAACGCTATGCAGTAACCCGTGTCATTTACGGCAGCGGCTTTGAATGTTATTCGGAAAGCCTGTATTACCTGAGTAGTCGGTTGATTATGCTGGGCAATCATCCTGACACCTTTGCAAGACAACTGGATAAACCGGCGTTTTTTTCGACTTTGGATGAGTTAAACATTTCGTATCCCGAGGTTGTTTTCAGCGCGCCAGAATACGTCGATGAGTGGCTTCTTAAGCCTATGCAAGGGCAGGGCGGTATTGGAATAAAACGTTATCAAGCCGATGACGCTGTAATGGCGTCTGTTTACTGGCAAAAATTTCAAGCCGGTACGCCACATTCGGTGCTGTTTTTGGCTGACGGAAAACAGGTGCAGGTCATCGGTTTTAACAGTCAGTGGTCTGTGAGTTTAAGCGAGACGCAGGAATTTGTTTTTTCAGGCGTGAGCAATAGCGCTGATCTGTCGGATGCGCACAAAGCAGTGATAACAAACTGGCTAAAACAAATGGTTCCGGTGTTTGCGCTAAAAGGCTTAAATTCGCTGGATTTTATTCATGCGGATGATTGCAGTTATGTTCTCGAAATCAATCCACGGCCCTCAGCCAGTATGCAGTTATATGATGAGGATTTGCTTGTCCGGCATATTCGATCCTGTGTGGAAGGAACTTTACTTGCCCAACGCGGTAAGGCGCAATCTGTATCTGTGGGGGCGACTTCAGTCGCCCAGCTTCTGGTGACAGGGCGACAGAAGTAGCCCCCACAGAGTGAGAGCGGCTATCAAATCGTTTATGCCGAACGTGATTTAACCATTCCAGAGCGATTCGAATGGCCCGGATGGTGTATGGATTTGCCGGCGTTCGGTTCATTTATTCCCACAGGGCGGCCGATTTGCAGTATTATTGCCCACCAAAAAAACTCACGGTCGGTTGCAGATCAGCTGCTGACTAAACAACAACTTATCATTAATAAACTAGAAAGGTTTTGACCCTCATGGAATATACAGCCAGCGTTAATAAATTGACCCAGCCCTTGGTGCAGCATTTGCTCGATAATGCGGACAAATTGCGTTTAGGCGTGGAAAAGTTAGCCAATGGCTGCACCATCATTGACGCGGGTATTAAAGTACCGGGCGGAATCGAGGCGGGGCGTATTATTGCTGAAATTTGTCTCGGCGGCATGGGGACTGTAACCATCAATCACAGCACTTATACCGATAACTGGCCATTGTCTGTAAACGTACACACAGGGAACCCGGTTCTGGGCTGTTTGGGTAGCCAATATGCAGGCTGGAGCTTGTCTCATGAGAAATATTACGCGTTAGGTTCAGGGCCTGCACGGGCAATGGCAACCAAGTTGAAAGACGGTAAGCAGGAACCGGTTGAAGAGTTGTACAAGGAATTGGGTTATCAGGACAGCAATGATTCCACTGTCTTAGTGATTGAAAATGATGCAGTGCCGCCGGTTGAAATCGTTGAAAAAGTCGCCGCCGCCTGTAAGGTTGATCCATCCAAACTGACCATCATCGTCACTCCGACCAGCAGTTTGGCCGGTGGCGTGCAAGTGGTTGCCAGGGTGCTTGAAGTGGCTATGCACAAGGCTCATGCCTTGCATTTTCCATTGGAAAATATCATCGACGGTAGCGGCAGCGCGCCTATCTGTCCTCCGCATCCGAATTTTGTCAAAGCGATGGGGCGCACCAATGATGCGATTTTGTTTGCCGGTCAGGTGCATATCTTTGTAAAAGGCAGCGACGAAGAGGCTGAAAAACTGGCTAATGAACTGCCCAGTTCAACCTCTAAAGATTACGGCAAACCGTTTGCGGATATCTTCAAGCAGTATGAATACGACTTTTTTAAGATTGATGCAATGTTGTTCAGTCCGGCCAGCGTTATTGTGACTGCGGTTGAGTCCGGCAAAAGTTTCCGCGCAGGCAAGCTGGATAATGCTTTGTTGGATCAGTCGTTTGGGGCGTAGAGCGTAGGCGTGGGTCGAATAGCGATTTTTACCGATGATCCCGGCTGGCATGGCAAACAATTAAGCTTGGCCTTTGCCAGTCGCGGCTATACCTGCGATTACGTTTCGCTGACAGAATGCCGGTTTGCAATCGAACCCGGTAGGCTGCCGATCTTTATTCCAGGTTTTGAACACGAACTTCCCGATGCGGCTTTTGTGCGCGGCGTACCCGGCGGTTCGCTTGAAGAAGTGGTGTTGTATCTGGATATCCTGCATGCGCTAAAAGCGATGGCGATTCCTGTCTACAATGACGGGCATGCGGTAGAGCGCAGTGTCGATAAGGCCATGACCAGTTTTTTACTGCACAATGCCGGATTGCCCACGCCGATGACTTGGGTGTTGCGTGACCGGGAGGAAGCGTTAAGAATTGCGGAAACCGAATTAAAACAGGGTAACTTGCTGATCAGCAAGCCCTTGTTTGGCTCGCAGGGCGAAGGCATACGCCGGATTGAAAAAACGACCGACTTGTTCTGGCTGACCGGTAGTCATGGCGTTTATTATCTGCAACGTTTCGTTCATTGCGAAGGAGTCGGTTTTTCCGATCATCGCGTATTTGTGATTAACGGTCGTGCGGTTGCCGCAATGCGCAGACGCGGAAAATTCTGGCTCAATAACGTTGCCCGTGGCGCGACCTGCGAGCTGATTGATTTGGAACCCGAAATGGTGGATTTGGCCGTTAAAGCGGTGACTGCGTTAGCGATGGATTATGCCGGAGTCGATATTATTCGGGATAGGGACGGACGTTGTACGGTCATTGAAGTTAACAGCATACCGGCCTGGAAAGGACTGGAAAGCGTTTGCGGTGTCAATATTGCCGAGCTGATGGCAGATGATTTGATCACCCGTAAGATCAACAAAAAACTGAATTATTAAGCCGCATGATAATTTCCTCCGAACAACTCAGCGAACTTTACCGGCAAGCCTGCGAGGTTGACGTGCAGGCATTTAAGCCCGGCAATGTCAGTGTTTATGCGGATGGTCATGATATGACCGTAGCCGATTTTAGAACCAGCGCCAAGGTCAGCGCGGAGCCTCTTTGCAATCCCGATTATTCATTGGGCGAGAAAATCTATTATGCCGTCAAGGCAACGCGGGAGGCGGTAG
Organism: Methylobacter sp.; assembly: GCA_030653175.1. Taxonomy (GTDB): domain Bacteria; phylum Pseudomonadota; class Gammaproteobacteria; order Methylococcales; family Methylomonadaceae; genus Methylobacter_A. The sequence goes on from JAURZV010000002.1 coordinate 88,163, forward strand.
GATGCAATACCAATCTGGGTATTATTTTGCTTTGTGCGCCACTGATTCAGGCAATCAGCGGCAAACCTTCCGGGCTAACTCTAAGACAAGCGGTAAGTAAGGTTATTACAGGCACAACGATAGAAGATGCTGACTGGGTTTTTAAGGCCATAACACTAGCGTCACCGGGTGGTTTGGGCAGTTCCGATCAACAGGATGTCAATGAAAAAGCCTCAGTTACATTAACTGAGGCGATGAAAATAGCCAGCGCAAAAGATCGTATTGCGCTCCAATACACAACTGATTATCAAGATATTTTTAATTTCCTACTTTTAAGGTATAATATTGGACTTGATCGATGGGGTGACAGGAATTGGGCTGCGGTGGCGGTGTATGCTGACATGCTGAGTCAATTTCCCGATAGTCATATCGAAAGGAAATACGGAGATCAGTACTCTGAGATGATAGCTGCCAAAATGGCCCAGCTCAGTGAGGAGCTGTCTAAAACTGATAATCCTGAGCAAATAAAGCCGTTGCTTTTTTGTCTGGATCAGGAGCTTAAGCTTTATGATATAAATCCGGGTACTACAGCCGACATGATTGTGGCGACAGTATTAACGGCATTTTTAGAGGATCTTAATCAGTAACAATACTGTTACTAATAGGGCTTCAAAAGGAATTTGTTAAAAACAAATAAGGGGACATTAATAATGTCGATAGTAGATTCAATTTTTTCATTTTTTTCTTCACAGGGGATAATAAGCATGGCTAAGATTAATAAATTATGCGTTGGCGAATCTTTAGTTGGTGAAGGCAACGAAGTTGCTCACATCGATTTGATGGTTGGACCACGTGGTTCAGCTGCTGAAACAGCATTCGCAAACTGCTTGACAAACAACAAAGACGGCTTTTCCAGCTTGTTAGCTGTTGTTGCACCTAACTTGATGGTAAAACCTTCAACTGTTATGTTCAACAAAGTAACAATCAAAGGCGCAAAGCAAGCTGTTCAAATGTTTGGCCCAGCACAACGCGGTGTTGCTATGGCTGTTGCTGATTGTGTAGAAGACGGCACAATCCCTGCTGCTGAAGCTGATGATTTATTCGTATCAGTTGGTGTATTCATTCACTGGGCTGCAGAAGACGATGCTAAAATCCAACAATACAACTACGAAGCTACTAAAGAAGCTCTGAAACGCGCTATTGCCGGATCTCCTACTGCTGCTGAAGTTGTTGCAGCTAAAGGTACTGCTGTACATCCATTCGCTGCTAACTAAGTTTTATTTAGTTATCAAGAATGCTAAAAATACCCCGACTTACGGGGTATTTTTTTGCCTACAGGATTTGTAGGTAAGGGGCGTGAGCACGACTGCATGGATGCAGGAAGTAGAGCACCAAAAGTAGGCGCTTTAGGCGACGCAGGAGCGGTTGCCGAGGGAGCGGAAGCTTTGCCTGAAATTTTTGCAATATCTTCAGATTTAATAGTGCGTGAGTGCAACGCGCTGGCAACAAGTGCTTGATGAATTCCCGCCTTACTCAAAAGCACACAATCCTGTTTATTTCTTATACCGCCTGCGGCGATAAAATTATTGTCCGGATATTGCCTGCAAAACTCAGTTAGTTTGTTCAGGTCGGGGCCATGGCTGCTGCCTACGCGCTCCAACGTCATGATGATGATATTTTCCGGCCAAAAAGTGTGGTCGGAAAAAAGACTGTCTGCGCCCAAAGCATTTGCATTTGAATAGTCCAGCGAAAGAATAAAGTTGTTTTTATAGGCTTTGATTTCTGAAATAGTATCATTTCGATAAGATTCACTTCCCAAAACAGGCAGAGTGTTGCCGGGAAGTTGTGCGTCCGCGTCATATTTTTGATAACCCTTGTCTATCCAGAATGTTATTTGCGGAAAACGAGTCAGCACGTCAGCTATTAAATGGTTATGGTCGCCTTGATGAGTAATCGCATTCAGGTCTGCAATATAAAAGGTACCAAACTCATAAACACCCAGGAATGCCTCAATAACCTGAAAAATATCAGATGATTTGCACAAGTCAGTGTTAATGGGTTGATAGTGCTCACGATGGCCTTGCCGGGCGTGAACTACGACACCGTTTTTTAAATCTATTACCGGGATTATTTTCATAAAAGAACAAGGCTTGAGGCCAAAACGAGCTTTGCCTACACGGATGTAGGTAAGGGGCGTGAGCAGGAGCGGAAGCTTTGGACTCCAAAAAATACAGATGCCGGAGTTCAAAGCTTGCTTTGGACTGGTGATACAATATTACATTCTATTTTATAGTTGTTTTTGAGTATTGTGAAAATTCTGGTGTTCGAGTATATCACTGGCGGCGGCTTTAATAAGCGGGACTTGTCGGATTCCCTGGTAGAGGAAGGGAGGTTGATGCGCAATGCGTTGCTCGATAACCTGATCAGATTAAACCAAACCCGGTCAAACAGTCTCGAAGTCACAGTCATGTTGGACTGGCGGCTTAACGATTCCGCAAGCATGACAGGCATAAATACCGTCATCATCAGGCCGGAGCATGATATTACAGAAGAATTTGCTCGACTGGTTAAGCAATCCGATTTGATATGGCCGATAGCGCCGGAATTTGACGGTATTTTACAAACATTGTGTCAAACGGTTGAATCATTAAGCAAGATATTACTGACATCACCTGCAACGGCCGTTGCTATTGCCGGTAACAAACTCAAGACTTATGAGTTGCTTAACCGGCATCATATAGCCGCCGTTCCTACCCGGATGATTGATGATTATTCCCCCGGTGAATGGATGGTTAAACCGGTTGATGGCGTGGGTTGTGCAGACAGTTATGTCCTCACAACCCGGCAGGACTTTGAGCAAATGGCTGCACGAAAAGGTCGATATGTCATACAGCCACATCTTCAAGGCGCAAAAACCAGTCTTTCGTGTTTATTCAAGCAAGGCAGCGGCTGGTTAGTGTGTGCCAATTTGCAGCGTTTCGAGTTCATCAACCAGCAATATCACTTGACAGACATCGTGGTGAATCACCATCCCGACTTTAGCCTGTATCAGCAATTAATTGATAAAATAGCCCAAGCCTTGCCTGAGTTGTGGGGTTATGCGGGTATCGATTTGATAGAACACGATCGTGACTGCATGGCTGCAGGAGGTACGACCCCAAGGACGGGGGAGGTAGAATCGCGTCTGGAACAGCGATCGAGAGCAATGCAGGGAGCAATTGCCGACGACTGCATGGATGCAGGAGGTAGAGCAATGCAGGGAGCAATTGCCGAGACATGGGTGCTGGAAATAAATCCCCGCCTGACCACTTCATTTGCCGGTATATACGATGCTTTAGGCATCAATATTGCCGAGGCTGTTTTGCAGTTACTGCATGGCGAGCCGATACTCAACCCGGCTTACAACAGGCCCGTTACCGTTCAAGCAAAACAGACGTCCGTAAGGGCGACCGGCCGGTCGCCCTTACATATTGTAGGCTGGGATATAGGCGGCGCTCATGTCAAAGCGGCGGTAATCAATAGCGTCGGTGAGATTATCGCCGTTTATCAGCAACCGTGTCCGTTATGGAAGGGGCTAGCTCAACTGCAACATGCTGTAAAAGCTATTATGCAGGAACTGGCAGGGTCAAATTGGCATCATGCCATTACCATGACCGGCGAACTGGTCGATTTGTTTGATAATCGGGACGATGGCGTTAAGCAAATCATTCAAACCATGATCGACCTGTTGCCGGGATCAGAAATACTGGTTTTTGCAGGCCAGGAAGGCTTCCTGAAATCCACGCAGGTTGAAGTTAGGCATTATACGTCCATCGCCTCCGCCAACTGGCTGGCCAGCGCCTCATTTGCCGCGCAAAAGTTGGGCAGCGGGCTTTTTGTCGATTGCGGCAGCACCACCACGGATATACTCCCGCTCAATAACGGGCAAGTGTTGGCGGAAGGCTACACCGATTACCAGCGTTTAATCTCTCAAGAGTTGATTTATACCGGTATCGTCAGAACTGCTGTGATGGCCGTTACGCAAACAGCACAGGATCAAGGCCGAACAATCGGTCTGATGGCCGAGTATTTCGCCACCATGGCCGATGTTTATCGGGTCACCGGCGAACTCAATGACATGCACGATCAAACCGACACAGCGGATGGCGCGGAAAAAACTGTTCTAGCCAGCGCCAGACGGTTATCGCGAATGATAGGTTGTGATTTTTATCCCGATGAACTGCCGCGTTGGCGACAATTTGCCGAAAACATCCGTGACCGGCAAATACAGCAAATACAACGCGGTTGTGAAACCTGTTTATCCCAGCATGAGCTTCCACAAAACAGCCCGTTGATCGGTGCCGGGGTAGGGCGATTTTTGGTTAAACAGATTGCATTGAACGTAGGTCGTCCTTATCGGGATTTTTCCGATTTATTTCCGACAACTGTAATTCAGTCGGATATGACTATAGCGGACTGTGCCCCTGCGGCTGCTATAGCCTATTTAGCCGATAAGCAGTACAACAAATAACCAGTTAAAAAATTTACTTATACAATATCGATTCGATATTTAATTGGCTGTGATAAAATATTATTTTTGTCAACATTAATAAGTGTTTACAGGCTCTATGGAAAAAGTTGATGTATTTGATCTGATCGAGCGGATGTCAGCGCTGATCCGGTCTGAAGAACGTAAAAAGTGTACAGAATTAGGCTTGCAACCGGTTCATTTGCAGGTAATGGATTATTTGTCTCGCTGCAACCGCTATAGCGATACCCCGGCAGCGCTCACCAATTACCTGGGTATGACCCGCGGCACCGTTTCCCAAACCTTGCTGCTGCTTGAAAAAAAAGGCTACATAAAAAAAACCGCCGATGTAAATGACCGGCGCATGGTGCATCTTAGCCTTCTGGCCGAAGGCGATGCTATCTTGAATAGAGCCCGGCCTGTAGATTTATACAGTCAGGCATCGGCAATATTTAATGAAAACGACAGCCAGGAAAATATTTTTGTTAATGCACTGACTGCACTGCAAAAAGCCAATAAATCCCAATCATTCGGGCTTTGTAAAACATGTAAATATTTCACCAGAACTTCGGATGGTTTTGTTTGCGGCTTAACCAAAGAACAGCTTAGTCAAAGCGATAGCGAGAAAATATGCCAGGAGCATACCGTTTGTTGACGGTTGCATGGCCGAAGACACGGTCGCTGTTACCGGTCAACACAAGCTCACAATGAACGTGCGCGACAACAAAAAATGGACAGAAGCCGAACAACGGCATAAAAAGAGTAAAAGAAGACCTCAAAGATTGCGCAGTATACACATGATAGACTGAGCTTTTTTCCAGAAAACTGCTAGGCTTACAGGGTTGCCTTAATTATTCAGAGAATAGTGTGGAAGAAGATTTAACCACTGATTTAGTTGCGCTGCAAAGCCATTTAGAAACCATGTTTGAGCGCGTTCAGCAAAACAGTGTTACTTTACAGAAGTTTCGGGCGTTCGAAATAAGGTTGCTAAAGCTCAATTCCTTACCTGACATCATTGACCACTTGCTTGAAGAGGCTAAAAATTATTTTGATCTTGACGTGATCAGCTTATGTTTGATTGACGAAACAGGTGAAATCGCAAAAACGCTTATTGATAATGGTTACCCATGCAGCTCAACAAACGGTTTAATGCTATTGGGTAGCGAAACGCCTATAAAATCAACTGCCATTCAGTCTTATATTGGCGTTTATGAAGATAGCCAATGCACTGGCTTTTTCCCGCACATTGAAAAGCAGCCAGTCAGTGTTGCCATTACGCCCTTAACTCGCCGAAGCAAATATCTGGGGACTTTAAATCTCGGCAGCTATCAGTTAGATAGATTCGCCGATAATATGGCTACAGATTTCATTGAACACCTCAGTTCCGTAATTAGTGTTTGTCTGGAAAATAATCTTCACGTCGAAGAAATAAAACGGGGTAGTTATATCGACGCATTAACAGGTGTTAATAACAGACGTTTTTTGGAACAGCGTATAGGCGAAGAATTAAATTACTGCCAACGCAATGCAGAGCCGTTATCCTGCCAGTTTTTTGATATAGATTTTTTTAAGTCAGTCAATGACAAGTATGGTCATCAAGGCGGCGATCTGGTTCTGTCTATGGTGGCGACCGCCATTAAAAACCAGTTGAGAGACAATGACATATTTGTCCGTTATGGTGGAGAAGAGTTTGTCGCTTTATTGTCCAATACCGATGAACTGAAGGCTCTGGAAATTGCAGAACGAGTGCGCAAAGCTATTCAGGCACTGGTTATTGCAGTTAATGATATTTCCATTTCGGTCACCGTTTCTATAGGCGTGTCGACTTACGTGTCTGATAGCACATCTATTTCAATAAACAGTGAAATTGCTACTCGCTTGGTTAAATCAGCCGATTCCGCCTTATACAAAGCCAAGCATAATGGCCGGAATCGTGTGGAAAATGGCGGGATTGTTTCAGACAAACAAGCGTGATAAATAAACGATTAACCACGAAGTCACGAAGTTGTTATAGGGTCCGAAGTTGGTAAAGCAACAAAGTCCCTTCTCCCCTCGGGAGAGGGCATTTCAAATATCGCTTTACCAGCTTCGGCTACTATACCTTGTTTTTTCTTCGTGTCTTCGTGGTGAAATGCCTTACCCCTTCAACGCTTTCAATACCGCCTGCATGGTCGCATTGGCATCGCCAAACAACATACGGGTGTTTTCCAGAACGAATAACGGATTACCCACACCGGCATAGCCTGACGCCATGCTGCGTTTAAGTACGACAGTAGTTTCACCTTTCCAGCATTCCAGCACCGGCATACCGGCAATCGGGCTGTTGGGATCGTCCAGCGCTGACGGATTGACAATGTCGTTGGCGCCGATCACGATGGATACGTCAACATGCGCCCAATCTTCATTGATCTCGTCCATTTCATAAACGATGTCGTAAGGCACTTTGGCTTCGGCTAACAGCACGTTCATGTGGCCGGGCATTCTTCCTGCAACCGGATGGATGCCGAAACCGACTTTTTTGCCTTTATCCCGCAACAGTTTGGTGATCTCGTTAACGGTGTGTTGGGCTTGCGCAACCGCCATACCGTAGCCCGGAATGATCATGATGTTTTTTGCATCCAGCAATAATTGCGCGGTTTCTTCAGCGCTGATGGGCTGTACTTCACCTTCAACTACCGCAGCCTCGCCACCCGAGCCGGTGCCAAAACCGCCGGCAATCACGCTGATAAAGTTACGATTCATCGCGCGGCACATAATGTAACTCAAGATCGCGCCGCTGCTGCCGACCAATGCGCCGGTCACAATCAACAAATCGTTGCTTAACATAAAGCCGGTTGCGGCAGCCGCCCATCCTGAATAGCTGTTGAGCATGGACACCACCACCGGCATATCAGCGCCTCCGATAGCCATGACCATGTGTACGCCGAAAATCAAGGCAATGCCCGTCATAATGGCTAAAGGTATGATGGCATTGCCACCGCTTTCAACTTGTTGTAAAAACACATAACCCAGAACGAAAGCGGCAATCAATAACATCAGATTAAACCAGTGACGGCCGGGCAATAACATCGGCTTGCCGCTGATTTTTTCGCTGAGCTTGCCAAATGCAATCACAGAGCCTGAAAAAGTAACGGCGCCAATGAGAATGCCAATATAAATTTCCATTTCGTGGATGGTTTTTTCTACTCCACCGATGGTAATCGTGCTGTCCATAAAATTGGCATAACCCACTAATACCGCAGCCATACCCACCAGGCTGTGCATGATAGCGACCAGTTCCGGCATTTGCGTCATTTCGACTTTTAATGCGGCTCTCGCACCAATAGCGCCGCCGATTAACAAGGCAACGATTAAAATAGCGTATGAGGTGACCGATGCGCTTAACGCGGTAGCGATAATCGCAATCGCCATGCCTAACATGCCGTAATAATTGCCCCGGCGGGCGGTTTCCTGATTACTTAAGCCGCTCAGGCTGAAAATGAACAGAATGGTGGCGACGATGTAAGACATCGTGACTAAACTTTGGGACATCATATTCTCCGGTTATTTTCTGAACATTTCTAACATACGGCGAGTGACTAAAAAGCCACCGGCAATATTGATAGATGCAATGAGTATCGCCAATCCGGCCAGAATGCTGATGACAAAGCCCTGCGCGGAAACCTGCACCAGAGCGCCGATTACGATAATGCCGCTGATCGCATTGGTTACACTCATAAGCGGGGTATGCAGCGATGCAGACACATTCCATATCACCTGATAACCGATGAAACACGCCAGCACAAACACGGTAAAGTGCGTCATGAACGATGTAGGGGCAACCGAACCGATGCCGAACAGCACCAAGCCGCCAATAATTAAAGGCATAAACTGCTTAATCGATTTAGGAACGATGGATTTTTGTTGTTCCTTTACCGATGCATAAGCAGGCGCTTCGGTTTGCGGGGCAGGGGCGGCGGAGAGCTTGGGCGGTGGCGGCGGCCAGGTGATTTTGCCTTCTTTGATGACCGTGGTACCGCGTAGCACCTCATCGTCCATATTGACGTTGATCGTGCCGTTTTTTTCAGGGCAAAGTTCCGTTAACAAATGCCTGAGGTTGGTCGCATAAAGCTGGCTCGATTGGTTAGCCAAGCGACTGGGTAAATTGCTGTAACCGATAATCGTCACACCGTGTTTTACCAACACCTGATCTTTTTCGGTTAACGCGCAATTGCCGCCTTGTTCGGCCGCCAGATCGACAATAATGCTGCCCGGCTTCATGGATTTAACCATGCCTTCCGTAATCAGCTTGGGTGCCGGTTTGCCGGGAATCAGCGCGGTGGTGATAATGATGTCCACTTCCATAGCCTGCCTGGCAAACAAGGCCATTTCAGCTTCGATGAACTCCTTGGACATGGTTTTGGCGTAACCGCCTGCGCCTGCACCTTCTTCTTTAAAGTCCAGCATCAAAAACTCGGCATCCATGCTTTCAATTTGTTCTTTAACTTCAGGCCGGGTATCGAAAGCCCGGACGATAGCGCCCATGCTTTTTGCGGTACCGATGGCGGCAAGACCTGCAACACCGGCGCCGATAACCAACACCTTAGCCGGAGGAATTTTACCGGCGGCGGTAATCTGTCCGGTAAAAAACCGGCCGAAATGCTGCGCGGCTTCAATGACGGCGCGATAACCGGCAATATTGGCCATAGAACTGAGCGCATCAAGCTTTTGCGCCCTGGACATGCGCGGCACGCTGTCCATAGCCAGTACCGTGGCATTTTTGGCCGCCAGTTTCTGCATTAATTGTTCATTTTGCGCAGGCCAGATAAAACTGATTAAACGACCGCCTTCGGACAACATGTCAATTTCGTCCAGCGCCAGCTCGGGATGCTGCTCGGGCGCGCGAACTTTCATGACAATGTCCGCTGATTTCCACAGCGTCTTGGCATTGTCAACGATTTCAACGCCCACTTCTTTGTAGGCTTCATCGGAAATATTCGCGGCAAGTCCTGCACCGCTTTCGACCAGGACGGAAAAACCCAGTTTTATAATTTGTTCTGCGGCCTCAGGCGTAGTGGCCACACGTTTTTCACCCGGGTGAATCTCTTTAGGTATACCAATCTTCATACAGTCTCCAATGGGAGTAGTTTAAGAGCATAGTGAGCAAAGGCTTTAACCTCAGTCAAAACCTCAGCAGGGAGGATAGGAGATTAGGCGGTGTTTTTCAATAAAAAACATAAAAGGGGTGGGTGAATGTTGGTTTTGTAAGGGAGCTGGTTTTTTTATGTCTATAGAACGGAACAATTTCGGCCCCCAAGACTCAAGCCTCAGGCCTTATTGAAACATCGCTCCATTCATGCCACGCGGCAAATGGTATAGATGCCGTCAAGAATTGATGAAGTCACAGAGCTTGGCAAATTTAACTCATAAATGCATCTACACACAATTTGAATTACTTATAGCTCTAGGAGTCTGTTGGACAGGGCACGGCATTCCGATCATTGCTTGTCCGATACGGATTTTTGGCGGGATTGATTCTTCGGTTCGTTAACCAATTATCACTGTTTCACATTGAAATGGCCGGACTTTATCTCAATTCTGCCCAGCCAAGAGTGATTTCGGGTCATTTTTCCGCTATCTTGCTGCCAACACATGCATCCGCTTTAAATTGAAGTCCATCGTCACCAATTTCCACTCACCCACTAATGCGTCGAGGCCTCTTAGCGAGAATTGGCGAAAAACCAGCACCTGTTTAATGATCCCAAACACCGGTTCGACCATGCTTTTACGCTTGCCGTAAAGCGCACGACCACTCTGGGTTTTGAGTTTCCAGGCCATTTTGACCAGCGGGTTGGCGGTTTCAGATTCCAGAAACTTCACAAATCAATCGAAACAGCCCTCCATTTGATAGGGATGTAAAAAAATAGATCAAAAAATGGTTTCTAATGTTCATTCCTAAGCATTCATACGAATATTTTTATTCTCAACTTTTTGTTTCAATAGATACAATTTTATTTTTCTATACATTGTCAAAAAGACTTTAGATTAATCGAGTAGCTTAATATGAGTGGGAGGAATGATTATCTTTATTCAAGAAGTAAATTTAAACCTTAAGAATTTAGGCTGGAAATATTTTTTAAAAGCTAAACCTACCGGAAGATAGGGACAGAAATCACGGATCCAAACAGGAAAGCCGGACTGCCGAAAGTGACCGGCGTTAAGGTTGTCAGAGTTAGGCTTTTTTGCAGTTTGGCAGGCGGGGTTGTCGTAGCGTAATAATTGTGGGGACTCAACAATGACTGCGCAGGCGTAAAAACAAGACCTTAGCTGAGTCTCTGCGTCGGTCTATATTCACCATAGGGGCAGGCCACGGTTATTTTGATATGCTTTGGCCCAAACAGGGCCGCATCCTACAAAACTGCCCTTCATGGCTGGCCTAACACAGCGGTCAAAGGGACGCGCCGCCCTGATGCGGTTTGAAGGATTGTTGAAAATTTGGGTTCGCCGGTTTCGTAAGGTCCGTAGGCGGTGCGCACCTTACCGTAACGTTAGGCGGGTTTGTTGAATGTAAGCTCCCTTACGGGAGTTAAATTATTGGAATGTGAGATAGGAGATGAGTTATGCCCTACGAAAGAGACGTTGATGAGAGGTATTATTATTGGTGTCCGAAATGGTATTGGCCTTTTGCTGTTTGCTCAAGAACTAGGCGAGTACATCAATGGTGCTACCGATTCCGTTGGTATAAAGAGACGGGCTACGGCTTTATAAAAAACTATGAAGGATGCGAAGGGGAAACACTCTATTCTTGGTGGGGTCCGTGTTTCTTTTGTTTCGGCTCTACTTACTGGCAATATCCGGGGTTTGAGTCCTTTGAGATGTGCTTTAACAGCCCGCGCAGTAATTCGGGGAAATGCGCGGGTTAGTAAGTTTACTAACCCGTAAGGCAGTTTCGCCGATAGGCAAATCGCCATAACATAAACGGAGTGGGTACGGAGTGGGTAAAGTAGATTTTTACATGGATTTTTCCCAAGCTGTATTTTATGAGGAAAACTGATATGACACAAAAACAGGAAGAGACCAACCGATCCAAAGCCGCATTATGCGATTGGCACAAGCGAGAGGGAGAACTTGCTGCGTCCGCGCTCACCGACGTCCTAAACGAGCAAACGGGTCGTCAGCGAAAGGCTTATGCCTCCGAATGGGAGCGCCATGAGAGACTACTAGAAATTCTGGTGAGCAGCTCTCCCGCTGCCCGGAAATTGGTTGAAACCATCGGAGCAATGAAAGTTTTCGATGTGGGCGTTGAGAAGCTGTCGGGAGTCGGAAAGTCCGATTTCGTACTCAACCATCAGATGGACATAATGAGCAACTCACTGACGGACCGGCTTTCGTTTCGAGGCAAGCCCTTTGACGCCAGATGGACGGAATTTCGCCCGTTTAATAGGTGGGGAACTGCCGCTAGGGGCCCCTCCGCACAACTCGATGGAACCATGTCCCTGGACTTAACGGAAACCTATGTTGATCGGCCTATAGCCTATGGTGGATGGATGCGGAACGCTGCGGGAGTGGGAACGTGGTTCAAACCCAAGTCAAAAAGCACATATGTCCGCGTCGCACCTTTTTGTGATTACGGCTTCCGCTGGAAAGACGACTCTAGCCTTCAAGTGGCACACAATTCCGGAGATATTGGAGTTTTTATTCAGCGCTTTCTCGGCCCTGGCCAATTTGAAACTGTCCTCGACGATCGCACAGAGTTGTGGCGGGACGGGACTAGCTGGTATCAAACTCATCAAGACGAACAATCAGGTTACTTTACTAAATCAAACTACTTTTGGGCGAGCTCTTCTGACTGGTATCTGGTTTGGGTATGGTGTAATAGCGCAATTGATTTTGCGACGAAGACAACCTTCGGGTCTAGCCGGGCTTACAACAACCTCCTCGCCCACCTTAGGTGGCTCGTTTTTGAGCAGTGGGCATGATCTGTATATGCAAAAGCAGGTGTCAGGTCTTGCATTAGGTGTTAGTTTTGTTTACTTTCCAGCCTAACGAATAAGGTTAGATTGTGTGAGCGAAGCGAACCACAATCTGAACCGGTTGTTGGAGCATTGTGCTTAACCAGAGCGCGGTTACAGTGCGGTTTTATTTTTCAGCTTTCCCGTGCCGCGCCCGGTTAGCTTTACGTTGGGCACCTCGGCACACATGGCAATTGGCATTGACAATGCGTAGTCATGTGGCTACAGTGGTGCCATGATTGAAATCCGCAAAACAGACCTTTTCGTCCAATGGCTCGACGACTTGTGCGACCTCCAGGCGAGAGCGCGTGTCCAAGCAAGGATCGAACGGCTCGCCGCTGGAAATTCCGGAGATGTCGAGCCTGTTGGCGAAGGTGTCTCGGAGTTGCGAATCAACTATGGTCCCGGTTACCGGGTGTATTTCAAGAAGCGTGGGCGAGAGCTGATTATTCTGCTGGCCGGTGGGGACAAGAGTACCTAAGCCAAGGACATCAAAGCTGCATTGCGCCTCGCACGTAATCTTTCGGAGTAGTCTCCATGAGCAAGACCGTTACCACTCGCTATGATGTCGCCGAACACCTCAGAACCCATGAGGAAATGGCTGCTTATTTTGAAGCCTGCCTTGAGGAAGCCGATGGGGATGCCGCATTTATTGCTAAATCGCTCGGTGATATTGCCCGCGCCAAGGGCATGACACAGGTCGCGCGAGATGCCGGACTGTCCCGCGAAAGCCTTTACAAAGCACTTTCCGGCGAACGTAGCCCGAGCTTCGACACCATCCTCAAAGTTATCAGGGCGCTTGGGCTTAAGTTGCATGCCGAAGCGAGTCACGGCTGACCAAGGTGCCCAACAAAACGCTCAACCGGAGCGCGGTTATAAATCGGTTTCATTGTTTAGTCCTCCTTGCCGCGCCCGGTTAGCTTTACGTTAGGCATATCGCGATATGCAGTGTCGTAGCCGTGATCGATGGGCTTCGTACCTCAGCCCATTCTATCGCTGTCATTAAGTTAAGTGACTGCTCACGGACAGAGGAAGGCCATACCCCATCACTTAAAAAAACGCTGTAAATACATCCCCGTATGCGAGGCCTTATTTTCAGAAACCCGCTCAGGTGTGCCTTCTGCAACCAGCGTTCCGCCACCGTCTCCGCCTTCAGGGCCCATGTCGATGATCCAGTCTGCGGTTTTGATCACATCCAGATTATGTTCTATAACGATGACGGTATTGCCGTGATCGCGCAGGGTATGCAACACGGTCAACAATTGCTTGATATCGTGGAAGTGCGGGCCGGTGGTCGGCTCATCCAATATATATAAGGTTTTGCCGGTATCGCGTTTGGACAGTTCTTTGGCGAGTTTTACCCGTTGCGCTTCGCCGCCGGACAGGGTGGTCGCATTCTGTCCCAGAGTGATATAACTCAAGCCTACCTCGACCAAGGTCTGTAATTTACGGGCCAGCGTCGGAACCGGGCTGAAAAATTCGGCTGCATCTTCTACGGTCATGTCCAGCACCTGATTGATGGTTTTGCCTTTGTAGCGTATCTCCAGCGTCTCGCGGTTGTAACGTTTGCCGCCGCAATTGTCGCAATGGACGAAAATATCCGGCAAAAAATGCATTTCGACTTTAATCACGCCATCGCCTTTGCAGGCTTCACAGCGACCGCCCTTAACGTTAAAACTGAAGCGGCCGGGCGAATAACCGCGTGAACGCGCCTCGGGTGTCGCTGAAAATAACTCCCGTATCGGCGTGAACAGACCGGTATAAGTGGCCGGATTTGATCTGGGTGTACGGCCAATCGGGCTTTGGTCTATATCGACGACTTTATCGAAATGCTCCAGGCCTTCGATCGCGTCGCAAGGTGCGGGTATGATTCCGGCGCGGTTGATTAATCTTGCTGCATGGCAGTACAAGGTATCGTTTATCAGCGTCGATTTGCCGGAACCGGATACGCCGGTTACGCAGATCAGCAAGCCGATAGGGAATGAAATGTCGACATTTTTCAGGTTATTGCCGTGGGCATTGCGGATGGTGATTTGTTTGTCTTTATCGACAGGCGTTAGTTTTTCAGGCACGGTAATGCCGATTTTTCCCGATAAATACTGACCGGTTAACGAGTCTTCGTTGTTGATAATGTCTTCCAGTGTGCCTTGCGCAATGATGCGCCCGCCATGCACTCCGGCGCCGGGGCCTATATCGACAATATGCTGGGCCGAACGGATGGCATCCTCATCATGCTCGACCACGATAACGGTATTGCCGAGGTCGCGCAGGCGAAACAAGGTGTTCAGCAAGCGCTGGTTGTCGCGTTGGTGCAGGCCTATCGACGGCTCATCCAGCACATACATCACGCCGACCAGACCTGCGCCGATTTGGCTGGCAAGGCGGATGCGTTGCGCTTCGCCGCCGGAAAGCGTGTCCGCGCTGCGATCCAGTGTTAAATAGTCGAGGCCCACATTGACCAGAAACTCCAGCCGCTCCTGAATTTCCTTGACGATTTTTGCCGCAACTTCGCCGCGTTTGCCGGTCAGGTTCAGGTGCTTGAAAAAGTCCAAGGATTTGCGGATAGGGAAACGGGTCAGATGGTGTATTGGCAAATCTTCAACAAACACATTTCTGGCCGAGATATTAAGTCTTGCTCCCTCGCAAACGCCACAGGTTTTCTGGGATAAATATTTTGCCAGTTCTTCGCGCACCATTTGCGAATCGGTCTCGTGATAACGCCGTTCCATGTTGGCAATGATGCCTTCAAAACTATGGCGCTTCTTTTTGACTGACCCTGCTCCGGTCATGAACTTGAATTCAATCGCCTCGTGGCCGCTGCCGTACAGAATAATGTTCTGGGTTTCTTTGGACAACTCCGAAAACGGCGCTTCCGGGTCGAAGTTATAGTGCTTGGCCAGCGAACAGATGATTTGATAATAATAGGCGTTGCGTCGATCCCAGCCGCGAATCGCGCCCCCGGCAAGGCTGATGTCGGGGTTGTGGATAATCAGCTCGGGATCGAAATGCTGGCGCACACCCAAGCCGTCGCAACTGCTGCATGCGCCTTTGGGATTGTTGAACGAGAAGATGCGCGGTTCCAGTTCGGTCAGGCTGTAGCCGCAATGGGGGCAGGCGTAGCGCTCGGAAAACAGCAGTTCGGTCGCGTTGTCAATACAGGCTGCGATAGCGATGCCGTCGGCAATGCGTAGTGCCGTCTCAAAGGATTCGGATAACCGCAAGGCGATGTCGTCGCGAATTTTAAAACGGTCGACAATGACTTCGATGGTATGTTTCTTTTTTAAATCCAGCACCGGCGGCTCATCCAGGTCATACACCGTGCCGTCGATTCTGGCGCGAATGAAGCCTTGGGCGCGCAGGTCGTCGAGCAACTGGATATGCTCGCCCTTGCGGTCGTTGACCACCGGAGCCAGCAGCATCCAGCGCTGGTCCTGAGTTTGCGAGAGTACATGGTCAACCATCTGGCTGACGGTTTGCGCTTCCAGCGAAGCCTGATGCTCAGGACAGCGCGGGGTACCTGCACGGGCATACAGCAGTCTTAAATAATCGTAGATTTCAGTGATGGTGCCGACGGTGGAACGCGGGTTGTGCGAGGTGGATTTTTGTTCGATGGAAATAGCCGGTGACAGGCCTTCGATATGATCGACATCGGGCTTTTCCATGATCGATAAAAACTGACGGGCGTAGGTAGAAAGGGATTCTACATAGCGCCGTTGGCCTTCGGCATAAATGGTGTCGAAGGCCAGCGATGATTTACCCGAACCGGAAAGCCCGGTGATGACGATGAGTTGATCTCTGGGCAGGTCAAGGTCGATATTTTTCAGATTATGCGTTCTGGCACCACGAATGCTGATCGTATCCATTAAATAATTCCGGCAATTTAAACAACCGTATAATATACGAGCAAAGCCGTATTAACACAAACGACGCACGCTATTGCAAGGCAGCCGGAAAGGCTTTTTTGTCTCTCAACATCACACAAGGCGCAGACCGGACGTTTCCGGCTTGCCGTGGGCAATGGCGGAAACACCTGTTTTTTGCTTGCGCTCAAACAGGCTTGTTTCTAAAAACATTATTTCTTTTGCTTCGGATCGGTAATAAAGCCGATTTTCATGACCCCGGCGCTTTGTGCTGCTGACATGATCCCGGCCGGTTTCTGGTACGGTGCGGTTCGCTCGGCGCGTAAATGCAATTCGGGTTGGTTTTTTTGCGCCTCCGCCGCCAGTCGCGAGGCAAGTTCCGCCTCTACAAAGAATGCTCCTGCAACGCGGTACTTTCACCCTCCTTGCGCCCTCCGCCAAGCGTTGCGCTGTGTAACGTCTGTGATGGCCGGCAACGCTGGAGGCGGCGATCAGAATTCGACCTTGGCTGTTTTGTCAGCTTCAGCGCGATCGGCGCGCCGACCCCCAGTAAGCCGTTACCTGTGGTGCTCCAGTAATTATTGTTGGTCGCATTGTCGAGCACCGCTTGAACCGTGGTGAGCTTGCCTGCAACGCGGGTCGCATAGCGCGCACCTAGCGACAGCACTGCATAGTCATCGACGAAAGCTTGGTTTTCATTGTTGACCGGGCGCTTGTCCACGTATTGCACCCCGCTGCTGAGCGCCAGTCCCGGCACGCTTTGCAAGCGATACTCGGCGAACAGGCCGGCGGTTCGCTCCGGCGTGTTGTCGGGCACCTTGCCGAAGGTTGCCGCATTGGCGGCGTTCAGTTGTTTGGCATCCATGAACATGGCCGATCCGATCAGCGATAGTTGCGGGGTCACTTCGCCGGAGGCCGACAATTCCACCCCCCTATACTGCGCCATGCCGTTCAGCACAAAGCGATTGGCCGAGTCTACCGTGGTCGATGCGCGCTTGATGTCGAAATACGCCACCTGCAGCAATATCCCTAGCGTAGCCGGGCAGCCAAAGCGCATCAATATCCATCTTGTTTAACCCAAGCGTTTTACCGTGGGCAATGAATAGAGCCGTTACGCCGACGATAAATAAAGGTAGGCTTAATATGACACTGAGCCAGGCGTGCCAAGTTCGCCAATTGATTTTCATAGGTTTCCTCTTTGATGAGTATCTTGGTTATTTACTGTCTAAGATCATCCGCAATGAATAAAATACCCAATATTCGCCGACATCTTCTGATCGAAAAAAAATTGCAGGAGTGCAAGCTTTGCTTGCACAGCAGGCGAAGCCTGCACTCCTGCCGCTGAGGTAACTCGCAAAGAATAAACCGCCACAGATTTCGCTCGTTCCCAAGCTTGGGAACGAGCACAACCTAGGTTTGTACTCCAAACTCCTAATACTTTCACATCAAGGGGCTTGCCTGTTGTGCAAGCAAATCCCCCTTAATGTACGGACTGACTTCAGGTTTTATTTCTTTAGATTCGGATCGGTAACAAAGCCCAGTTTTTCTATTCCTGCATTTTGTGCAGCGGACATCACCATGGCTAATTGCTGATAGTTTGTGGTTTTATCGGCGCGTAAATGCAGTTCGGGTTGAGGTTTTTTCTGTGCCGCCGCCGTCAGTCGCGAGGCAAGCTCAGTATCTTCAAATGGCGTGTCATTCCAAAACAGTTCGCCTTCCGCATTAATCGACAGGGTGACAGTGTCGGGCTTTTCCGGGTTAGTTTGGCTGCCGGCTTGCGGCAGGTCGATTTTGATTGAATGGGTCAGCAGCGGTGCGGTAATGATGAAAATGACCAGCAGCACCAGCATGACGTCCACCATCGGCGTGGTGTTGATTTCCGCCATCGGCTGGCTATGGTGATTATCGCTGCCGAATCCGCCTGAACCCATCATAATAAAACCTCCGCTGGCGTTAATTCGGTAGCCAATGGTATGCCGGTGGTCAGGTAGGTATGCAGATCGTGTGCGAAAGTCTCTATTTCTCCCATTAACAGGCGGTTGTCGCGTACCAGGGCGTTATAGGCCAGTACGGCGGGAATGGCTACCGCCAGACCGAACGCGGTCATGATCAGTGCTTCGCCGACCGGGCCTGCGACTTTGTCTACCGTAGCTTGACCGCCGACGGCGATAGTGCCGAGGGCATGATAAATTCCCCAGACGGTACCGAATAATCCGATGAAGGGAGCAATACTGCCGACCGAAGCCAATAAGGTGAGGCCCGTTTCCAGTTTCATGGCTTCCTGACCGATCGTGCGGCGGAGCGCCTGGGCGATAAACTCATCGTGCCGCGCGTGCTGTTGCGGTGCGGTAACTGTCTGTTCCGCCAGAAGTTGCGTTGTGTAACGCTTATGATGCTCAGCAGCGTTGATGCCTTGTATGGCAAGACGTGCAAACGGGTTTTCCGCTTTCTTTAAATCTTCAGTCATGGCGGTTGAGGGTAGGGCTGAAGCTTCCCAAAAACGTGCCAAAAAACGCGTACTGCTGCTTTTTAAACGCCGTGACTGTATCGCTTTGATGACCATTAAAGTCCAGCTTCCTATGGACATGGCTAACAGCCCCGCCGCTACGGTGATAGACACTGCGCCGCCTTGACTGATGAATTTCAGGTTGTCTAAGAGATATTCTGCTTGCATGATGACTTATCCTTCTATTGAAAATCTGACCGGTACAACGACCGATGCACTAACCGATTGCTCGCCGCGTTTGGCGGGAACAAATTGCCATTTCTTGACGGCCTCCAGCGCAGCCTGATCAAGGCGGTTTGAACCGCTGCTGGTTTGCAATACTACAGAGCTGGCTGCGCCGTCTTCCGTCACCTCAACATGCAACAACACCAAGCCTTGTTCGCCCAGTCGCCGCGACAGTGACGGATAACGGGGGGGCGGATTATTTAAATAAGCGGCATTGAAGTTTGGCGACTGAAATGTCTGCGTATCAATATTTTTGCTTGCCGGCTTCGTCGCTGGTTCGGCAGCTGGCGAGCTTGTCGGCGTTGCGGGCAGGGAGGCTTGTTCCACAGGCGGCGCGGTTGGCAGACTTGCTGGCTTTACGGCCGGTACAACAGGTTTCCTGACCGGTGTTTTGCCTGGTTTCTTGACGGGTTTTTGCGGCTTTTCTATCGACGCCGGGGGAGGCGTCGGCTTTTGCGGCGCTGCTTGCGGCTCACTCAGCAAGCTAACCATGATGGGTTCGGGGAGTGTTTCGACGGTTAAAGGCTGCGGTTGTGGCCGCAATGCCGCAAACACCGCCAGATGCGCGCACAGCACCAGACTCAGCGCAAGCCATGGTGATTTACTGATATCTGTAGTTCCGCCGTAAGTCATATTTCCCAGTAACGGGGGCAGGACGGGTTTCAAGAAAATAGAACGTGGCTATGGGGAAGATCATTTTAGTGAACACGGCCGATCCTCCTTATTTGTTGCGTAGTGTTATTTCCCGCTGAGGCATCATGGATTTTGGCAAGCCGTACCTTGGCGTGGTTTAAGACCGAGCTAAGTACTTGTAGCGATTCATAATTGGTGCGTATCGTTGAGGTACCGAAATTGATCTCCAAGGTGCCGCAATCCGGGCAAAATACCACGCGACAATCGGCGCTATTAGAGAGGCTCACTTTTTTATGCTGTTTATTTGAATTCATTGATTTCACCATTCAAATGTTAGGCAGGAGAAAGTCTGCCGAAGCTGCTGCGTGCAGCGTTTAGACAACACTGCATACTTGCAGTGCGTGCTTCTAACATTGGCTGGCTACCAATACCTAAATGTATTGGATGGCTGGCTATTTATTTTTACTTTTTGCACTTTATTGTCGGCATGCTCATTCCTCAATATCAGGAGGAGAGGTTGACTGCAGGTGAGGAGAAAATAGCCTGCCGACAATAAAATGCAATAACCAAATTATTTGGTCAGGATCAACTTTCCCTGACGAGTCAAGCGCAACCGGTATTCCTCACCGGCATGTTCTATAACAATCTCGCGCGCTGTGCCAAACAGCTCCGTGCTTTGTAAACGCTGTCGCACCGGCTGTGATCCCGTCACTGCCGGCATTTCCACCATCCCTGGTGGTCGTAAAGCCGGTGTTATGCCCTGCTTTGTAGAAAGCGTTATGTCTAATGGTTCGAGTGTAGATAAAGGTTGTTTGTCCATGGGTTTAAATAATAATGATTGTCATTTGGCAAGTCAACACTTGTTGATAATTATTCTTATTTAAAGTCATGTGCTTGTAGCACACGCTTAATCAGTCAGTGAAATCAATCAGCGTTGAGCCAAGAAAAGATGATTTATATCAATTGCATGGACTGACTTGAATTGATGTTGATATGGTGGGGTAGGGCAAGCGGTTCATTTTTGCCCGGCTTTTTAATCGGCAAATGGCGGACAGAGAACAAAACTGTTTGTGTGTTTTAATAACTTACAAATCGGTGATTGCTGCAAACACCCATACAAGACAAGCCGATTAAAATTGGCAAAAACGAATGAATGTAGGAATATGATGGTATGAAAATTGATGCCTAAGTGTTACTTTCAAGTTCTTTTTAGAGCGTTTACTCAGCAATCTCAGTCGGCCGTCATACAGGCGTCACAGTGAGAGGGTTTAATGTCGAGAGTTCTGTTCCATATAAAATCAACCCGGATATATAAGCTATGACCAACGAAGCGACAAAACTACCCCAAGAAGAAATCAGTAAGATTGACGCCTACTGGCGTGCCTGCAACTACCTTGCGGCAGGCATGATTTATTTGCGCGACAATCCGCTATTGCGCGAGCCGCTCAAGATGGAGCATGTGAAGAATCGTTTGTTGGGGCATTGGGGTTCAAGTCCCGGTCTCTCCTTTACATACATCCACCTCAACCGGTTGATTAACAAGTACGATCTGAATGCCATTTTTCTGGCCGGGCCGGGACATGGCGCGCCGGGCGTGCTCGGCCCGGTCTATCTGGAAGGCGCTTACAGCGAAATTTACCCGAACAAGAGCGAAGACGAACACGGCATGCGCCAGTTTTTCAAAGAGTTCTCCTTCCCTGGCGGCATCGGCAGTCACTGCACGCCGGAAACGCCGGGCTCGATTCATGAAGGCGGCGAACTCGGTTACAGCGTCTCGCATGCGTTCGGCGCCGCTTACGACAATCCGGATCTGATCGTTGCGGTGATGGTCGGCGATGGAGAATCCGAAACCGCACCTCTGGCTACTTCCTGGCATTCCAATAAATTCCTGAACCCGATTCGCGACGGTGCGGTGCTGCCGATCCTGCATCTCAACGGTTACAAGATCAACAACCCGACCATTCTGTCACGCATCTCGCACGAGGAACTGGAAAACCTGTTCAAGGGCTATGGGTGGACGCCTCATTTTGTGGAGGGCAGCGACCCGGACACCATGCACCAAGCCATGGCCGCCACGATGGAACAGTGTGTTCTGGAAGTCCGCCGCATCCAGCAGGAAGCGCGTAGCAGCGGCAAGCCTGTCCGCCCGTGCTGGCCGATGATCGTGCTGCGCTCGCCCAAAGGTTGGACAGGGCCGAAAGAGGTTGACGGTAAAAAAGTGGAAGGTTTCTGGCGCGCTCACCAAGTGCCTCTCGGCAATGTGCGCGATACTCCGGAGCACTTCAAGCAGCTGGAAGACTGGTTGCGCAGCTACAAGCCGGAAGAACTGT
Source organism: Methylobacter sp. (assembly GCA_030653175.1). Taxonomy (GTDB): domain Bacteria; phylum Pseudomonadota; class Gammaproteobacteria; order Methylococcales; family Methylomonadaceae; genus Methylobacter_A. The sequence continues at coordinate 110,194 of JAURZV010000002.1, forward strand.
TCGACCGGGACGGACGCTTGTTACCCGAACTTAAAGCGCTGGCGCCGAAGGGCGCACTGCGCATGAGCGTCAACCCCCACGCCAACGGCGGTCTGTTGCGCAAAGCCCTGCATATGCCGGACTGCCGCGAATATGCCGCTGTCGTGACCAAACCGGGAACCACCAGCGCCGAAAACACCCGTCCGCTGGGCAAGTTCCTGCGCGACATCATGCGTCTGAACATGAACAATTTCCGCGTGTTCGGCCCCGACGAAAACAGCTCGAACAAGCTGGACGACGTGTATGAAGCCAGCAAAAAAACCTGGCTGGCCGACTATCTGCCGGAAGACTCCGATGGCGGCGAATTGTCGCCGGACGGACGGGTGATGGAGATGCTGTCCGAGCACACGCTGGAAGGCTGGCTGGAAGGTTATTTGCTGACCGGTCGCCACGGTTTCTTCTCCACCTACGAGGCCTTTGTGCATGTGATCGATTCGATGTTTAACCAGCATGCCAAATGGCTGGCTATGTCCAAGGAAGTCGCGTGGCGCGCACCGGTGTCGTCGCTTAACCTGTTGATTACCTCCACCGTATGGCGTCAGGATCACAACGGCTTTACGCATCAGGACCCGGGCTTTCTCGACGTAGTGGTCAACAAAAGCCCGGAGGTGACGCGCATCTACCTGCCGCCTGACGTGAACTGCCTGTTGTCGGTTGCCGATCATTGCTTAAAGAGCAGCGATTACATCAACGTTATCGTTTGCGACAAACAGAAACATTTGCAATTTTTGGATATGGATGCGGCGATTAAACATTGCACCAAAGGTATCGGCATCTGGGGTTGGGCGAGTAATGACCAAGGTGTCGAGCCGGATCTGGTGATAGCCAGTGCCGGCGATATTCCTACCAAGGAAGCGCTGGCTGCGGTGGTGCTGCTGCGCCAGAATTTCCCCAAACTCAAGATTCGCTTCATCAACGTGGTTGACCTCTACAAGCTGACGCCTGAAACAGAACACCCGCACGGTTTATCGGACAAGGATTTCGACAGCCTGTTCACGCTGGACAAACCTATCCTGTTCAACTTCCACGGTTATCCCTGGTTGATTCATCGTTTGGCTTATCGTCGCAATAACCACAAGAACCTGCATGTGCGCGGCTACAAGGAAAAAGGCAGCATCAATACACCGCTGGAACTTGCGATCCAGAACGAGATCGACCGTTTCAGTCTGGTGATCGATGCAATCAATCGCGTTCCGACTTTGCGTGTGGCGGGCGCTCATGTGAAAGAAAGTATGCGGGACAAACAGATTGAATGCCGCAATTACGCTTACGAGCATGGCACTGATTTGCCCGAAGTCGACAACTGGGTATGGCCGTATTGAATCGCTCGGTTCTAACGATCAACAGCGGCTCGTCTTCCCTCAAGGCGAGCCTGTTTTCCGCTGACGGTGCGCGGCGCAATTTTCGCTATGAGCGTGTGCACAACCAAAGGGAAGCGTTCGATCAGCTGCTGCACGATTTGGCGGATAATATGCCTGATCTGGTGGGGCATCGCTTTGTCCATGGCGGCGATATTGCCGATCCGGCTAGACGGGTTGATGCGGCCGAGCGTTGCCGGCTGGAAGAGCTGATCCATCTTGCCCCGCTGCATTTGCCGGGCAACCTGCTCGGGCTGGATTTGTGCCTGCAACGGTTCAATGCGCCTCAGGTCGTCTGCTTCGATACGGCTTTTCATGCCGCGATGCCCGAACTGGCCAAGCGGCTGCCGATTCCAAACGAGCTTGGCTTGCGCCGCTTTGGTTTTCATGGGCTTAATTACGCCTACATCGCCGAAATGCTTGCGGATGTTTTGGGCGACGCGGCTTATAAAAAAGTTGTCGTCGCCCATTTAGGCAGCGGCGCCAGCCTTTGCCTGCTGGAAAACCTGAAATCGGCGGACACCACGATGGGTTATACCCCGGCGGGCGGCATCCCGATGGGAACCCGAAGCGGCGACCTTGATCCCGGCGTAATGCTGGAGCTGGCGAAGCGGTACAGTTCTGAGGAATTGAGCGATGTGGTGTTCCACCAGATGGGGCTGTTGGCTTTGTCTGCGGGTGAAAGCTCGGAAATGAATGAGCTGCTTTCGAGTAACAGTGAAAACGCCCAATTCGCCGTCGAATATTTTTGCCGTCAGGTGAGGGCGGCGATCGGCGGTTTTGCGGCCAAGGCGGGCGGTATCGATGCGCTGGTTTTTACCGGCGGCATTGGTGAGCATTCGGCAGAAGTCCGTGAAAAAATCTGCGCTCCTTTGAGTTTTCTTGGGTTTGCGTTGGATCAGGCAGCCAACCATTCCGGGATCAACGAAATCGGCCTTGCCGGTCACAAACCGGTGCTGATTGTCCCCGCTGATGAGGAGGTGATGATCCGCAATCTTTGCCTAAGCGCTTGTCCGTGGATATTCTTGATCGGCAAGGAATCTCAGTCAGCACCGTCATACCGGCGCGGATGCCGCTAACAAACCGCCGGTTAATCATTCTATCCAGCCGCAGGTATCAACCAGACCGGACATTAAATTCTATCCTGATGATCCCTGTAATCATTTGGGTTGCTGCCTTTGAAGCTACCTCTGGCAGCTATTAATGAACGAACCGGAATCAGCTCAATAATGTTGCCTTTAGCGATCGGGGTAAACTTTTGGCCCGCTTTCAGATCAAGTTGATCCCGGATAGCCTTAGCTATAGGATCCGAAGCCGGTAAGGCGACAAAGTTCCCTCTCCCCTTGGGCATAGCTATCTACACAAGTACCTGCCCCTTCTCCCTTGAGGGAGAAGGTTGGGATGAGGGGGATATAAGTAGTTGTTTTTATTCTCCTCTCCCCAACCCTCTCCAACAGGAGAGGGAGCCAGGTCGTCTTGCAACTCATTGTATTTATAATGCAAAAAAGTTGTGTA
>JAURZV010000007.1 GCA_030653175.1 Methylobacter sp.
TAGCCGGTATTATACAATAAAACAAGACCTCATTCATCAATAGGTTACTGTTTTTTAAAGAATAAATGGGGGGCTCGTAAATGTGTATTAGAGTTAGCTAATATGCTGCGAAAAATTAGCACTCTCTAATATTCATGCTCCCGAAAAATTGGGAAACTCCAGTTAGATCAGGTCGAAGCCACTAAAATAAATGATGCCTATCACAGCTTATCCATCGAGCGTTACCGAGTAACTCATGAACTCATCGAGAAAGTAGCAAAAGGGTTATGGAGTCCTGAAACTAATCCGGAAGATAAGCAGCAAATCGATGTCATGGCGGCTCGTGGCTATCTTGAAGCCTTCGAGCTTGTGAAGGAATCAGCCGGAGCAGCTTTCACGGAAAGACGGAACCGGCAGGCAGCCGCCAAGCTATTTGCCGACAGTCATCAGAAATGGTTTCAGAAGCTGTTCATGCCCTCGGTGGATGCCGGGATTCTTAATAGCCGCGATTTGGTCGGCTATCGACGACAGTTGGTTTTTCTGCGTGGCTCGCTTCATTCGCCACCGCACTATGACTATGTAAGAGACGGCATGACGGCATTGCAAAAGTGCTTTGCTGCCGAAGACGATGCCTTTGTGCGCGCAGTATTGGGTCATTGGCTATTCGCCTTCATACACCCGTACATGGATGGAAATGGTCGCATGGCCAGATTTACGATGAACTTGATGCTCGCCTCGAGAGGCTATCCGTGGACCGTAATTCGGGTTGAGGATCGCGATCGATACATGGCCGCGCTGGAGTCTGCCAGTGTTGATCAGGATCTTGAACCGTTTGCCACGTTCGTGGCCGATTGCGTCCAGTCATGCCCATGGGATTTCTCTACGCTTGCTGAAGATTGACATCCTCGCCCTGATAAGACTTTACACACTTTTTAGCAGTTTTGAAGGGTTGCTGTCATCCCCATTACCGTTCCCGGCAGAATCCTTATCCATCTTGCCCGGTTTGTGTTGGGTTTAGTGATTTCGCCCTTGAGTTTGGGTATTTCCTGCTCCAGTTTCTTCATAAGCCTTTCAAGGTATTCTTGCGCATCCTGAGATAAAAATCTTCCATGACCTCAATGAATGAGTTTTGCTTTTGCCAAAATCCGGGAAAATCTCCGCCTTTTTTAATTAACATGGCGGGAATAATCGCCGGTTGACTGGGTTCTATACTTTTCGGCAAAGGCTGCTGTCCCTGCCAAAAGCTTTTTAGGCTGATTTCCTGGGGGAGCTCTGTGAGTACCGGACGGGTGTAAAAACTAGCCACCGGCACCAACTCAACAGTCGCGCTGTTTTTAGCATCACTTAACACTTTGCCTAAGGGTGAGTTGGCTAATTCCCGTAACAACTTTTCGGGCGCCAGGCCGCGCATTTCAAATAACAGGAACGGATCCTGGTCCAATTGCCCGGCCAAGCGATAGCAAACACCGGCAATATGTTTACACGGGACTTCGTAATCCGGGCAATCGCAGGCTACTTTAAAATCCCGATAGTCCTTGGGCAGTAAATGCACACCGACATCAGTAAAGACTGTTTCAATGTTTTCCGGGATTTCATTGAGCAACAATCTGGCGATAAAACTGGCTCGTTGACTGAGTTTTTGAATGATTTTTTGCCATTGAGCCTCGGATAGACGCGTCATTTGCACACTGACTTTATAGGTCGGCTCTTTATAAACGCCAAAATAGGGATTGATGTTGCCGCGCAGTTTTGCGTCGACCTTGCCCTTTTGTAGCATCCATTGCTTGATACGGTTGTCGGTGGAATAGGAGCGTCCACGGGCCAGACGACCGCTGTCGGTAAAATCTTCCAGAGCAGCAATAAAGCGTTGTCCCCACCAGGTCTTTGCATACTTGCTCATGTTAATCTTCCATAATGCTGTGTTTATTGAGCGCAATCAGCTCTTTAAATGCCTGATTATCGAGCTTGGTTAGCCAGCTTTCGTCATTGCCGACGATGCTGTCGGCCATTTTTTGCTTGTCGCTAATCATCTGATCAATGCGCTCTTCCAAGGTGCCCAAGGTTACAAATTTATGCACAAAGACATTCTTTTTCTGACCGATACGAAATGCCCGGTCGGTGGCCTGGTTTTCAACGGCAGGATTCCACCAGCGATCAAAATGAAATACATGATTCGCCTGGGTTAGGGTGATACCCACGCCGCCGGCTTTGAGCGATAGAATAAAAACTGCGGGGCCTGTTTCCGGGTCTTGAAAATCGCTGATCATTTGTTCGCGTTTGGCACGAGGTGTGCCGCCGTGTAAGTAATAAGTTTTATAGTGCTTTTCCTTTGCCAGATAACGTTCCAGGTGTTCGCCTATTTCGGTAAACTGGGTAAATACCAAAACGCTATCGCCTTGTTCCATCGCTTCTTCGAGCATTTCGCCAATACGTTCAAGCTTATGCGAACGTTCCGGGGTAAACGCACTGCCATCTTGTAAAAATTGCATCGGATGATTGCAGATTTGCTTCAATTTCATCAGCGTGGACAGCATTAAGCCTTGGCGCTGAATGCCTTCTGCTTCCTCTAATTGCGCCACCACATCTTTTACCACGACTTCATACAAGGAAGCTTGCTCTTTACTGAGATTGCAATAAATCTTGTTTTCGATTTTATCGGGTAAATCTTTAATGATCGATTTGTCGGTTTTCAAGCGCCGTAAGATAAACGGCTGGATGAGCTTTTTCAAGATAGCCGACTGTATCGGATCATTATCACGCTGTACCGGCAACTCGTAGGTTTTGCGAAATTGTGCTTGCTTGCCTAAATAGCCGGGGTTTAGGAAATTAAAAATAGACCATAAATCCATTAAGCGGTTTTCGACCGGCGTACCGGTTAACGCCAGACGCGAATCGCCATTGAGTTTTAAAATGGCTTTGGTTTGCGCTGCTTTCGGATTTTTAATATTTTGCGCCTCGTCCAGCACGATGCGCCGCCACTGCAATCCACCCAGTAATTTGCTGTCTTTACGCGCGAGCGTGTAAGAGGTAATCAGCAAATCATGCTGCAAGCACAGCTGTTTGAATGATTTGACATCTTGTTCACGGTCACTGCCGTGATGAATCAACGTGGTCAGATGCGGAGCAAACTTTTCAATTTCTTTTTGCCAGTTGCCAATCACGGATGTCGGTGCAATCAGTAGCGTAGGGCCGATCTGGGTTTGCTCACGCTCCAACACCAACACGCTAATGACTTGCATGGTTTTACCCAAACCCATGTCATCAGCTAAACAACCGTTTAAGCCTAAACTTTCCAAATAACGCAACCAAGACACACCACGCTTTTGATAATCACGCAGTTCCGCTTTAAGTTTTTCAGGATTGGCGATGGGTTCTAATTGGCTGCTGTCGGATAATTTTGCCAGCATCTGTGCCAAGCTATCGTGAACATCCAGTTCAAAACCATCCTCTTCTTCGGCTAATTTTCTTAATAATTCCTGCACCGATAACTCAGGTACAGAATCATTTTGCTGTTGGATAAAGGCCAGCATTTCCTGCATTTTATCGCGATCCAGCTCCATCCATTGACCGCGAAAATGTATCAATGGTGTTTTGGCATCCACCAGCTGCTGCCATTCTTCAGGGCTTAACGCTTCATCGCCGATAGCCAGCTGATACTGGTAATCTGTCAGTGTCTCCATAGAAAAATAGGCTTGCGCACTGGCTGAGGCGATCTTGGCTTTGCCACCCGAAGAACGCAAGCGGAGTTTCGCTCGACGTCGGCCTTTGGGTGTCAACCATGCAGGAATAATGACTTTAAAACCGGCATCTTCTAATATCCAGGCGCTTTCTTTTAGAAATTCAAAGGCTTCATCCAAATTGAGCTGCACACTATCCGGCTCACTGCCTTCCATGCCCTGCCATAGCTTGGGATAAATACGCGCGGCTTGCGCCAGATTAATTAAGATTTGCTGTTCAATCGCCTGACCGAATTGCTGGTGTAACATTTCATGAAAGTGATTTTTATCTACCCAAAAATCAGCCAAATCCAATTTAAGCGATGGGTCTTTGTGTGAGGACAGAAAGAAAACCAAACGCCACTGGTCAACCTGAGCGGCATCGGCTTCCAACAATTGCAAGCCTAATTGCAGGGTACTTTGCGCTTCGGTTCCCAACAGCTTATGCTGCCATTTCTGCCAATGTTTAAACTCATCCGGTAGCTGCCCACAGGTTCTAATCGGCTCCGCTGTTTGTTTTTCCAGCAAGATGGTTTCTAAAAAATCATACTGAACTTTTTTAGTGAAAATTTGCGGCATCTCAAGGGCAGCAGCCATAAGCAGTTCATTAATGACCACTTCGGCAAAATGCCGTAATAACGATTCAGGTTGATACTGCTGACTACACGCGACCGGCATTTGTGCAACCGCCGTTTGTATCAAACCTTCATAGTTACTGGATACCGCTTGCCAACGCCGATACAGCTCGAAGTTCTTCCCCGTTTTTTTGCTCAATAGCAGCGGAATATACTGGTCCTTAGCAAGAATTTGCTTTAACGATTGGCTAAAGAAATACCAAAACAAAAAGTCGCTACCGATACGGCTATTATTGCCGGCCTGAAAACAACACAAAAAATGGATGTTGTTAATCGCTTTTATAGGCGTTTGCAAGGGATAGCCGTATACCTGCCAGTTTTGCAGAGTCACCGCCTCATTAGGTTCAACACGCTGTAGCTCGGGTGACGGCAGCGGCTTACCCTCAAAGGTAGGAAAAAGTAGCGGTAACAATGCACCCTGCCCTGCACTAATGGGGGCTGACAGTGTGTCACTTTTTAAAAATTCTAAACAGGGCTTTTCGGGTAAGTGCTGCGGATGTAGCGCATTTTTTACCTGATTCTGAATCTCGTCGCTTTCTACCCACAGGTAAAAATCACCCGATTGAATGAAGTCTTGTGTGTTTTTTGGAATCCAAGCTCCATGTATTACGTTCATAAAAACTATCGATGTCTGCTTTGGCTAATAAAAAGAATACGTTATAACTGAGCCGCAAAGGACCAGAGGACTCATTCCAATCGGACTTATTGTCCAACAAATAATCATTCCATGATGCCGCATTTTTCACGCGCGGCATTCACCCTATCCCGCATTTCTTTGCCCGGCTTGAAGTGAACCACCACTGTAGCCGCCAAATAAACCGCGCCCCCGGTTTTTGGGTTACACCCCAGCTTGGCCAGTCGACGCCGCAAATCAAAACTGCCAAAGCCTCTGATTTCAATGCGCTCGCCCTGGGCCAGGCCATCCGCCATTTGTTTCAGCAGGCAATTGAGCGCCGTTTCCACGTCCCGCCTGAAGTTCAGGTAACTTGGCACTGAGCGCCTGCAGCAGTTCTGACTTGACCATCGTTTAACTCCCTTATAATAGAGGGTTTATTTTAGCAGGTTATGCCACTGTCGTTAGTGGCAGCCTGAAAATTTGCGTTGCTGCCCTTATTCCCGTTGGCTTGGGCGGCCTCGGCGCTCACCTCATCCCGTTAACACCCTAACCCCCTGCCCTGCCATTCTGTTTTAGCACCGCCCGGCTTAACCTTGCTTTTCCGAGCAAACGGGCTATTTTATGAAAAAAATTTTTCAGCCTATCAATAAGTCAGCTCCCAATCCCTGTGAACGGAATTATTTACACCCTCCAAATACCATCAAGAAAAAAATCCGACACTAAATCTCTAACGCCCTATCTGGTGTATATGAATAGATTATGAATTTAATGTATCCAATTAGGAAACAATCCATATATTCCTAGCGCCATTATCAACAATAGGAATCGTCACTATTATTAAGTTGTAGCATGAAAAAACCATTCAACTTTATATGAGGACTTACGCATGAACGACTTTCAAAAAGATATTTTAACCGGAACGGTATTTATAACCGGCCTGCTTGGCTTTATTTCTGGTGAATTCATCATCTCATCCACGCTGTTCGCATCAGCGGCCATTGCCAGTAACGTTAACCTGAACCGTAAAAGAGGAAAAGCTGGTCAATTATCATGCGATTGATTCATCTAACTGAACCGCTTAACCAGGTGACTTGAAGACTTTCAGGGCTTAAACGGCCTTGGAAGTCTTTTTGTTTTGCTTCTACTTCACTACTCGCTTAAAACCACTGGTGCTAGTGCTGCTACTTTTGCCAAAACTGCACCACTACCTCGCCCCGAATCGTCTTTAAATTCAGATGCTCGCGTAAGCATTCGGTCGTCATCAGCCCTTGATGGTAATAATCTGCTTCAAGGTATGCACCACCTCAACCAGATCGCATGAACTGCTCAATGTCTTTGTATGCCCCAGGTTGTAAAATTCTGCAGCCGACAATAACCTGGAAATGTTTTTGCTATGTTAACAATACAGTCCCCGCAATTGTATTTTTTGGGTTTTCACTTGCCCTGGGTTAGAACATGTCTGATACTCTGTGGTCTATACGTTGATTAAGTACCTCAATAATTCAGGAGAACTCACCATGTCGAATTTCATGTATGTTGCATCTGTTCCACCCCTTATTCGTAGCCTGACCAATTTGCGGTCAATCCTCGAAAAAGCTGCCGCTCATGCCGAGGCAAAGAAAATTGATCCATCCGTTCTGATCAATGCGCGTCTGTACCCGGATATGTTTCCGCTTTCACGGCAAGTTCAAATCGCAACCGATGTTGCCAAAGGCGCAGTTTCACGCCTTGCCGGTTTGGAGCCACCGAAGTATGAAGACAATGAATCGACCTTCCCTGAACTCTTGGCGCGACTCGATAAGACCATTGCACTGCTTGAATCTTGCAAACCCGAACAGATAGACGGTTCCGAGGATAAAACTATCACACTGCCGATGCACGACAGAACGGTCACCTTCACAGGTTTGCCTTACCTGTTCGATTTTGTTTTACCCAACGTCTATTTCCATGTCACCACCGTATACGCGATTCTGCGACATAACGGCGTGGAGATTGGCAAGAAGGATTTCCTGGGAAACATTTACTAACACCCCAGTATGACCGTCTACAAATGGCAGTTCGCAGCACGGCTTCGTTACCACGCATTCGGTTGGAAATCCGATAAACCGATTCAACGCATCAAAGAAGCGTTAGCCGAAATCAAACAAGTTGCCAGAAAGGAACCAGTGTTGGCTGCCGAGGGTGCCGTTCTCTTTTTGGAGAAAATAGCGCCTGCCATTGAGCAAGTTGATAGCTCGTCCGGTGCCATAGGCAGTATGGTCAATCGGGCTATTGAAACCTTGGTGCCGATTATTGCCAAAGCCAAGGTGGAACAACCGGTTCGCGACCGCTGGCTGGAACGCTTGTGGGATGCCATTCAGGACGACCAGATGCCTTACATCGAATCCTTAGGCGACTACTGGGGTGAGCTGTGCATGACACCGGATACGTCATCGCGTTGGGCTGATGAGTTTTTGCCCGTGATTGAGCGCATTTGGGCGCCTCATTCTTCCGGTCACGGTCATTTCTGTGGCATCGCTGCCTGTTTTTCTGCACTTTATACAGCAGGCCGTCATCAAGAGTTACTGACACTTTTGGATAAAGCCCCCTTCAATATGTGGTGGAATCGACGTTGGGGCGTAAAGGCGCTAGTCGCCATGGGTAAAAAAGCCGAAGCGATCCGCTACGCCGAAGATAGCAAAGGCCTCAATCAACCAATCTCGGAGATTGCACGCACTTGTGAAGAAATCCAACTGTCATCGGGACTGTATGACGAAGCCTACAACCGTTATGCGCTGGACGCCAACCAAGGCACTACCTACTTGGCTACTTTCCGTGCCATCGTCAAAAAACATCCTCATAAACCAGCCGCAGATATTTTGCGCGACCTTGTAGCCAGTCAACCCGGTTCTGAAGGCAAATGGTTTGCTGCTGCCAAAGACGCTGGCTTGTTTGACTTAGCCATTGAGTTAGTCAGTCAATCGCCGACTGATCCGCGAACACTGGTGCGGGCGGCTCGCGACTATGCTGAACAACAACCAGACTTTGCTTTGTCTGCCGGGCTCACAGCACTCTACTGGATGTCACGTGGTTATGGATACCAAATCACAGCAACCCAACCGATGTATTGGATGCCTATAAATCGCTGATATTGGCTGCCAATCAAGCAGGGATTGCCGAGAGCCGGATTAAAGCCCGAATCCAAGAAACGATCGGAGCACAAACGCCTGGCAATGCATTCATGCTCTCGACTCTAAATTATCTTTTGAAGAATTAACTAATCAACGAGTTTTAATATTTTGCTTGAACCTGATGAAGATCGCTGGAAGTGCAATCCTTAACATTATTCATCTAACTGAACTGTTTAACCAAGCGACTTGAAGACTTCATAAATGCTCAACGCGCTGCAGGTGATCGTATTTCTTCGCTTCTTGTTCTTCTACGTGCATTTGACCTTAGATTCAAAGAGTCAGCCCTTCTAAACGCCAAAGCCGCGCTTACGCAGCACCATCGCAGTAGGCAGCTGATGCTGGATCTGAACAGGAATCAGCGTCGGCGACTCTGCTCCATCCTGCGATCTGAAAGCATGCAGTCGGCTTGAAAAGGTATGAGTATTCAGGTCATGCTGACGACAATAAGCCGCTTGCGTTAATCCGCTGCCCTGCCAGGTTTCGATATGATTTTTCCAGTGTGCTGATAACACCATTGCTCATCCTCGTTCAAAATGACAAGGATGTATGTTTTTGCTGGGTTAAAACAGATGGCTCGGCTGGGCGCTTACCCTTGACCGCGACTCGCGGCTAGCGCGTCACTGCCCATTAAGTTAAGCCGAAAATAGTTATGGCTGAATGCCGTGGGCGCGAATTTATTCGCGCAACGAGTGTTAAAAAGCGCGAATAAATTCGCGCCCACAGTAATTAAATCCTTGATGGCAGTGATCGCCGCGTGGGAACGAGACAAACGAGATAATACGGATGTTAATCACCTGTGTCTCAACCCCCAAGCAATGCCAGCATTTCGTCCCTGCTAATCACCTCTTTCTCTTGTAACAAATTGGCCAGTTTTTCCAATGCCGACCTGTTTGCGATAATGATTTCACGCGCACGTGCTTCAGCTTCCTCGACCAGCGCCATTATCTCGGTATCAATAAGACGGGCTGTCTCATCGCTATAATTGCGATACTCTGAGACTTCCGCCTCCAAAAATTGGAGCTGCTGGCGTTTGCCGTATGTCAATGGCCCCATTTTTTTGCTCATACCCAGACTACAGACCATGTTGCGGGCAATCTCGCTGGCTTTTTCCAGGTCATTCTGGGCGCCGGTTGAGATACTTCCCAAGATGATCTCCTCGGACATACGTCCGCCCAGCAATATGGCCAATTGATCTTTAAGCTCATCTTCTGTCGACAAGAACTTTTCCTCTACCGGCAATTGCAAGGTAAAACCCAATGCCGACACGCCGCGGGGGATAATGGAAATTTTATGCACCGGCTGTCCGGTCGGCACATGTTCGGCGACCATTGCGTGCCCTGCCTCATGAAAAGCCACCCGGCGCTTTTCATCAGGATTTAAAACCCGGTTCTTCTTTTCCGGCCCGGCCAATATTCGATCGATAGCCGACTCGAAATCTTCTTTTTCGACTTTATCATGACCGACCCGCGTCGCCATAATCGCCGCTTCATTGGCTATGTTGGCAAGGTCTGCCCCAACCAGGCCCGGCGTACGCTTGGCGATGATTGACAGATCGATGTCTTTAGCCAGCGTCAGTCCTTTGGTATGCAATTTAAGAATCTCGATACGGTCTCGCAAATCCGGCTTATCAACGACAATCTGACGGTCGAAACGTCCTGATCGCAACAGCGCTTTATCAAGCACTTCAGGGCGGTTGGTTGCCGCCATCACCACTACGCCGACCGAGGTATCGAAACCGTCCATTTCGGTCAGCAGCTGGTTCAAGGTCTGTTCGCGCTCATCATGACCGCCGATCATTACCGGGCCGGCCCGTGAGCGACCAATGGCGTCAAGTTCATCAATAAATATGATACAGGGCGCTTTATTCCGCGCCTGTATAAAAAGTTCGCGTACTCTGGCCGCGCCGACACCGACAAACAGCTCGATAAATTCAGAGCCGCTGATGTTAAAGAACGGCACCTGCGCTTCCCCTGATACGGCACGCGCCAGCAGGGTTTTTCCGGTTCCGGGCGGCCCCACGATCAACACACCTTTGGGCATGCGTCCGCCTAATTTCTGGAATTTTTCCGGTGTTCTTAGAAAATCGATGGACTCTTTAAGTTCCTGTTTGGCGCTATCGGCACCGGCCACATCATTAAAGGTAATCTTGGCTTGGGTGTCCTGATGAATGTGGATTTTGTTACCCAAATTAAGAAAAGACTGCGCACCGCCGGCCGCAGCGCGACGCATAACCCATGACCAGACAAACACCAGGATTAACATCGGGATAATCCAGTTGAAAAAAAGGTTGGTTAACCAGTTATCGCTGCTTCTGACCACAAAATCAACCTTGTTCTGTTCCAGCATTTGTGCAAGATCATTTTGCCACAGCGGAATCGTCATGAAGTTTTTATCCGGCTTTTGCGGATCGTCAGACTTGATGACACCGGTAATATACCGCTCGGTTACCACCGCCTTGTCGATTTTTGCCTCTTTGACCAGCTTAATAAACTGGCTGAAGGGAATTTCGTCACGTTGCACGTCCTGAATACTATTAAAAAACGTCAGCAACAGGATGAATAACATCACCAAGAAAAAATACTTTCTTTGCTTGGAACCGGCGCTAGTAGTTTGATCTGCCGGTTTATTGAGTTCCTTCTTCGGTCCCTGTTTGGATAAATAATCTAAACCATTCATCAATAAGTTCTTCATGTAGGTGAGAAAATTACCCAACAACGTGAGCACCGTTTTAAAAATGTCGTTTTTTGAATCAACCATTTTGGTAAGACCTGGCTATGATTCTCCGATTGTGAAAATGATCTATCGACTCATCAAGCATTGAAACAATCTCTTCACAGCCGATAATATTTTTACTACCGCCAAGAATATAATCAGCCAGTTGGGTGATTGCCGCCCAGTTGGCGTCGTTATTTACAAAGTCAAATGCGACGGTAAATAACTCATCCAATTTTTGATCTCTTTGTTGTTTATCGGCAGAGAAACTTTGTAAATATTCATTAGCCAGGGCAAGATCGGAACTGCCGCCATAATTCTTTAATGCTTTCAGATTGACTAATTGATGACTAAATAGCTCTCCATCAGTTTCAGCAACATGTTTAGCTTCAGCCAGCGGCCCGACCAGCAGATTAATAACATCCGCCTCAAAGGCCATCATATAATCCATTACCAATTGCACCATTGCGTCATTGTGCTTCGTTAATTCACGCACCAGACTATCAATAGAAGGTGGCAACGATTCGATTAACCGCCCTCCTTCCACTCGTGCAATGCAGTCGTCATGAGTTGTTTGATAAGCCATGATATCCGTTTCTGTCACATCGCCCATGTCCTTAAAAATAATTTTAAAAAAAATCGGCGGCAACTGTCTGGCTTTGTTATTTAAATGAATACCCGCCGCATGTCCCGCTTCATGAAAAGCGACACGCTGTTTATGCTCTATTAATTTGCCCTGACTTAGAGCTTCAATTATTTTGTTTCGTTTCATATTCAACACCATAGCTTTACGTCAACAAATATTTTGATTCATAAAATTATTCAACTTCCTGAAACCAATAGAAACATTGGTTTTTAATTTCCGACTCGGCCTCCAGCCAATCTTCCCTTTCATGCCCACCTACAAATCCCCTTTTTTCGGCTTTGCAGTAGGCCCGTTCTGCAATCATTTCTTGAAGTTTCTCGTTATCAATAACCTCCTTATTTGACTTTTTCATTACGTTAAAATCGGCCACAATCTCACCCCCGGCACATTCCTAAAAAACATCTTTTGTTTTTTATTTTATGTACAAAGAGATAGCGGAACAATTCGTATAACTACCTAGTAAGTCTAACACTAAAAACGAGCCGATATAGCTCGTATAAACACCTATATTTACAGAAATTCAGACGCCCGTGAGCCTGTTAAACCCTAACATTACTCGCCTGTCAATTTTCGAAAAATGCTTGACCAGGGTAATACAGGAGAGCTGTATAAATAACCTTGCCCTTCATCGCAACCTAAATCCATCAAGCGCTGTTGCTGGGCTTTCGACTCAATCCCCATGGCAATGATCTGTAGATGCAAACCATGGCCCAAAGCTATCACCGCGCGGGCAATATCTTCGTCATTGGCGTTATTCAACACATCAACTACAAACGAACTATTAATTTTCAATTTTTTTACAGGGATACGTTTTAAATTATTAAACGAAAAACAGCCCACACCAAAATCATCAATAGTCAGACCTATTCCTAATACCACTAACTGATTGAGCGCCTTTATAGTTTGCTCGGAATTATTCATAAAACCGTTACCGGTAAGTTCCAGTTCAAGATAAGACGGATCAAGTCCGGTCAAACGTAATGTGCGCTCAACCGTAGCAACGAAATCGGAGCGTAAAAACTGAATCGCAGAGACATTAACCACCATTTTGTTGACCTGCAGATCCTCATTCAACCATCGAACCATCTGCGTACATGCGTTTTGCAATACCCATTCGCCGAGCGCCACGATAAACCCGCTTTCCTCAGCTATGGGTATAAATTGCTTGGGTGACATCAATCCCAGCGTTGGATGCATCCAATGCACCAAGGACTCAACGCCAATAAGTTTTCCGGTTTTAAGACAAACCTGCGGCTGGTAATACAAAATCAATTCATGCCGCTCTATGGACTGTCGTAACGCGCATTCCATCGACATTTTCTCAAAAGCTTCGGTGGTTAACTCCAGACTATAATATTGAAAGTTATTCCGCCCTTCTTTCTTGGCTCGGTACATAGCCGCATCGGCATTCTTAATCAACGTATCCGTATCATGTCCATCCTGTGGAAACAGGCTTATGCCCACACTGATCGATATTTTCAACCGGTATCCTTTAATATAAACGGGGGCATCAAAAGTATCGATCAGCTTTTGCGCAAGCTTGGCGGGATTTTTAGCATCGGGAATATTTTCCATAAACACCACAAACTCATCGCCGGCATAGCGTGAAACAGTGTCTTCTTTCCTGACCAGGTTTTTTATGCGTTTTGCTACCTCCCTTAACAATCCATCGCCGACCGCATGACCGTAAGTATCGTTAATGCCCTTAAAGCGATCAAGATCAAGAAACAATACGGCAGCTTGCGAACCTTCCCGCAGCGCATTTTGCAATGAATGATCGATACGATCGTTCAACAACAATCGGTTCGGCAACCTGGTCAATGGATCATGGTAGGCCAAAAAACCCAGATGATCCTGGGCTTTCTTAAAATGCGTGATATCCATAAACACATGAACATAATGAGCTACCTCTCCGCTTGAATCCTTTACCTCGCTAACGGTAGTCCATGAGGGAAAATCCATGGTGCTTTTATGACGACGCCATACCTCACCCTGCCAGCTATTTACAGCTCCCGTAAGATTGCTTAATTCGTCATCAATTTTTATGCTATTTTTCTTCGAGTGTAAAAAACAAGCGCTCTTTCCGTAAACATCCTGATGGGTAAAACCGGTTATTGTTGTAAACGCCTCATTAACCGAAATTATTTTTTTGTCTTTATCGGTAACAAATATGCCCTCCCCAATATTATTAAAAACCACCGATGCCATACTCAGCTTGCCTTCGGACTGTTTTTGCCGGGTAATATCGGTCAATGTCATTAATACCTGATGAGGCTGACGCTCACCCGTCCTGAATTCGGGCACTGAATTAACGACCACCCACAGATAGCCTTGCCGTTCAGAATTAAACAGCCCCATAACCACACCTTCCACAGGCTCTCCAGTACGCAAAGCCAACATTGAAGGCTGTTGTTCTTCCGGAAAAATAGAGCCATCTTCCTTAATCACTTTAACGCAAGAATCAACAAACTTACGCCCTATAATGACGTCGCGAGGCAGACCAAGAAGTTGCTCAGCGGCCTGATTGACAGCCATCACAATACCCGTCGCATCCAGATAAATAACGCTCTGATCAATATTTTCGAATAAACTGCGATATTTGGCCTCACTAATCCGTAAGGTATCGATGGCCAAACTGCGATTCGTTAATTGCAGCATCATAAAAAAAAACGAAGTAAATACGCCGAGATCTTCCTTAAGTTTTTTGAACATTGCATCTCTACTCCTTGGATAACAAAAATATCCGGCATTTGATTAGGTAATCTCTAAAAATTAAGTAATCTTTTAAGAACTACTCAGAGTAGCTTGCAATAAAAAATATACCGTAGAGCAGATCCCACGCAGAGGCTTCGTTAAAGAAAAAAAAGCTACCTCGGTAAAAGTACCCGAAAAACAGACAGTGATTTTGCATAAAGACTACAGCCGGCCTGAGCCGCCAGTTGCTCGAGCTTACTTTTTTGCACAAACAATCTACTTCGCAACCTTACTTTCGCTTCAACGAAAAAATCTGGCTTTCTTATCTTCTGCGTGCGCATTTTTCTTTGGTTTGGTTTTCACTTCTTTGTAATATTCAACCTCATCATTCATAAATTGCTTTTCCTTTAACTCAATATCAATCCCGGAAATTTTATATTGCCAGTTTGTAATCAACTGTTGAACATCATCTTCTAAATTAATCGTTGCCATATTACTCTCCGAATTTTCCAGCATTGGTGTCATGAAAATTGACTAGGAGGCTGTCGGATTTAAAAATCACAGCCACATAACATATTGATTTTAAAATAAATTAATTTTTTATTGCTTTTCGTTATAAAAAATAGTTTATATATATTTCAATGACTTAGTATTTTTAGTGAGGCATAATCCGA
>JAURZV010000009.1 GCA_030653175.1 Methylobacter sp.
GGATTTAAAAATCACAGCCACATAACATATTGATTTTAAAATAAATTAATTTTTTATTGCTTTTCGTTATAAAAAATAGTTTATATATATTTCAATGACTTAGTATTTTTAGTGAGGCATAATCCGACAGCCTCCTAGCAATCACATGGACAGATGACTTATTCAGTCCGGTACAGGATCTATGGGAGGAAGCCCGCTCATTTGGATTGCGCTATGGCTGGGCGCAATCCATCCGCGATTTCAATGGAGTTGTAGGTATGTTAACGCCGGCGCGCTCAAATGATCCGATCACTAAAACAGAGCTTGAAGCCAAGCAGCGCACTTAGGCATGTCGCGATGCCTGACGTCGAGGTTGATGCAGGAAGCCGATGCGAAGTTATCAAACCGCGAGATAGCGGTGCTTCGTTGGACGGCCGATGGCAAAACGTCTGGCGAAATATCGCGCATCCTTAATATTTCCGAGCGGACAGTTAACTTTCATATCAACGATGTCGTCACCAAATTGAATGCTGTCAACAAAACTTCAGCTACGGTAAAAGCTGCGATGATTGGATTGTTATAAGTAGGTGTTCATAAGTTTCTTAACATTATTGGTATTAGTGGGAGCGGCTTTAGTCGCGATAATCGCGGCTAAAGCCGCTCCCACTAATGTTAGAAAACTTTTGCTCAACTACTTAAACCGTTGATGTCCTCCGGCGTAATGAGAAACAACGATAATGACTTTGACAGGCGTGGCCTATAACCCTAAATGTCCCACACGTATCCTGCCTGTTATGATCAACAAAAATCAGGCACTACTTAGAAAAAATATCTGCGGGGAGCTATTTTGAAGCCACCGGATTTGATGAGTTGTGTACGCTAAACGCAATCCATAACTAAAAATGCGTTGTCTTTTGGCGGGGTTAAACTCGACTGATTTTTAGATTCATTGAGCCTTGCCCCTAATCCCTGAAATTTTCAAACTGCAGCGGCATTTCCAGCTTTTCCTCTCTGAGCATTTTAATCACATCCTGTAGATCATCCCGGTTTTTACCGGTGACCCTGACTTGGTCGCCCTGAATGGCCGCCTGGACTTTTAATTTTTTATCCTTAATCAACTTAACGATTTTTTTGGCCAGCGCCGAATCCAGGCCCTGCTTCATGATGATTTCCTGGCGCACCGATTTACCGCCGGGCTTGGGGTCGCCAACCTCCATGCAGGCTATATCTACGCCGCGCCGACTGAGTTTCGAGCAGACAACACTAAACATCTGTTGCAACTGAAACGTCGATTCGGACGTCATAATCAATTTATCGTCAGTCAATTCAAAGCTTGAGTCGGTGCCCTTAAAATCAAAGCGCGTGGTAACCTCTTTATTGGCTTGGTCAACGGCGTTTTTAATTTCGTGTTTGTCAAATTCGGAAATGATGTCGAAAGAAGGCATGGCTTATGATTACAGGGTAACAAAAAGGATTTAACTATAATGATCTTTGCTGCATTATTCAACACCATTCAGCCGGTGCCGGTCGCTTTTATTCCGATTTGATAACCTCGGTGACAGCCTTAATTCGCAAGCGTCGAATCGCCTCGCCGATATGCGCACCTTTAAGTTCGCCGTTCAGAATAGCCGAGGTGTCAACGGATGCCGCCGCCCTGGCTGCACCGCTCAGCAGCTCGGCTTGAGGATAGGGCGTGTTTTCAAGCCCGGTTCTGCCTTTGGCATCCGCCTCGCAAGCCAGTAAAAACTCAGGCAATTTATTGACCGGCTTAAAGGCCCCCAGAGCTGCCAGCATATCCGTTAATGTTGAAGCGCGTAATTCAAAAGCCCGGTGGCAATGGGTATGGTATTGCATGACCTGCAAGGCCAGCGCTTTAAACGAATTAGGCACACGCAAACGGATACACATTTGTTCCAAAATGGGTAACCCTTTGGTTTCATGTCCGTGATGATGCGGCCAATGTGCTTGGGGTGACACGCCTTTGCCCAGATCGTGGACTAATGCCGCAAACCTGACTTCGGGGCTCGGCGACAAAAGCGCGGCCTGCTCCAGACAGAGCATGGCATGAATGCCGGTATCGATTTCCGGGTGATGTTTTTCCGGCTGCGGCACGCCGAATAAGCAACTTATTTCCGGGAAGATTTTATCCAGAGCCGCACAATCTTTTAAAGTATAGAAAAAAGCGCTGGGCGATTTCTCGCTCAGCGCCTTAAACAGTTCAGCCCAGACCCGCTCGGGAACCAGATGATCAACTTCCCCTGCCGTCACCATCGACTGCATCAAAATCCGGGTTTCCTCAGCCAGCGTGAAGCCGAGATGCCCGTAGCGGGCGGCAAAACGGGCGACGCGCAGGATCCGCACCGGGTCTTCCGCAAAGGCCGGTGAGATATGCCGAAAAATGCGTTGTTCAAGGTCGACTTGCCCGCCATATGGGTCAACAAGCTGTCCCTGCGGCGTCATTGCCATGGCATTGATACTCAGGTCGCGGCGAATCAGATCCTGTTCCAGACTGACATCGGGCGATGCGTGTACCGTAAAACCTTTATAACCGGGCGCCGTTTTTCGTTCGGTTCTGGCCAACGCATATTCTTCACGGCTTTGCGGATGCAAAAATACCGGAAAATCCTTACCTACCGGCCGGAAGCCCTGTTTCACCATGGATTCAGGGGTCTCGCCGATTACCACCCAGTCCCGTTCCTTGACCGGAAGTCCAAGTAATTTATCGCGCACCGCACCGCCAACAAGGTATATTTCCACTCAGTTACCCTAACCGTTTAACAATGCGCCTAGAATAGCACAGCCGTATCCAAAAAAAGGCATAATGGCCGTACCGGTACCGACACATAATCAGGGGAATAAAGTGATAGCAGTTTTTTTAGCCAGTCTTCTATTAGGCACAGTTTCAGGATTAATGGCAGGACTTTTCGGGATAGGCGGCGGTCTGATTATTGTGCCGGTTCTAGCAGTGTTGTTTGCGGGGCAAGGATTCCCTTCCGAACTGGTCATGATCATGTCGGTGGCAACCTCGCTGGCGACCATTATTTTCACCTCGATCTCTTCGGTGCTGGCACATCATCGTTTGAATTCCGTATTGTGGAATAAAGTGCTGGCCCTGGGACCGGGGATTATGGTCGGTGCGGCTGTCGGGGCCGTGGTCGCGGACCATATAGCCGGTAACGTATTACGCTTTATCTTTATCATCTATTTGTTATCCGTAGGTGTGCAAATGGCTTTGCAATTGAAGCCGAAACCCGGACAAAAGCCACCCTCCAAAGAGCTGGATTTGGGTGTGGCAGGTATCATAGGACTGCTCTCGTCACTACTGGGAATAGGCGGTGGCACACTCACTGTGCCTTTTTTAGTACATTTCCAAACGCCGATGCGAAATGCAGTAGCAATAGCCAGCGCCTGCGGTTTGCCGATAGCCTTAGTGGGAACGGTGGGCTATGCCCTATTGGGCAAGGATGCGTCGCAGTTGCCTGACTGGAGTTTAGGCTATATCTATATGCCCTCTTTTCTGGGCATAGTATTGACCAGCATATATACCGCTCCGATAGGCGCAAAGCTGGCGCATAAACTGCCCGCGGAGAAATTAAAACGCTATTTTTCGTTGTTGCTTTTTGTCATGGCGGCGAAGTTGATGTGGTTTTGACCTGTACTCGGCAGTTAGAAAATAGAACACAGATGCCAAAAGCAGGCGCCTCTAAGCGACATGGATTTTTGGCTGATAAACGCTGATAAAAAATTCGTATAATCAGCGTCATCCGTATTAAGGGGCTACTTCCTTCGGCGCGGTAACTGCTCTTGTTAGGATTAAAGCCGACCTCTTCGTTTTCGATGCCGCCTTTTACCTCGCGGTTTGCCGCCACCCGATAGCCCCGCCGGCAAACTCAAGAACGCGGTAAGACGCAATCCGTATAGGGCGCAATAGCGTTAGCGTATTGCGCCGCATGAAACGCAATACTACAAAATACGCTTATCCATGCGTAAGCCCTTTAAATATTAACGAAGATTTATAAGGAGCAACAATGCCAGACTATCGCCGTTACCGCGTTCCGGGTGGAACTTATTTTTTTTGCTGTCAGTCTGTTGGAAAGATAAGTAGTTGAGCAAAAGTTTTCTAACATTAGTGGGAGCGGCTTT
>JAURZV010000019.1 GCA_030653175.1 Methylobacter sp.
CACAACATAACGACAGGCGATTTTACCGAGAAAAATCACCGAATACGGCGAACGTTTTGTGCCACTATTAACCTTGATCTGCCGTTCGGTAGCAGAGCCTTTTAGGCTGAGGCCAACCAACCAAAGTGCAAAAATGATAAGCGCGGCGATCAGCAACAGGTTTGCCCTGCGGTCGGCTTGAATTCTGGTTTCACGGGTTAAATCCAAGCCATAATGGGTACTTTTGGTGTCGCGAAAACCTTCCTCGATTTGCATCCGAGCCCGGTAATAATTCACGACACGAATTGCCGAATAGGTTTTAAGGGACTGTGATACGACCAACAACCACGGCTCTTTTTCGCGTTTGGCCTGCTGTCGACTCTGCTTGGATTTGGCTGGCTGCTTATGAACCGTCAACTGTTTACGGCCTTTGGCGGGACGGTAAAAACTCACCAGCTGCCCAGACAACGGATTGCTGCGCACCCAGAGCGCCGATCCTAATAACTTGGCTTTGCGAGTGGCTTTAGCATACAGCAATTTTGCCGCCTGCCATTGGTTGGGACAATCGGCAAAGGCGATAAAATCCCGATTGCGAATCCGTCCCAGCCAATGCCAGCCCAAGCGTTCCGCTTCGCGAAAGAAGGGCGCTCGAAACCCGGAGTCTGCAACCACAATAGGGGTGACATGGGATGGAAGCAGTTGTTCCAAGGTCGACAAAAATTGATGTTGCACTCGGCGGTTCCCCAGTTTCTTATCGGGATGAACTTCCTCGTATAAAGTCATAGTGCGCCCACCCACAGGAAGAGAGGCGCGCAAAAGCTGCTGGCCTTGATCGTCAGTCAGCGGTGACCAGTCTATTATGATCAGAGGCAAGGGAAGAGATTTCAATAAAAATCCGGTTATGGCTCCGTATAACGCCAAGCGATCAGATTTGAGGTGAGAATTCCCAATTAACCGATCCAAGCGTTTGATTTTATGTTTGATAAACGTAGCTCCGGAAACCGCCCGTCCCAGCGCCGTAATGGATACAGAGGCGCCTGTTAGACCAGCCCCGACCGCAGCCATTAACGCATTGAGGCGTGCGCCATGAAGGTTGGGGAGTGATTGTTTTAACAACGTATGTAGGGTGTTAATGAGCGACATAAGACTCTCCCGCTGATGCATTTTTTTAGGAAGAAAATCTTATTTTAGCTCCACTTGGAGGTTTAGTGGATTAAAATACCCTATAGCATTTTGTTTTATATCGATATTTTGTGGGGATACCTCAGCATCTGTCCTCTTATTCACCACGAAGATCACTAAGAAAAACATAAAACTTCGTGTCCTTCGTGTCTTCGTGGTGAGTAAAAAATGTTAAAAGGCTTTTGAGCGACTACTTAAACCCATAAAAAAAGCCCATAAAGGGCTTTTTTTATGGGCTGCAAAAACCGGTTTTAGTCCAACTCGTCAAGTAACGCTTTGGCTGCCTTTTTTTGCTCGACCGTACCTTGCTCAAGTACTTCTTTGGCAATGTCTTTGGCCGCATCTGCATCGCCCATATCGACATACGCTTTTGCCAAATCCAGCTTCGTTTCCAACTCATCCATATCGGTAAGATCGGAAACACCGAATTCATCATATTGACTGGACTGTCTACTTGTTGTCAGGGGCATATCCAAATCGAAATTAAAGTCAAAATCGTCGCCAAAATCATCATTAAAATCTAATGCCTTATCCACAGAAAAATCAACATCCTGTTGCTTTTTATCGCTATTTTCTAAAGCGCTAAAATCGGGATCCTCGATTCCTTTTGTTTCAGCATCATCGGAACTAAAGCTAAAATCATAAGATTCAAATTCCTGCTGTTTGTTGGTTGGCTGTGTCCCTGATGGCATGTCCGATAAGGCACTGGGAGCAATAAAATCTTTATCCGCTTCATCCGATTCCTTGGTATCCATTGAGAATGAGCTTAAATCGAAATCAATATCTTCTGCCTGCGCTCTTGAAGACTTATCCGCAAGAGTGCTGGAAGCTATAACACCTTTCTCCGCTTCATCTGATTCTTTGGTGTCCATTGAGAATGAGCTTAAATCAAAATCAATGTCTTCGTTATTTCGCTGCTCATCAACAAAAGAGTCATCTTCAGCATCAGATGAGATTAAATCAATATCCAGCTCGTCGCCCTTCGACCCCGTTGTTTCCTTAACAAAACCCTCACTGACTGACGCCCCGAAAGAAGCCGTTCCAGCAATTACATTCTCCCCCCCCCCGATGCTTTCATCACTATTTTCAACGGGTGGGTTGTCAGCCACTGCGAACAGATCCTCCCCGGAAGAAAATAACGGCGAGTCAGGACAAATTTCACGCCCCATTTCGGCCGCTTTTTCCCAAAACTCGATCTCATTCCGCTTACCCGCCTCTACCAGTTCATCGGCATAGGCTTCAAAAGCCGCTTTGTTTTCATTAGCGTAAAAAATTTCCAGCAATTTCAACTTACATTCATCGCGGTTCGGCTGATCTTTAATCGCTTGCCGTATTAATTCTTCGGCCTGCTGATAGCGACCATAAGCAAGATACACATCAGCCTCGGATATAGGATCGATTTCCCCCTGATCGGTATCAAATGAGTCAAAATCACTCGGTGTAAATTCACTTAAGAAAGAACTTTCGCCTACCGTGCCCACATCATGAACTGCGCCATCTTCGACAACCGGTACAGAAAGACTTTCATCGGCTTCAGGCATGTTAATCATGCCCGAAGAGGCAAACATACTCTCTGTATTCGTTTCCTCGTCAACCTTATTTTTCCGCCACCAAAGCCATCCAATCAACGCCAAAATTGCCGACCCGGCGCCACCCACACCCAGATAGTACGGATCAAATGAGCCACCTGCTTCAGGTTCCGGTTGAGCCACTGGCTGCACTGGTTGAGCGGCTTGAACAACAGTTTGCTGGGGAGCGGGTGGTACTTGATTCGCAGGTTTCGCTGCCACAACCTCGCCTGCCGCTGACTCAGCCGATTGAGGAACTGGTATTACTTGGTCAGCAGATTTGGCCTCCACAATCTCGCCTGGCGCTACATGCTCTTGAACAACAGGGTTTTCCTTAGACTTATTCTGCAAAGCCGCGAGCTGCTGATCCTTTAAAGCAATCAATTCCTGCATCATCGCCAGTTGTTTTTCCAACTCTGCTATCTTGCTTTGTGTCGCACCATCGGTCGGCACGGCTTCACTTGCACCCTCTTCAGCTTTACCTTTAACAACCTCCGAGGTTACCGAAGATGCATCGGCTGCTTTCTTTTCAGCACTTGCCTGTTCATTCACCGACGCTACAACGGCATGATCGGCGACCGCCGCTTTAGTTGGGGCAAGCAGAGTTAACTGATTATCGCCAGGCCTTTCGACTCTGCTCAGGACAGGCTTTTTCTTTGCGACTTCATCGCGAGCTGGTGTCGAGTGATTTTTCCAGGCTTTTTTATGCCGGTTGAATTCCGCTAATGCCTGATTTCGTGATAATTTTAGAACGGCCTCTCTTTCAGGAATCTTCAGCATTTTTCCAGCGGTTAACGCATAGACATTTCCCTTATAGAAAGCATCAGGATTTGCCTCATAAATCGCAATCATCATTTGCTCTACAGAAACGTCGTTCTGTCCTCTTGCCCGTTCAGCCACACTCCAAAGCGTATCATTTCCAAGTGTAGGCCCATATTCGCCCTCGCTGCTTTGTCCATTTGCATGCAACTGACGTTGAGGCATAGCAACTGGGGGTTGCGCATAGCGCTCAGTACTGGTTGAAACGGGAATGGTTGCCTGATTATAAACTGAAGGAGGATCCACCAATACAGTAAATTCACGATACAAATTGCCTTTAGGCCAGCTGACTTCGAGCAGAAAATCCAAAAAAGGTTCCTTTAACGCTTCCTTCGAAGTCAGCTTAATGACTGCCGTGCCATTTGAATGAGTAATGGTTTCAAGTTTAATTTTCGACAGAAAATAGGTCCATGATACTCCCGCCTCATCAAATTTTTCAGGTGGAGCCAAGTTTACCTTGATGTCAGATACGCTCTCGCCTGACAATGTTAACGCAATCTCGGCATCCAGATTTTGATTAAGGGCTGAATGCAATTTAATCTCACCAATGCCTAAAGTATGGCCACTAGCCGGTGCCAATAACGATACAACCGCTAAAGTTTTAGTTAAATTGCGCACCTTGCTCTTCTTCACAATAGTTACCACAGTTCCTTACCGCATCCAGTCAAATATGTAGACAAGCTTAGACTAGATGTAATTTTTTACCAGCACTTCTGCTATTTGCACACTGTTTAATGCCGCGCCTTTTCGAACATTATCGCCCACCACCCACAGATCAATTCCTTGAGGATGCGATATGTCTTCCCGAATACGCCCTACAAACACATTATCATTGCCTGACGACTCGGTTACTGCTGTTGGATAACCGCCGTCTTTACGCTCATCCATAAGCATCACACCAGGTGCTTTCTCAAGTAAGGCTCTTACTGTAGCTACATCAATTTTTTTACGGGTCTCAATATGCACGGCCTCGGAATGTCCGTAAAAAACAGGAACCCTCACTGCGGTTGCATTAACCAAAACGCTGTCATCACCCAGAATTTTTTGGGTTTCCCAAACCATCTTCATTTCTTCTTTGGTGTAGCCGTTGTCCATGAATACGTCAATCTGCGGCAACACGTTAAAGGCAATCTGTTTAGGGTAGACGTTTGTGATAATGGGTTGCATATTTAGAAGACTGGCTGTTTGTTTAACCAGTTCTTCTATAGCCTCTTTACCGGTACCTGAAACAGCCTGATAAGTACACACATTGATGCGCTCAATCCCCACTGCGTCGTAAATGGGCTTTAACGCCACCAGCATTTGAATAGTTGAACAATTCGGGTTAGCGATAATGCCGCGATTTTTATAATCGGCTATTTTTTCGGGGTTAACCTCCGGCACTACCAGCGGAATATCGTCGTCATAGCGAAACTGTGATGTATTATCAATAACTACACAACCGGCAGCGACAGCCTTTGGCGCGTATTCTGCCGAAACAGATGCACCCGGTGAAAACAAACCGATTTGCGCCTTTGAAAAATCAAAGGTAGCCAAATCTTGTACAACTAAAGATCGTCCTTTAAAAGGGATCCTTTTTCCCACTGAATTGCTGCTGGCCAAGGCATAAACCTCGCCGACAGGGAAATCGCGCTCTTCCAGAATAGACAGCATGGCTTCACCCACCGCACCGGTAGCGCCAACCACAGCAACGTTATATAGCTTGGTCATCTTAACCACCCTTCTTTACAACTAAAACTTTCTTTGTCATTAACTTTAAAACCTTTTATTCTGAAATTTAAGACATATCACCACGAAGAAATGCCAAAATAAAAACCCTGTTTTCTTCGTGTCTCGGCAACTGCTCCATGCGTCGCCTAAAGCGCCTGCTTTTGGTGCTCTACCTCCTGCATCCATGTCGTTCGTGGTGAATTAATCAAGCTACCCTAAAACAGCAAAAACTTTTTTGGTGATTTCATCGACACTGCCGACACCGGCTATCGAACTGAACTTGACCTGCTGCCCTGGCGCTGAATAATAGCCGACCAAGGGTTTAGTCTGTTCATGATAAACGCTGAGCCGTTTACGTACGGTTTCTTCTTTATCGTCGTCGCGCTGAATCAAAGGCTCACCGGTCACATCATCAACCCCCTCAACTTTAGGCGGATTAAACTCAACATGATAAGTGCGTCCTGATGGTAAATGCACCCTTCTACCGGCCATGCGTTTTACAATTTCCTCATCTTCCACCACGATTTCAATAACCGTATCGATGCTAATGCCCATTTCATTCAGGCCTTCAGCCTGAGCAATAGTCCGAGGAAATCCGTCCAGCAAAAAGCCGTTAGCGCAGTCGGCTTGGGTAATCCGTTCTTTAATCAACCCTAAAATAATGTCATCGGAAACCAGACCGCCGGCATCCATCACTTTTTTTGCTTCAACACCTAACGGTGTTCCCTCCCGCACTGCGGCTCGCAACATATCACCCGTTGAAATTTGCGGAATAGCGTATTTTTCAGTAATAAATTGAGCTTGAGTTCCTTTGCCGGAACCAGGACTCCCTAACAGGATGATGCGCATAACTAACTCCATTGTGTCGCTAAGACAGATTTAGACTCTAACATAACAGCTCGCGTAAGTCGGGTTAACTTAATCCGACCTGAAAAACCAAACAAAAGCGTGACTGATTATTTTATAACACATCAAATTTTATCTCTTGTAAAAATACGTTTATTTCCCTATTCTTACTCAGTTTTTTTACATTTAGAGGAATAATAATGCGTGTTGAAGATTTAATGACTTCAAAAGTATTTACAGTCGAGCAACACGATTTGATTGATCGTGTCTTTTTCTTAATTCATTACGAAAGAATTCGTCACTTACCCGTCGTTGAAAAAGGCAAAGTTATCGGCATTGTGTCCGACCGAGACCTATACAAAGCCCTCGGCCCTAAAAGCAACTCAAACGCAATTGAAGCGGCAACCGGCACCGGCACTACGGAGCTGCATGTGATCCCGAAAAAAGTGCAACATATCATGCACCGGGGCGTAATAACCGTTAACCCCGACACCTACGCATCGGAAGCGGCTGCAAAAATGGCCGAAAATAAAATCGGCGCATTGCCTGTTGTCGATAAAGACAACAAACTGGTCGGGATATTATCTTCCACCGACATTCTGCGGGTTTTCTCAAAAATCGAAAAAGCAAGTGAAGAAAGAGAGAAAAGAATCGCAGCCGGCGTCAGTCATAAATAGAATGACGTAACTTGTGTCACCCCAAAAGCCCCAGCGTACCGGGGCTTTTTCGTTTTAACCGGCAGTAAATCACCATGACCCATAAAAGCCTTCCAGACCATGACGTTAAAGCCGCAACACTAGCCTGGTTAAAATCCGTTATCATTGAATACAGTATCTGCCCTTTCGCAAAGCGCGAACTGGATCGAGGCAGTATTTATTTCAGCGTCAATCACGACACAAAAATCGAACAATGCCTGTTACACCTGATGGATGAATGTGATCGACTGGATACCGAGCCCGGCATTGAAACCACGCTGCTGATTTATGCAGATGCGTTTGCAGAATTCGACGACTACCTGGACTTTATTGAAATAGCCGAATCACTATTAACCGAACAAGGCTATGAAGGCACTTACCAGCTGGCAAGTTTCCATCCCGACTACTATTTCCAAGGTGTTGAGCCGGACGATGCCGCAAATTACACCAACCGCTCACCCTACCCCATGCTGCACTTGCTACGGGAAACCAGCATAGAGCAAGCCGTAGCCGGCCACCCCGACCCGGAAAACATCCCGCAACACAATATTGAATTAACCCGAAAACTGGGATTAGCCAAAATGCAGGCGTTATTAGCGGCTTGTTATCCGGTTAACCCATAATTTTATCGGGATCAAAAGCGATTAAAGAATCACTTAACTTCTTCCACTGCTTCGCCGGCTTCAACCGCAACTTTGGTTTTTTCATTAACCGGCGCATCTTCATCGACTACCGCATTATGTTCAACGACGGCTTCGGATGCGATAACAGCCGAGTCATCTTTAACCACAACTTCTGTTTCTTCGTTTATAATTGCATCTTTCGCATAAATATCTTCAACTTCGATTTTTTCATTCAAAGCGACCTCTTCGACAACTGCCTCGCTAACTTTAGCAGCTGCTTCCGGCTTTTTGTTTAAAGATTCCATGAAATCGACAAACCAGTCCTGATACTTCACGCCATCAAGATCCGGGTCTGCAAGAATATCGGCGGCGATCGGTAAACTGCCCTTCCCTTTAGAGATTTCCAGCGCAGTCAGGCAAGCCTCTTTATCGTCTCTTAAGCCATAGATGCAAGCCAGATTATAAGAAGCCGATCCGGCCTGAATTGCATTGGCCTTTTCAAAATAGCTTTTGGCTCTTCCATATAAACTATCATTAGGTTCAACCGCTTTAACCCGGGCCAATTCCATATAAGCAACGCCGCCATCGATTGCCGCGCCAAGATAAGCCGGCTCAACAGTCAGGCAAAAAGAAAATTTAGCAATGGCGTCCTGATAAAGATTGGCCGCAGCCTCGCCCGACTTGGTTCTCGCCTGGTGCAGCAACGCAAATCCCCAGTTATATAAAGCCTCAGCAACCAGAGGTTCATTAGCGACGACTTCGGCATAATCCTGATAGACCTTTTTAAATAGTTGATCGGCCGTATGACCTTCGCTGCTACGCGCTTCCGCTGTTTGCTTGATAGCGGCTTTCAACTTGGATTTCTTTGTTATTGACTCAAAAAACGACATGATTTATCTCTCTTGACTTAGTGGTTTATAATCGCACGCTATAGAATAACAGCTGCCCTGATAACGACACCATGCAAATGTGTAAATAACACATTACAGGTACACAATAAAGAGAAAATCATGAATGAATCAAACTGTTGCGATATTTCCAGAGAACAAGTAAATCTGGAAACATCGCAAATTTCCTGGAAGGAACTGCAACGCTTTTTTGCCGGCGGCGCTGCAGTATTCGTCGCCCCAGGCCTGGATTTAGTCGATGTGGCCTACCAGTTTTCCATCGACAATAAAGATCAGGTTGCGTTATGGATGCAAAGCAATCAGGTTGCGCTGGTTTCCGACCAACAGGCAACCGACTGGTTTGAGGCAGATGCTGATGTATGGGCTGTTGTCGTCAAACCTTGGATACTGGTTCAGAAATAAGTTACACCGTTTAGGCAAAGCTTCCGCTCCACTGCAATTGCTCCTGCGCTGCCTCGGCAATAGCTCCTGCATTGCTCTGCATCCATGCAAGTCGTGCTTGGCCCCGTTACCTACACCCATGTAGGCAAACATTTCCACTCGTTTGCCTTAAACTTTTCCTCTTGAACCGGATCTTCCCTTTCCTCTTGATTCGATCCGTTTACTGTCAGGCTGTTTGGCACCACGAATCGTCGGTTTAGCGCCGCGAACCGCCGGTTTTTTAGTATGCCTAAAATCCTTTTTACCGGTATCTTTATTGGGTGCGTTCTTTTTAGGGGCATCAATAACTTTCAACGAAACAGGCTCATAGCCGGTATCGGCCACACGCGGAATTTGCCGCTTGAGCAGTTTCTCAATTTCCACCAGCATCCAGGCTTCTTCGGGACACACCAGCGACAAGGCCTCGCCATTGGCACCGGCCCGTCCGGTACGGCCAATGCGGTGAATGTAATCTTCCGGCACTTGCGGCAAATCAAAATTCACCACATGCGGCAAGTCATCAATATCCAGCCCGCGCGCGGCAATATCGGTAGCAACCAATACCGAAACCTTGCCGGTTTTAAACTGCTCCAGCGCCTTGTTGCGTGCACCCTGGGTTTTATCGCCATGCAACGCCGCCGTGCGGATACCGTCCTCAATCAACTGTTTTTCCAGACGATCGGCTCCGTGTTTGGTACGCACAAATACCAGTACCTGCTTCCAATTATTGCTGCCGATCAGGTAAGACAGTAATTCACGTTTGTACTCGCGACCGATGCCGTAGACACGTTCAGAGACATTTTCAGCCGTAGCATTTTGCTTGGCAACTTCGACTTCAACGGGATTGTTCAGCAACTGCGCTGCCAGCGATTTGATCGCATTGGGCACGGTCGCGGAAAACAACAGGCTCTGCCGTTTCTTGGGTATCAGCGCCATAATTTGCTTAATATCGGGCATAAATCCCATATCGAGCATACGATCCGCTTCATCCAGCACCAGCATTTCCACGTTGGACAGATTGATATTGCGCTGCTGCACATGGTCAATCAATCGCCCCGGCGTTGCCACGACGATGTCGCAACCCCGGCGTAACTGCCGGGTCTGAATGCCGATACTCGCACCGCCGACCACCGCTTCCGCATGGAACGGCAAATGTGCGCCGTAAGTTTTTACGCTTTCATAGACCTGCGCGGCCAACTCACGGGTCGGCACTAAAATCAAAGCGCGAACACGGCGCGGCTTTTGATGCGGGTCATGATTTTCGGCCAGCCGTTGCAATAACGGCAAGGTAAAACTGGCGGTTTTTCCGGTGCCTGTTTGCGCGCCTGCCAACACATCCTTGCCTTCAAGGATCAAGGGAATGGCTTTTTGCTGTACCGGTGTAGGAGTGGCATAGCCTTGATCGGCTACGGCTTTAAGGAGTTCGTCGGCTAAACCGAGCTGGGCGAAAGACATTTTTAAAACCTCAGGTAAAAGGTGAAAGATAAAAGGTTCAAGGCTAAGGGCGAAACACGATGTCTTGTAGGCCGGAATAAACCGGTAGCGAGAACCGGTGTTTCCGGCCTACACCTAATTCTCAAGCTCCAATTTAGGCGACAACAAAAAAGTTACATGCGAAATATTCAAGAAGATTTTTTCTTTCGCCTTTCGCCCTTAGCCCCCCGTCATACTCATATAACGCAATATAACCGGCTGCTCGTGGATATTAAATTCGTGTTTTTCCGGCTTAATCAGCATCGCCTCGACAATGACCTGTTTCAGCACCGCCATGTTGCCCGGATTAGCCCTGATGACTTGCTTTAAATCGACCGAATGCTCATTGCCCAGGCATAACAGCAATCGACCTTCAACCGTTAAACGCACCCGGTTGCAGGTACTGCAAAAATTCTCACTGTGCGGAGAAATAAAACCGACGCGGGTTTGTGCGCCTGCCACATTAAAATAATTTGACGGCCCGCCGGTCTTTTCAGACGTAGCAACTAAAACAAAATTTCGCGCCAAGTCGGCCTTGATCAAATCGCTGGAATAATAGGCACCCGCCCGGTCATGCTGGCTGACGACACCCAGCGGCATTTCCTCAATAAAGCTGATATCGATGCCGTTATCGACCGCAAACCGAACCAGGTCATTTACTTCCGCATGGTTTCTATCCTTAAGAATGACCGCATTGATTTTTATCCGCTCAAACCCTGCCGCCTTGGCGGCCTGAATGCCTCTAAGTACCTGCGACAAATCGCCGGTTCGGGTGATCGCCTTAAACTTGTCGGCATCCAGTGTATCCAGGCTGATATTGATGCGTTTTACGCCCGCCTCTTTTAAAGAGGCCGCCATGGTTTCAAGTTGAGAGCCGTTGGTCGTTATCACCAGCTCATTCAAACTTTCAATGCGCCCTATATTTTGCAATAGCTCCAACGCACCTTTCCTGACCAAAGGCTCGCCGCCGGTAACCCTGATTTTTTTTACCCCCAATTCGGCGAATGCTTTCGCCAGCGTATAAATCTCTTCCAACGTCAAAATCTGTGCGCGCGGCAAGAAGGTCATGTCTTCAGCCATGCAATAAAGGCACCGAAAATCACAACGATCGGTAATGGAAATTCTCAAATAATCAACGGTTCTGCCGAAACGATCGATTAATTGAGTGGAGGGAGACGGATGAGTCATTAGGGCGGCGATAAAAAATCCAAGACGCCAATGTTAACATAGTATTGGCCTTTTAAGAGAGCGTCTATATTCCTGCCTTACCACCTATCAGTTTTTCATAATCTCGCAAAATGCCGGTAAAGGCAGATCATTTTGGAGGCAGTGCATCAACCGACGCAAGCCACGCTTGAACAAGGAGACT
This sequence comes from Methylobacter sp., assembly GCA_030653175.1. GTDB lineage: Bacteria > Pseudomonadota > Gammaproteobacteria > Methylococcales > Methylomonadaceae > Methylobacter_A. Next base: position 11,593 of record JAURZV010000019.1, read on the forward strand.
AAGCTACGGTAGAGCTTTTTAAAGCTCCAGTGCTCAAGGTCGATTTGCTCTCGCGTTTTTTTCGAGTGGTATAGGGCAGTTCGCCGCCCCAGCTTCCGCTAGCCGCAGCAAAGGTAAACCACGGTTGGTTGCCAATGCGTAAACTTAGGCGATTTCCATGAAAGAACATCCCGTAGTTACGCATTTTTACTCACCACGAAGACACGAAGAAAAACATAAACTTCGTGTTCTTCGTGGTAAATAACAGAACCGAATATGCTTAGGCATTGGAACGAAATAACTCTGTCACTTTGACGTATCCCGCGACCAAGCAGTGAATGTGCTGCTACTTCGGTGTTGACGGGTTAATTTCGTACCGCTGCCTTAGTATATTCTTTACCGGACATCGCCTTAACATCAGCAACGCCATCCGATTACCCAACTCGGTCTGATCCATGCTGAGTAGAATCGTTTGCCCGCACTTTCCGGCCTCGGCTAATTCTTGCCGCGCAAAAGGTTCCATAATGATCGCGCAATCCAGTAACGCATTCTTCAACAACCGGCGCAACCATTGTTCGCGCATGTCCTGACGCTCCGTCTCCAAAGGCAACAGGTTCGCCAATTCCACGGTGTTCGGCGTTTGCTTTTCAAGCATTGCGCCCACCGCTAACGCCAACTTTCATACTACCGTTTTGCGAAGTTTTGGCAGGGCATTACCAAGCCCGCGCTGCACTTCTTCCGCCACTCTTTTAACTGATCCCATGGTTCAATACCTCACCCACATATAAAGCTGGGGCTTAAATCTAATCAATTGATTTAATTACGGTAATTATATTAATTTTTTGAATTTGATTCAAAATCCTTAATAGACGAAAGTATTTAAGAGCTCCTTATTATTTACCGGATTTACTCAACGCGCTATTTTTGCCTTAAACTGATAGGCGATAAGCTGATCTCATGGACTTATTTTGTGGATTATCATCATTGCCCCTATAATCCAGCCAATACAACACTTTACCGGCACCATCTACTTTCAACTACATAACAAGAGCTCCAGATGTCCATTCAAATCTTTCGCAGCAAACACGTTACTTCCGATGATGACGCAGGCAGCGGCCTCAAGCGTTGCCTGTCCAAATGGGATCTGGCCTTTCTCGGCATAGGCGCAATTATCGGTACCGGTATCTTCGTGCTGACCGGAGTCGCCGCCGCCACGCAATCCGGACCTGCCGTGATGCTGTCATTTGTCATCGCCGGATTCGCCTGCGCTTTCGCCGCCTTGTCTTATGCGGAATTATCCGCCTCGGTCGGCGGCTGCGGCAGCGCCTATGGCTACAGCTACGTTGCTTTCGGTGAAATATTCGCCTTTATTATCGGCTGGGACCTGCTGCTGGAATACAGTCTTGCCGTAGCGACCGTCGCCAACGGCTGGTCAGGCTATTTCAACAACGCACTGACCGCCATCGGCATACCGTTGCCGGAGATGCTGACAAAATCCCCCAAACTCGGCGGCCTGATCAACCTGCCCGCAACCGCCATTATTCTAATATTGATGATGCTGTTGATCATTGGCGTAAAACACAGCGCCAAAGTCAACAATGCCATGGTGTTTGTCAAGCTGCTCACCATCACCGTCTTCATCGCCGTTGCCGCATTCAACGTCCACCCCGAAAACTGGCATCCGTTCATGCCGTTCGGCTGGTTTCAGACCCTGCCTGACGGCAAAACCACCGGCGTTCTGGCCGGCGCATCGCTGGTATTTTTCGCCTACGTCGGCTTCGATGCCGTATCCACCGCCGCCGAGGAAGCCAGCAATCCGCAACGCGACCTGCCTTTCGGCATCGTCACCTCGCTGGGCTTTTGCACCGTCATCTACATCCTGGTATCCGGCCTGCTGACCGGCGTCGTCAACTATACCGAGCTGAACGTATCCTCGCCTGTCGCCCACGCCCTGAATCTGCTCGGTTACAACTGGGCGTCGGCGCTGATCTCGACCGGCGTTATTGCAGGACTTACCACCGTCATGCTGGTGCTGTATTACGGACTGACCCGCATCATCTTCGCGATGTCCCGCGACGGCCTGCTCTCTCCGTTCTTTAGCGAAGTGAACCCCAGAACCCAAACCCCGGTACGCGTCATCGTACTGTGCGGCATCATCATGGCGACAGCCGCGGGTTTCATACCGCTCGGCGATCTGGCCGAACTGGTCAACATCGGCACCCTGGCCGCATTCGTACTGGTATGTTTGGGGGTATTAGTGCTGCGCATCACCAAGCCGGACATGAAACGCCCGTTCCGCTCGCCGTTCAACCCGTTGTTTCCCGTGCTGGGCATGTTGTCCTGTACCGCGCTGATGGCGTTTTTGCCTTCGCTAACATGGCTGCGCTTTGTGATCTGGCTGGTTATCGGATTGATTGTTTATTTTTCTTATTCTGTGCGGCATAGTAAGTTGGCGAAGGCTGATTAAGCTGACTTGGCTTGATAGGGTACGCTCATTCAATGGTAGGCGTAGCGCACCCTATCCACAACCTCTAAGCCGTGGGCGGTAAATAATAGATTGTATTACCGTATGTGCCGCCTTCTCCATGCGGCGTAATACGCTTTCACTATTGCACCCTACATATTACGCCTTACCGCGTTCCAGATTGCCCAATACTCCCTACATCAAAACTGCCAATGAACGGTTAATTTTTGTGATGTACAAAGATCTAAGATGATCAATTGCAAGGGGGGTTAGACTCAACATGTTATAGCCATTAATATTAAATATCCGAAGGATAACAATGTCGGTTTTCGGCCACTATGTATAGAACCTAACTATGTATAGCTTCAAACTGTTATTGGCTACGAACCTTTATTTTATTGATATTTCAACCAACTCTGAACTTATTAGCTTGACATAGTTTTACCGGTGTCCTGAAGTGAAAACTCACTCACCTCAGGAGGTTCTAATGAACTCTGCTTACCCCCACACATCCACATGGTTGCTTGAAAGCCAATTGGAACCCTACCGACCAGGAAGTGTCCCTCACCAGTTTTCATTTAACGGCTGGTTATAACCTTTAAAGCAGTCATTAAAAGACCACCAGTGATCGGCATCCACCCCACCCATACAGTGAAATTTGTTTTGCAATCAAGATGCCGTGTAAGGTGGCGGTCGATAAAACATAAGACAGGCTCTATCGAAATGTCTAATCGGTATATACTCAATTCAGAAAACAGTACATTAACTATCTGATATTCTAAGTGCAGAAGGCTTCGACTGATAATGCCTGTAGAATTTATTTCTGGTAAATAGGCTGATAAATGGGAAACTAAAAATAAATAGCGCCTGATTTTTGGGATTTTTGAGTCGATATAATCCGAAATTACTGATCGATTTAGCGACTATTATTAACCGGACAAAACGTGTAACTGATGTTATTTAATACCTTCAACTTTATATTCCTTTACTTGCCCATTACGTTGGTAGGTTATTTTTTATTAGCTCGGTATTCTTGCCAATTTGCTGCGTTTTGGCTTGCTTTAGCATCATTTTTTTTTATGGTAGCTGGGATTATCACTATATTCCATTGCTGTTAGGATCGATAACATTCAATTACTGGATGGGTCGTACTATTAACAGTGCGCAGATGGTGTTTGGTAAGAAAAGCTTGCTTGGTGCTGCGGTTGGCAGCAATTTACTGTTACTTGCTATTACAAATATGCTAATTTCTTTGTATCAAGCTTGTCGTCAGCTGTCGGGTTGGGGGATATTAATCTCGATATTATCTTACCGATCGGTATTTCCTTTTTTACTTTTACCCAGATTGCTTTTCTGGTTGATACCTACCAAGGAAAGGTCAAAGAACACAACTTCACACATTATCTTCTTTTCGTAACTTATTTTCCTCATTTGATTGCTGGACCCGTGCTTCATCATAAGGAGATGATGCCGCAGTTTACTGAAAATAAAACCTATCTCCCATCTGCGGAAAGCTTTGCCATCGGCCTATCTATTTTCGTTATTGGTCTATCTAAGAAGGTACTGATTGCTGACAACATTGCACCGTTAGTCAATCCGGTGTTTGAAGTTAATGCGCATCCAGCGCTAATTGAATCATGGTTCGGAGCTTTGGCTTATGCTATGCAACTTTATTTCGATTTTTCAGGATATTCCGACATGGCGATTGGTTTGTCGCGATTATTCGGCGTTCGATTGCCGCTTAATTTCAATTCGCCTTACAAAGCCGAAAACATCATTGATTTTTGGCGACGTTGGCACATGACTTTATCCCGTTTCTTGCGAGACTATCTTTACATTCCGCTGGGAGGTAATCGTGATGGTTCGTTCTTCAGATACCGTAACTTGTTTATTACTATGTTGTTGGGTGGATTATGGCATGGCGCTGGTTGGACGTTTGTCATTTGGGGTGGTCTACATGGTATTTATCTAGGAATCAATCACGGCTGGTATTTTCTACGGGAAAAGCTGGGATGGATCGATAGTCAAAGTTTGCCAAGCAAGCTAGCCTCTCGCAGCTTGACCTTTCTTGCGGTTCTAATAGCTTGGGTGTTTTTTAGAGCGCCTGATTATACGACAGCTATAGACATAGTGTCTGGTATGATAGGCTTAAATGGGATTTCTTTACCATCTTGGACAAAATCACAATTAGAATGGCTGGAACAAATTGGATGCGTAATCAGATTTGATGGAATTTCATATATTGATTTTGGTGGTATCGGCATTCCGGTATTGTTTTTAGCTATGGGCTTGGTCTGGTTTACGCCAAATACCCAAGAGATCATGACCGATGCCCAACCTTGTTTAGAATCTGTAATACCAAGTAGCTCGATAATTACAATTAAATGGAGTACTTCAACGCCTTGGTTACTATTTATTAGTATTAGTTTCTTGTGGTGCGTTTTTCACATGAATAGTGTTAGCGAATTTTTATATTTTCAATTTTAAATATCATGACGGCAAAACAGTTTGTAACGCTCTTCGCATGGATAACGCTGCCTTTTTTGATGCTGACTTGCTGCCTGAACTACTTAATTGATGGCAGTTCAACGCATCATTTACCAGGAGAAACGAGTGTTTTTCACCGAACAACGGAGCATTCAGCTTTATCCAAGCTGCATTATTTGTCGCGTGAAAACCCTGAAACTATTTATTTTGGATCATCTCGGGTTGAAGTTGGTTTGCCAGCTAATCCTGACTTGGTTGAAGGTGGAAAGGTATACAATGCTGGTTTGTCTGGCGCTTCATTGGGTCAATGGGTACCTTTTGTCAGACATAACCTAGCACTGACAGAACCCAAAAAGATTGTTGTCGGTATAGAATTTACTGCATTTACAACAAAAGCTGGAACATCAGATTTAGATTTATCGCTGTTATCATCCAACTACATTACCTACCTTATAAAACGAATTCCTCTTGATCTTAGTCAATCTTTATCTCTGAAGGCAACTCTAAATTCTATTAAGGCAATAACCGCATCATATAAGGACGAGGCATTTGATTTAGGATTATCTAAATCTAACCTAGGTCAATCAACTGCGGCATTTATGCAAAGAGCTGAATATGATGCAGCAGATAAGGAGTTTAAAAAAAGACTGAAGCAGGCATTTGCAAAGCCATCAAAGGATATCGCTGATGAAAAATCATGGCTCCTGTTTGATAATCTAGTAGCAGAGATTTGTCAGAAAAATATAGTAACCAGAATTTATATTCATCCGACTCACGCGCTAACATTCTATGCAATAAGACAAAACGGGGAATGGTCAGAATTTGAACAATGGAAAATTGATTTGGCAAAGTTGGCAACTCGCTATCAACGCCAACAATGCGACATCAGAATTGTTGATTTTTCAGGATACAATAGCATTACCACTGAAACTATTCAAAGCTGGTCTCCGAAAAAAGCATTGCAATATTACTGGGAAGTTTCTCACTACAAAAGTAATGTGGGTGAACTGATTCTTAAACGGCTGTTTTCATCGACAACAGCCGATATTCCGAAAGATTTTGGCCGCGAATTGCGCCAGGATACGATTGCCGATGTGCTAACCGCTATTAGGGAAGAACAATCTCGGTATTTGTTATCACACTCCGAAGACATAAAACTTGCACAGCAATTGTTGTCTGTAAACACACACAAAACAGCCTTGCCGAACTAAATAAAATAAAAATAGTAACTATTCTGACGCAGGGGGCTGGGTAATCCAGTGCGCAAAGTGGGTCAGTCCTGCCAGGTAATTATCAACAGTATTTGATGCATAGCGACAATCAAGCAAGTGCAGTATGAAAGCATCAACGTAGGGTTCCAATTGGCTTTCAAGCAACCATGTGGATGAGTGGTGGTGGTCAGAGTTCATTAGAACCTCCTGAAGTGAGTGAGTTTTCACTTCAGGACACCGGTAAAACTATGTCAAGCTAATAGGCTCAGCGTTCGTTGAAATATCAATGAAACAAGGCTTTGTAGACGACAGCAATTTTCAGCTATACATAGTTAGGTACTATACATAGGGGATGAAGGTGCTGTTTGCCTTGGACTTGGTGGCGTAGGCCTAACTTCCCCATCTTTTTTGGGTTTTGGGTTCGCCACAATGTCATGAAATGAAATAGGAGCCATTACCACCGATTGCTGGAGGAGTCGGTAGAAAAGCATTCCTCTGGAACACGACCTCCTACGATTGAATCGAAACGTGAATTCGTCCAGATGCGCTTGCATATGGTCAGCATCCATCACCCATGCGCCACCCCTTATCGCATGAACATTTCGGGCATGAAAATCCAGATGGCCAACGTAACCAATCCAGATAATCTAGACAAGCTGCATCGTCAGGAAACCAACCGAGGAACTCCGCGTAGTTCCTCGGATAGTCCTTGCTCGCCAATGGTTGAACAGTCTGATCGATATTTGCCATTTCAACATACTAGCATCGCAGCATTTGTATGGATATCCCATATAAATTATTCGACACTGCCCCGAAATCGCCAGTTGTTGCTTAACATTCAACAAACCGCGGTCAAAAAAAAACCCAAGCGTTTCGGCTTGGGTTTTTAATTTAAGAGCTTGGCAATTCCCTACTTTCGCATGGCAAACTGCCACACTATCATCGGCGCTAAACGGTTTCACTTCCGAGTTCGGGATGGGATCGGGTGGTTCAC
>JAURZV010000020.1 GCA_030653175.1 Methylobacter sp.
CTGATCCTCAAGATCAACGACCCCGACAATGCAGCGGCCGCCGACCAGATCACCATTGAGAGCTGGTGGGATGGAGATGCGTACCGGATCGAGGCCTTCCAGTTTGCGGACGGCACGAGCCTGAGTGCGGCGCAGCTCACCCAGATGGTTGGAACAGTGGGTGATGACAACCTAATCGGTACGGCCTATGGTGACACATTGGCCGGTCTTGATGGCAATGATGTGTTAAATGGGAATGCAGGGAATGATATTCTGCAAGGTGGAAATGGCGACGACACCTTGAGCGATACTGTAGGCACCAATCTATTGGATGGCGGCATGGGAGCCGATACATTCACCGGCGGAGTAGGTAACGAACTATTTGCAGGCGGAGCGGGCAACGACATTATCAATACCGGTGACGGAACGGATGTCATTGTGTTCAATCGAAACGACGGTCAAGACATCCTGAATGGCGGAGTTGGAACCGACAACACTTTGAGTTTGGGCGGCGGCATCCAGTATTCCGACCTTGCCCTTTCCAAATCAGGTAACGACCTGATTCTGGAAGTGGGAAATGCCGATCAGGTCACCCTGAGTGGTTGGTACGATACCACTGCCAATCACAAGAGCGTCCTCAATCTACAAGTCATAGCCGATACCATGGCAGGATTCGACCGCGCTTCAAACGATCCGCTGCTGAACAAATCGATCCAGAACTACGACTTCACCGCCATCGTCAACGCCTTCGACCAGGCGAACGGCGGCAGTGCCAACTTCATGCACTGGAGCGCCACCGACAGCCTGCTCACCGCACACCTGTCTGCCGGCGACAGCGAAGCATTGGGCGGCGATCTGGCTAATCAGTACGGCAAGAATGGCAACTTTAGCGGCTTTAGCCAGACTGCGGCGCAAGACGTGCTGAGCAATCCCTCCTTCGGCGGAAATCCGCAGGTCTTGCACGGCCTGTCCGGGTTGAGTGAAGGGATAGCGAGGCTGAGTTAAACAATGGCGGAGAAATGGCGCGACAAACTACAAGCCGACGCCTACGACTTTGCCCCGGACATCCAGCGCTTGCAGCACCAGCCACCATCGCCCCTGCCGCGTGCAGTGTTATGGTGTCTGCTGGCGCTGTTGCTCAGCATGCTGCTGTGGTCTATCTTCGGCAGGCTGGATATTATCGCGGTAGCCCAAGGAAAGCTGGTGCCGCAAAGCTCGGTCAAGATTGTGCAGCCCGCCGATGCCGGCATCGTCAAGGAAATACTGGTCAGCGAAGGCGATGAAGTGTATGCCGGACAAGTGCTGGCACGCATGGATACGCTTTTCTCCGACGCCGATGGGCGGTCGCTGGAAAGCGAACTGCATCTTAAAAGCATGCAACTGAGACGCGCCGATGCGCAACTTGCGGGCGCTCCGCTCCAGCTAGGTAGCGATGATCCGCCGGAACTGTTTGCTCAAATCAGCGCCCAGTACGTTGCCCGCCAAAAAGCCTACGCCGACGCACTCGGCACCGCGCGCGCCCAGCACAGCAAAGCCCAGCAAGAGCTGCAAAGCGCGCTGGAAATAGAAACCAAGCTTAAACAGACTGTACCGATTTACAAAGAACATGACGAAGCGTTTCAGCGTCTGGTTAAAGACGGTTCGGTTTCCAAATTCATGGCCAACGAGAAATCCCGCGACCGTATCGAAAAGCAACAAGAGCTGCGCGCGCAAAACTACACCGTCGAGAGCCTGCGTTCCACCATCCGGCAAACCGAACAGCAGATTGCCCAGATCACCTCCAATTATCGTCAGGAGTTGCAAAACGAACGGGTGCAGGCGGAAGGCGAGTATCGCAAACTGCAACAGGAAAACGAGAAGCAGGCGCACCACCACGAACTGCTGGAACTCAAAGCGCCGCAAGACGGCATCGTCAAAGACATCGCCACCCATACTCCCGGCACCGTGGTTTCGCCCGGTACGGTAGTGATGACCGTTGTGCCAAAGAACGACCCGATAGAAGCGGAAGTGTGGATCACCCATCTGGATGCAGGTTTTGTGCAACCCCAGCAACATGCACAAGTCAAACTGGCGGCTTATCCGTTCCAGAAATACGGCATGGTTAATGGCGAAGTCAGTCAGGTGAGCCCCGATGCGACTGAGCCGGATAAAGGCCAACGCAATGAGCCGGGTTACCGCGCCGTGATTCGACTGCCCAGTGCCTTCCTGGAAAACGCCGGAAAGCGCTACCGGCTCACGCCCGGCATGCAGGTGACGGCGGAAATCAACCTGGGCAACCGTAGCGTACTGGAGTATTTGCTTTCTCCGGTACAAAAAGCGGTGTTTGAAGCAGGGCATGAACGATGAGCCTGGAAAAAACAGCTAGCGGCGAAGCTTCCGTTGTTTCGTGTTGTTGTGCTGCATGGGTCACTGCCATTAAGTTAAGACACAATCATGATTGTGGGGGCGACTTCAGTCGCCCCCACATCAGCAGTTATTTTGTCTGATCCGCTTAACTTAATGGCAGTGGCTGCATGGGTAGGTGCGAATTTATTCGCACGTACAACCCATCATTTGCGAATAAATTCGCACCTACACCCAAGATGAAAGATGCACTGCATCGTATGGTGAACGGCAAGAAGCAGCTCTTGCCGATCACTACCGAAACTTTTATTTGGGCATTGCAATGTGCCTGTCAGGTGCATCGTGTGCCGTTTGATGCGGCAATGGTGTTGCGCCAGTTTTCTTCGCCCTATAATTCGGCACTCTTGCAACATGCCCTGCATGAACTGGGGCTTAAAGGCCGCTGGCGCAAGGTGAAGGAAGCGGACATGGAGTATTTGAACTTTCCGTGTTTTGCAGCTTTGAATCCGTTGAATCCATGTGAGCCTGACGCAACCCCTTGTAGGGCCGACTTCAGTCGGCCATGTGCGGATGAATCCGCACCTACAACCCACGGCCTCGCGCTACTGGTCAAAATAGATGAAGGTAAAGTGCTGTTCTTTGAACCGGGTAGCCAGGAACCGCAACATCTTCCTTTAACTGAACTCACGATCCGTTGCGCCGGACATGTGTTGCAGTTTGCCGCACCTAAAGCAGGCCGAAAGGGCAAGGGTGTGGATGAAGAAGATGAAGACAAGGAATTCGGCTTCCGCTGGTTCGTGCCGGAATTGCTCAAACACAAGAAGGTTTGGCGCGACGTGCTGCTGGCATCGTTGGCTTTGCAATTGGTCGGCTTGGCTACGCCGCTGTTCACCCAGACCGTCATCGACAAGGTGATTGTCCATCACTCGATGAGTACGCTGGTGGTGATCGCTGTCGGCATGGCTATCTTCATGGTGTTCAATGCGGTGATGAGCTGGGTGCGGCAGTATCTGGTGACGCATACCGGTAACCGCATCGACTCGGTGTTGGGCGCGCAGGTATTCGCGCATCTGTTCAGGTTGCCGCTACGCTATTTCGAACATCGCTCCACCGGTACGCTGGTGGCGCGTCTGCACGGTATAGAAAGCATTCGCGAGTTCTTGAGCGGAGCTGCCGTCACATTGATTCTGGATGTACCGTTCCTGGTATTTTATTTGGCGATTATGTTCTATTACAGCTGGTTGCTGTCGGTGGCTGCACTGTCCATGCTGCTGCTGATCGTGCTGTTGAGCCTGGCCATTACCCCGTTGATGCGCGAGCGATTGAATCAACAGTTTTTGCTCGGTGCGCGCAATCAATCTTTCGTTACCGAATATTTGTCCGGCATGGAAACGGTCAAATCCCTGCAAATGGAACCGCAGGTGGTGTCGCGTTACGGCGAATATTTAGCCGGCTATCTGGAAGCCGGATTCAATGCGCGGCAATTGTCCAATAGCTACAACGTGGCAGCCAACACCTTGGAGCAGATGATGACGATGACCATCCTGTGTCTTGGCGCCTGGTTGGCGATGACCACTCAGGATTTCACCATTGGTATGCTGGTGGCCTTCCAGATGTTTGCCGGACGGCTTTCTCAGCCGGTGTTGCGTATGGTGGGATTATGGCAGCAATTCCAGCAGGCCAATATTGCGGTCAAGCGCTTGGGCGATGTGATGCATGCCCCCACCGAACCGTATTCGTTGAAGCCCGCAAGGGAAGGCGGCGGACACGGTAAGGTGGAGATTCGCAACTTGGGCTTTCGTTATGCCGAGAATCTCCCTTACCTGTACCGGAACTTTAATATGACCATTATGCCTGGACAATGTATTGCCCTGATGGGGCCGTCCGGTTCCGGTAAGAGTACGCTCGCTAAACTGATGCTGGGCTTCTATCTGCCCAGCGAGGGCAGCATTCATATTGACGACCACGACATCCGGCATTTTTCTGCCAATGAATTGCGTCATCACTTTGGCGTGGTGCCGCAGGAAACTGTCCTGTTCTCCGGCACCCTCTATGAAAACCTGATTTTCTCCAATCCGCACAGCACCTTCGAACAAGTGGTGAAAGCCTGCAAATTGGCGGAAATTCACGTGGCCATTGAGAAGCTGCCGGAAGGCTACCAGACCGTTATCGGGGAGCGCGGGGTAGGGCTGTCGGGCGGGCAGAAACAACGGCTGGCGATTGCCCGCGCTTTGCTCAAGCAGCCTAAGATTTTGTTGTTCGACGAAGCGACCAGCAGCCTGGATAGCGCCACCGCAGAACACTTTGCAGCCACCGTCAATCAACTGAAAGGCAAAGTCACCATGCTGTTCATTACCCATCAATTACCTGACAGTCTGAAGGTGGATGAAGTGGTGCGGTTAGCTTAAGTATGACTGACAATAGCAAAGAGACTTTCACCACGAAGACACGAAGAACACGAAGGTTTAAAGAATCAAATACTTTCTGATGATATATAGCCTTCAGCCAAGTTACAGCATTTTAAAATTCAGTTAATGACTAAAATTGCGAGTGTCGGGAGTGCAAGCTTTGCTTGCCAGAGCAGGCGAAGCCTGCACTCCAGCGATAATGTTATTAACTAATCAACGTTGAAACCGCTGTATATGTCTTTCAGGTAGCCGATATGCCCAAACTGGGTTTTGATTGCGGTTATCAGGAATCGCTCAATAACTTCGTGTTCTTCGTGTCTTCGTGGTGTTTTTATGTGGCTTTCGTGACATCAGTAACTAATAAAAATAATCAAATATGATGAATAAAGCGTTGCGCTGTTTTGTTTATGTAGTGTTGGTCGGTATTTCCACTCCGGTGTTTTCAGCCGACAGTCAACTGCCTAAAGCGGAGACTGGTGAAGAGGCATCTTGTCAATCAGGGGCGACATTTAAGCCGCTTTCCCTGGCAGAAGCTGTTGTCGTTGCGATGTCTGAACATCCTCAGGTTTTGATAGCCCAGCTGGAGCTAAAAAAAGCCAATACGCAGGTGTTGTCGGCAGTGACGCCGTTTTTGCCTTCGGCAAGTGTTTCTATGCAAGGGGAGCGGTTTGTCACCCAAAATCCGGCGGCCCAATCCACCTCGGTAGGCTCATCCGTTGTGGGCGGACAGCAAAGCCAGTACTCCAGTTACGCCTCGTTGAATGCCAATTGGAATCTCTTCAACGGCGGTAAGGATTTGGCTGGATACCGCAGTGCGAAAGCGGGTGTTCAGGCTAGCGAAAACGATCTCGTCAGGCAGACTAATGAAACGTTAAGCACAGTATTGATTGTCTACAACGATTTATTCAAAGCGCAGCTGGCGCTTTTGCATCAGGCCGAGACGACAAAATTATTGCGCGGAGTGTTGCAGCGTACCGAAAAGAGGTATGAGGAAGGTGTCGATAATCAAATCGCATTAAGCCAGGAGAGAGTAACGTTTGCCAAAAACGAACAGGGCATGTTTCAGGTTTGTCAGGCCTTGTTTGATAAGTCTGCTGTATTGGCAAGGTCGCTGGGGTTGCGCCTCCCCGCCGGACATGTTTTTCGGCTTGATGCCCCAATTCCTGATGTGGAACAGATGAACCTGGAAGATGACGATCTTGAGGCGGTTGTTCAGGACGATCCGGGCGTGAAAGCCGCAAAAGAACGGGCGGCGATGGCACAGCATAAGCTTGACCAAACACATGCAAGTTTTTATCCCACTGTTGCAATGACCGGGCGGTATGATTGGCTGGGGCAGGCTCCGGATAGCGTCGATGCGGCTGTCAGTTCGACTTCGCCGAATAGTTATCGGTTCGGAGTCGTGCTTTCGCAACCCTTGGGGCCTTTTACCTCGGAATATGCGGCAGTCGAAACAGCGCATGCCGAGGTACTGAAAGCCGATGCGCTCTATCGACAAGCGCTGATCGATGCCGAGACCAAGCTTCGAACTGTGTTGAATGCCAAAACCCAAACAGAGCTTTCCGCAAAATCCAGCCAGTTACAGACCGCCCAAACACGCTTAACTTTTCAGCAAACGAGCCAGTTATTTAAAGATGGCTATGCGGATCTTGATGCCGTGTCTCATGCGCAAATCAGTCTGTCCAAGGAGCAAGAGGCCACTGATGAATTGTTATCGGATGCAAAGCTCGCCGCGTGGAATGCGTATCTCGTTTTGCGTCCCAATGAATTCGCTGCGCTGTTGCTTGGGATAAATCATGCCGAGCAGGTGCTCACGGATATAGGAAAGCAGCCGGAATTGTTATCGGCGCATCCTGGCTATCTGTTAAGGTAGCGTGTGTCGAATTGGACTCGATATTTATAATACTCTGAAGTGACTACTGAATCCTGCTAAACCATTATTATCGCGGTGGTCTGCCGCAGATTGATGTGATCGGCTATAATCCTCGTCGTGACGGGGATGTATTGGTGGCGCTATTACTAAGTATTTCGACATCAGAGCAAGTAATCATTGAATAGTTTGGAGAGTGTTATGAGAAAAATATCAGTACTAATCGCGTTATTGTTGACTGCCTGTGTCACCATCAATATTTATTTCCCCGCTGCCGCCGCTGAAAAAGCCGCAGATGAAATCATCAAAGACATTCAAAATGTCACGCCGCAAAAAACGGAACCCAAGCCTAAGGCAAGCTTGCCGGATTGGCAGGTGAGCGTTTATCAGCTGATTGATGCGGCTATCAATGTGGTGGTGTCGCCGGCACAGGCCGAGGCTGACTTGGCAATCGACAGCGCTGAAATCAGGCAGCTGCGCGCCGCTATGGAAGCCCGCTTTGCCAGTCTGCAACCTTTGTATGCGGCGGGTTTTATCGGCATTCAGGCGGACGGTTTGCTGGCGGTCAGGGATGTTGAAAGCGTACCGCTTAAAGACAGGAATCAGATCAATAAACTGGTCGCCGCAGAAAATGCCGATCGGCAAAGTCTTTATCAGGCGATTGCCAATGCCAACGGTCATCCCGAATGGGCTGAACAAATTAAATCAACTTTTGCCGGTCGTTGGGTGAGCAATGCTCAACCGGGCTGGTGGTATCAATCCTCAGGAAGCTGGAAACAAAAGTAAACATGGCAAATAGAAGAAGAGTCAAAAAGCAATTACCGGAAACGCCGGTTAACGTCACTATAGAATCGTTGGCCCATGACGGGCGCGGAGTGGCGCATGTCGACGGCAAAGTGATATTTATCGATGAGGCGTTGCCGGGCGAAGAAGTGGAGTTTATTTATACGGAAAGCCGCAAGGATTATGCGGAAGGCAAAGTCGTAAAGCTGTTAAGTCGCGCCGCCGACCGGGTTGATGCGTTGTGCACACATTACGGCGTGTGCGGCGGTTGCAGTTTCCAGCATGTCGAATCGGCTGCGCAAATCAGAATCAAGCAGGAATTGCTGGTCGATCAGTTCAAGCGCATCGGCAAGACTGAAATACCCGAGCTTTGGCAGCCGCTGGTAGGCCCGCATTGGGGTTATCGCAGCAAAGCGCGGATGGGCGTTAAGTATGTCGAGAAAAAAAACCGGGTGCTGGTGGGTTTCAGGGAAAGACGGCATCCGTATCTGGCTGAAATTGAAAGCTGCATCGTGATGCATCCTATCGTCGGCACTAAGCTAATGGCTTTGTCGGAAATGATCGGCGGTTTGACTATCAAAGACAAAATTCCGCAGATCGAAGTGGCTATCGGCGATGAACAATGCGTTCTGGCGTTTCGTGTGCTGGAGCCGCCGACCGATGCCGATAAGGAACGGATGCGCGAGTTTGCTCATCAGCATGACATATCGCTGTGCCTGCAATCCAAAGGACCTGACACCATCGTGCCTCTGGATGGCGAACCGGAACTGATACCGACTTATGCGCTGCCGGATCAGGGCTTGGAGTTTAAATTCAAACCGGCCATGTTTACTCAGGTTAATTATGAAATTAACAAGCAAATGATCAACCGGGTGCTGGAGGCATTAGCGTTGAATGAAAACGACTCGGTGCTGGATTTATTTTGCGGCCTGGGCAACTTTACTTTGCCGATGGCAAAATTTGCAGGTCATGTAGTCGGCGTTGAAGGCGACCAACCCTTGGTTAATCACGCCAAAGAAAATGCCCGTCATAACGGCATAGAAAATGTTGAATTTTATGCGGCCGATTTAAGCAAGGATATTAGCGATCAACCCTGGGCCAACCGGAAATACAATAAAATCATGCTCGATCCGTCCAGGGCCGGTGCTTCCGATGTTTTGCATCATTTTAAAAAATGGCAGCCCGAGCAGATTGTTTATGTGTCCTGTAATCCGTCAACTCTCGCCCGTGATGCAGGCATCCTGGTTAATGAACTGGGCTATAAACTGGTTAAAGCAGGGGTGATGGATATGTTTCCGCAGACCGGGCATGTCGAGTCGATGGCTTTATTTGAGAAATAGAAAACTTAATTGTTCAGCATGGGCCATTTGTTTGTTAAGCCGGAATATGATTATGCGAGACTTGTCCTTCTTTTGCGTTCTGATTTGGATAGGGTTTGGGCGCTAAATGAAAAATAATCAGGCAGGCGATATACAAAATTATCTGGATATTTGTATCGCCAGCCAGCAATTGACGGTTTATGCGGATGGAAAGCCGGTGCAGTGTTATTCCGTTTCCACTGCCAAAAAAGGCGCGGGTGAACAGATGGGCAGCGAATGTACGCCCACCGGCCGGCATAAAATCAGGGCGAAAATTGGAGCTGGTCAGCCGTTAAACTCGGTGTTTGTCGGAAGACGCGCTACGGGTGAAATATACAGTGCTGAACTAGGCAGGCAAAATCCCCAACGCGACTGGATATTGACTCGAATCCTGTGGCTGGGTGGACTGGAACCGGGCAGGAATCGTTACGGCAAAGTCGACACCACTTGGCGATATATTTATATCCACGGTTGTCCCGATCAATTAATGAACGGCAGCCCTCAGTCGCATGGCTGTATTCGGATGAAAAATGCCGATGTGCTGGATTTGTTTAACAGAATTGAGGTTGGGGTTAAGGTTTATATCCATGAGTAACTGCTTTTTTGTAAGCGTAAGGTATCGCTGTCGAGGTAAGTTTTATCCTGCATCATATGTAGGGCGTGCTGCGTGCGCCCTGGTCGTTAAGGCGCGCACAGCACGCCCTACTGCGGGACGACAAAACCTTTCCGGGCGGTTGTATTTCGTAAAGGGTCCGGCATGACGCGTATCGTTTTAGGCATCGAATACGATGGCAGCGGTTTTTCAGGATGGCAGTGGCAAACCCATCAACGCAGTGTCCAGCAGGTGCTTGAGCAGGCCTTGTCGAAAGTCGCCAACCATCCGGTTACCGTGCAGTGCGCGGGAAGAACCGATACCGGCGTGCATGCGCTTGAGCAGGTCGTACATTTTGACGCAAAAATAGAGCGTGAACTTCAAGCCTGGATGCTGGGCGGCAACAGTAATCTGCCGGATGATGTCAGGATCACTTGGGTAAAACCGGCGGTGGGCGATTTTCACTCCAGATACAGCGCTATTGCCCGTTTTTATCGCTACGTCATTCTTAACCGGCCTATCAAATCGGCGTTATTACGCAATCAGGTGACGTGGCATCACAATCCGCTGGATGCCGATAAAATGCATCAGGCTGCGCAACATCTGATCGGCAAGCACGATTTTTCCTCGTACAGGGCGCAAGGTTGTCAGTCCAAAAGCCCTTGCCGGGAGATGTATTTTATTGATGTTTATCGGGAGGATGATAAGGTCATTATCGATATTTCCGCCAACGCTTTTTTGCATCACATGGTCAGGAATATTGCCGGCGTATTGATTGCCATAGGCGCTGGAAAACAGCCGGTAAATTGGGCAGAAGAGCTGCTTGAAGTTAAAAGTCGCAAGTTGGGCGGAGTCACTGCGCCGCCTGACGGATTGTATTTGGGTGCGGTTTATTACCCTGAACATTACGGTATTGCCAAACATCCGGTGTTTGATAAGTTGCCGGTGGGCGCCAAGCGGCATGATTAAGTTGTAGGATGGGTACGACATGGATGCAGGAGGTAGAGCAATGCAGGAGCAATTGCCGAGATCGCAGTGAGCCCCATCGTTTACATTGATGATGGGTTTCTTCGCTATTGCTCTACCCATTCTACTTATTTGCAATTGTCCAAATATCAAGTAGATTGTCTTTCTTATAAATAATGGTGATGGTTAATATGAATAACTTTTTGTCTTTTCAAATTCATGGCGGAGCCGACCAAGGTGGCGGTATTATCGAGGGCGTTACAAGTCTGCTGGCTTTTTTTGAAGAGCTTTCGACTCTTGATTCTAGGGGTATTTTTTCTACATTAATGCCCGGCATTGCCAGTATGGATAACATTCATCCGTTGTTGGTGCATTTCCCCATCGCTTTTTTATCGGCTTTTTTTGCATTGGACGTGGTCGGCACGCTGGCCAAAAAGCCGCATTGGCGCAATGTCGCCGGCTGGCTGCTGTATTTGGGCACTGTAGCCGCCGTGTTTACGGTGACTGCCGGTTTTATTGCCGCAGGCTCCGTCGCGCATGGGGATGATGTTCATGCCATTATGGAGCGGCATGAGCATTTCGGCATATCTGTGCTGACTTTGGCGGTCCTGTTGTCGGCCTGGCGCTTGAAAAGCGGTGGAATAATTCAGGGCGGGGCTAACAGTTTTTTTCTGATATTAGCGGCGTTGCTCTGTGTGCTGATGATGCTGGGCGCTGATTTAGGCGGTTTGATGGTTTATAAATATGGCGTGGCTGTTAAAGCCGTTCAAGTTCCGGATGTTGGTGTTCATGAACATGTGCATGAGCATTAATAAACCTAGAAAAATCATTTGATCCACGAAAAACACGAAAAGCACGAAAATATTCAAAGAGATACTAAATTGTAGGTCGTCACTCAAAGGGTGAATGGTTGTACAATACAACATACTGATTTCTTTCGTGTCTTTCGTGATTTTCGTGGACTAATTGCGGTTTTTAGGATAAATGGCGCAGGGCAGTTTTTTCGCTTAAATTTAAAGGCATTTTGAAATTTTGGGGTTGTATTGCAAACTCAGCCTCGCTGCATTTTTAGTGTTATTGAACACAAGGCCGATTTTATATCGGCCTTTTTTGTTGGTGCGGTTGTTTTTTATGCACTAAATTAATGATGATTACAGGCAAATCATAATGCTGTTTTATGTTATTCTACGTGGCTAGCTTTTTTGGTTAAATTTCTCATATCACTTTATGCGAACTCGCGTTAAAATTTGCGGCTTTACCCGTACTGAAGATGCTGTTTGTGCTGCTCAACTAGGCGTAGACGCAATCGGTCTGGTTTTTTATCCGCCCAGTCCGAGAAATGTTGATATTGATCAGGCGATTAAGATTGTTAATGCTCTGCCTGCGTTTGTCTCAATCGTCGCTTTGTTTGTTGATGAGCGGGAGTCGCGGATACGCGAGGTTCTGGAGCGGGTATCGATAGATTGCCTGCAATTTCATGGGGATGAACCTGCTGAAGCATGCAGGCTTTATGGCAAGCGTTATATGAAGGCCGTCAGAATGGAGGGTGGCATCGATATTTCAGGTTTGGCTCTGCAATATCATGATGCGACAGGGTTGCTGCTGGATGCTTATCATCCGGGAGCGAAAGGCGGCACGGGCAGCCGGTTTGACTGGAGCAGGATTCCTGAACATTGTGCCTTGCCTATCGTACTGGCGGGTGGTTTGGATAGAAATAATGCCAGACAGGCGGTGCAGGCAGTAAGACCTTATGCGCTGGATGTCAGCAGCGGTGTGGAAGCGGAAAAAGGTGTTAAGGATGCGCTAAAAATGGCGGCATTCATACGTGAAGTTAATGAGGGTGACAAAATAATATGACAGAAAAATATAATATGCCCGATGAACGGGGACACTTTGGCCCTTACGGCGGAATGTTTGTCGCAGAAACATTGATCCCACCGATTCAGGAATTGAATGCCGCTTATCAGCAGTATTTGAATGATCCTGAATTCATAGCGGAACTGGATGCCGATTTAAAGCATTACGTAGGCCGGCCTTCGCCTTTATATCATGCTGAACGCTGGAGTCGTGAACTGGGTGGTGCGCAGATTTATCTAAAACGCGAAGACCTCAATCATACCGGCGCGCATAAAATAAATAATACGATAGGCCAGGCTTTATTGGCTAAACGCATGGGTAAGACTCGCATTATTGCTGAAACCGGAGCCGGTCAGCATGGTGTTGCGACGGCAACGGTTGCAGCAAGGCTGGGGCTGGAGTGCGTAATTTACATGGGTGCTGTCGATGTTGTCCGGCAGTCTTTAAATGTGTATCGGATGAAGTTGCTGGGCGCGACAGTGGTCGCCGTCGAATCCGGTTCAAAAACCTTAAAGGATGCCTTGAACGAAGCGCTCAGAGACTGGGTGACCAATGTCGATAATACCTTTTATATTATCGGCACGGTTGCAGGACCGCATCCTTATCCTGCAATGGTCAGGGATTTTCAGGCCATTATCGGCCGTGAAGCCAAGCAACAATGTCAGGATCAGGCCGGACGCTTGCCTGATGCACTGGTTGCCTGTGTTGGCGGCGGATCAAATGCAATCGGGCTGTTTTATCCCTTTATTGATGACAGTTCAGTCAAAATGATCGGTGTTGAAGCGGCCGGCGACGGCATTGAAACAGGCCGTCATTCTGCGCCTTTATGCGCAGGCCGCCCCGGTGTGTTGCATGGTAACCGGACTTATCTGATGGAAGATGATGATGGTGAAATCATCGAGACTCACTCTATTTCAGCCGGTTTGGATTATCCGGGCGTAGGCCCTGAACATGCCTGGCTGAAAGATACCGGCAGGGCTGAATATGTCAATATTACCGACACCGAGGCGCTGGAAGGTTTCCATGCTTTGACCCGAATGGAAGGTATTATTCCTGCATTGGAATCGAGTCACGCCATGGCTTACACCATGAAACTTGCACCTGCCATGAAAAAAGATGAAATTATCATTGTCTGCCTGTCCGGTCGTGGCGATAAAGACATGCAAACGATGGCTCAACGCGAGGGGATAGAACTGTGAGTCGATTAGCCGCTACATTTGAACAGTTATCCAAAACAGGCCGCAAGGCGTTAATCCCGTTCATTACTGCAGGCGATCCCAGTCCTGATTTCACCTTGCCGTTGATGCATGCCATGGTTGAAGCCGGTGCCGATGTTATCGAACTGGGCGTACCGTTTTCCGATCCTATGGCGGACGGCCCGGTTATTCAGCGAGCCAGTGAACGTGCTTTGGATCATAAAATGAGTTTAAGACGCGTTTTGGCCATTGCGACAGAGTTCAGGAAAACCAATCAACAAACCCCGGTCGTGCTGATGGGCTATGTGAACCCCATAGAAGCCATGGGTTATGAGGATTTTGCCAATGCCGCACAACGCGCTGAGATCGATGGTGTTTTAACCGTCGATTTGCCGCCGGAAGAGGCGGAAGAATGCGTTGCCTTGTTAAAGGTGCGTGACATTGACCCGATTTTTTTGTTGGCGCCCAATAGTACGGATGAGCGCATTAAAAAGATGGATGCTGCCGGTAGCGGTTACCTTTATTATGTTTCGTTGAAGGGCGTAACCGGCGCCGGGCATTTGAATACTGCGGACGTCGAAACCAAGCTCAAGCAAATCAGGGCGAATACGCGATTGCCTGTAGCGATCGGTTTTGGCGTCAAAGACGCACAGACGGCCAAGACGGTTGCAGGTTTGGGTGACGGTGTGGTTGTCGGCAGCGCCCTGATCAGTAAAATTGAGGCGAACCTGGATAATTTGGAACGGGCCAAAATAGAGATAGTTGAGTTATTGGTCGCCATGCGCCAAGCAATGTAGGGGCGACCGGCCGGTCGCCCCTACAAGGACAGAGTTTAGAACACGATGATGAATACGATGGGGCATACGAATGAGTTGGTTTGAGAAGTTAATCCCTTCAACAATTAGAACCGAAGGGTCGAATAAAAAAGGCGCTGTGCCTGAAGGATTGTGGAATAAGTGCCCTAGCTGCAATGCAATTCTTTATAACACGGAGCTGGAAAGAAATTTTAGCGTTTGTCCGAAATGTGATCATCACATGCGCATTTCGGCCAGAACGCGGTTGAATATGTTTCTGGACGAGGGCGGTCATGAAGAGATAGGCAAAAATGTTAAGCCTGTCGATCCGTTAAGATTCAAAGACAGTAAAAAATATAAAGACCGAATTACTCAGGCTCAAAAACAGACCAAGGAAAATGATGCGCTGGTTGTGATGAAAGGTCAGCTAAAAGGCCGGGATATTGTTGCCGCCGCCTTTGATTTCGGCTTTATGGGCGGGTCAATGGGTTCAGTGGTTGGCGAGAAGTTTGTTCGTGGCGTTAACAAGAGCCTGGAATTAGGCGTACCGTTTATTGTGTTTACGGCCAGTGGCGGCGCACGTATGCAGGAGTCGCTGTTTTCGTTATTCCAGATGGCAAAAACCAGTGCGGCATTAACCAAACTGTCCGATGCGGGTCTCCCGTACATTTCGTTTATGACCGACCCGACCATGGGCGGTGTTTCAGCCAGTTTGGCTATGCTAGGCGACATTAATGTTGCCGAACCCAATGCCTTGATTGGTTTTGCAGGTCCCCGTGTAATAGAACAAACCGTCCGGGAAAAACTGCCGGAAGGTTTTCAGCGTAGCGAGTTTTTACAGGAGCATGGCGCTATCGATATGATTATCGACAGACGTGAAATGCGCGATAAAATAGCCGGTATTTTAGCTATGCTGATGGCGGGTAGAGACAGAATCCCCCTCAGTCCCCCTTTGTCAAAGGGGGAGGCCGAAGGCGCAGGGGGATTTCAAGTTGAAGCGGATGATGCCCCAAATCACCCGAATCAGGAAGACTGATTTTAATATCGGTTAATGATACGTTTCGATTCGCTACAGGGTTGGCTGAAGTGGCAGGAAAGCTTACATCCTTTATTAATTGATTTGGGTTTGGAGCGGGCGGCACAGGTTTTTCATGCGCTTAACCCTGATTATGTCAAACCCCCGACCATTACTGTCGCCGGAACCAATGGCAAAGGCTCGTCTGTCGCTTATCTTGAGTCCATTTATACGGCGCAAGGCTATCGGGTAGGCGCTTATACATCGCCGCATATTCTGAAATATAATGAAAGAATAAAAATAGACGGCAAACCGGTATCGGATGACGAAATCTGCGAGGCTTTTGCAAGAATAGAATCGGTACGAGGCAATACCTCATTAAGCTATTTTGAATTTGGCACCCTGGCGGCATTGGATATATTCCAGCGTGCCGGGGTCGATGTTCAATTGCTTGAAGTCGGTTTGGGCGGACGACTGGATGCAGTCAATATTGTCGATCCCGATGTAGCATTGATCACCAGCATCAGTATCGATCATATTGAATGGCTGGGCGGTACACGAGAAGCCATAGGACGGGAAAAGGCGGGTATTTTCCGAACCGCAATTCCCGCTATCACAGGTGATCCGGAACCTCCGGAATCATTGATGCAGAGTGCTGTTGAGCAGCAGACCTTGTTGTATTGTATTGGTAAAGATTTTGATTATAAAAAGCGGGCAACAGGATGGGACTGGTTTTTTGCTGACCGGCAAATGTTACAATTACCGGAGCCGGGTTTAAAAGGGGAACACCAGTACCGCAATGCGTCCGCGGTCATTTTAGCGGTGACCAAGATGGCCGAAATCTTGCCGGTAACTGAAGCATCGATTAAACAGGGGCTGGAAAATGTCCGGTTAGCCGGGCGGTTTCAACTGATTGATGGCGAAATTCCAGTGCTGCTGGACGTGGGGCATAATCCCCAGGCAGTCAGGACGCTGGCCGA
Organism: Methylobacter sp.; assembly: GCA_030653175.1. Taxonomy (GTDB): domain Bacteria; phylum Pseudomonadota; class Gammaproteobacteria; order Methylococcales; family Methylomonadaceae; genus Methylobacter_A. Next base: position 16,142 of record JAURZV010000020.1, read on the forward strand.
TTATGTGACGACTGTTTTCCCAGGCAGACGCATCCATGCTGTTTTTTCAATGATGAAAGACAAGGATATCGCCGGTGTCCTTGAGATTATGAATTGTGTAGTTTACGACTGGTTTTTTGCACCGCTGGCAAATCCTAGAGCGGCTACGGAATCCGTTATGCGTGAGATTTTTTCACAAAGTTCGGTGTCCAATGTTTCTTTTGGTTTTTCCGGCTTTACTGAAGCATTTTCTGCCGCAAAAAATCAGTCGCAACAAGGTGATCTGTTATTGGTTTTTGGGTCTTTTTTTTTGGTATCTGAGTGCTTGGTTGAATTTGAGAATAAGTGAGTAGACGAAATGGATCATGAATTAAAACAACGTTTGATTGGCGCCGTCGTTGTTACGGCGCTATGTGCTATTTTTATCCCCATGCTGTTCGATGATCCCGTCGATAATAGTGGTCAGTTAGTCAGTGAGTTGAATATTCCCGCTCAAGTTGAACCAGGCACAAATACGGCCGATAAATTGCCGACCAGTGCCGATCAGGTTTCAAAGTTGCCGGACCCGGAGCCTTTATCTACTGAAAGTGCTGGCGATACGCTTGAGAGTACCGGTGCAGCAGAGGAAGTTATCGATGAACCTGTAGCCGGTCAGTCGAAACAAGGGGAGTCTTTATATACCGAATCCGAAGGCTATACCCGCGAGGATTCTAGTGCGGAAGAAGTAATTGAACCTGAAGATAAGCAGCCAAAGTCGCGGCTAAAACAGGCTCCTGCAGAGCGGCCTTTATCTGCAGCAGACGCTGCGGATGGCATCCGCAAAAACATAGCTCCCAAAGTGCAAGCCAAAGAACCCCGTGTAGAAGTAATAGCTAAAGAACCTGTAAAGGTTAAAAAAGCCGTAGAGCCGACACGATTAACGGTTAAAAAGCCTGAAGTTGAACCGCCAATGGATGGGGCCAAAGTAGGCGCTTTGGGCGATGCCGCACGGCAACCGATTCTTAAACAGCCTAGTAGCGCGAAGAGTTTGGCTGCCGCTGTAGCGGAAGCAAAAAAACCGGTACCGGTAGCTGTACTGAAAGCAAACCCAAAATTGGTGCGTTGGTACATTCAATTAGGTAGTTTTAGTAAAAAAGAAAATGCAATGTCTCTTTGGGAGAGTTTGCATGAACAAGGTTTGCCCGCCTCATTGGATACCGTTCAAACAGATAAAGGAATTTCATATCGGCTCCGGGTAGGCCCTGAACTTGACGGAAAAAAGGCGGCAGCAATGAAGTCAAGATTGGATAAACAGAACATAAAGGCAATCCTGATTTCCGAGTGATGCGCTTAATAACAGCATGATCTGGATAGACTTTACCCTTATCGGGCTTGTTTTTATTTCCTTTGTAACCGGACTGCTGCGCGGATTTATTAAGGAAGTTTTTTCATTAGTATTCTGGATGCTGGCAATCTGGGTGAGTTTGATGTTCAGTCGTGAATTTTGTCGCATCGGTTCCCTACTGATTGCGACACTTCCGCCATCCTTGGCAGTCGCCGGTTTTCTGGAATCGACTATCAGTCACACGTCAGCCAGAATGGTTGCCTCTTTTGCGGCTTTGTTTGCAATCACGTTGAGTCTTGGCGGTTTAATCGGTTTTCTATTAAGTGTATTGGTAAAGAAAACCGGTTTAACCTTTATGGATCGTTTCGGCGGAATGGTTTTTGGCGTTGTTCGCGGCCTGATCGTTGTTACTGTCGTTGTCATACTGGCGGGATTGACGCCTTTACCCAAAGACTCCTGGTGGACAGAATCAACATTAATCCCACCTTTTCAGTTGCTCGCCGTATGGTTGCGAGATCATCTTTCGTCAGGCATGGCGGAATACATCAGTTATCGTTAATTCCTTTCGTTAATCTCTACAAAACAATGCAGGTTAAAAAATAATGTGTGGTATTGCTGCTATCGTTTCACATCAAGCTGTTAATCAAGAGTTATATGATGCTCTGACAGTTTTGCAACATAGAGGTCAGGATGCCGCGGGCATTGTGACTTGTGAGGCCGGGCGGTTACATTTACGCAAGGAAAACGGTTTGACCCGTGATGTTTTTACCAATGCCCAGATGTTGAAATTGAAAGGCAATATGGGTATTGCTCACGTGCGTTACCCAACGGCGGGGTGCACCAGTTCTGCAGAAGCGCAACCTTTCTATGTAAACTCTCCTTTTGGTTTGACACTTGCGCATAACGGCAATCTGACTAATACCGAAGAGTTAAAAAAGGCCCTGTTTGTAGAGGATCAGCGACATATCAATACCGATTCCGATTCTGAAGTGTTGTTGAATGTTTTTGCTCACGAATTGCAGAGTTTGGGTAAATTGCATTTAAGCGTGGACGATGTTTTTCAGGCAGTATCCGGCGTACATCGCCGTTGTCGCGGAGCTTATGCTGTTGTGATTATGATTGCAGGATTCGGGGTTTTAGGTTTTAGAGATCCTCATGGTATCCGGCCGATAGTGTTCGGCGAAAGAAAGTCCGAGCAAGGTTCGGAATTCATGATTGCATCGGAAAGTGTCGCTTTGGATGTATTGGGCTTTGAACTTATTAGAGACATAGAACCTGGCGAAGCGGTATTTATCGAGGAATCAGGCGTATTGCATACTAAACAATGTGCTGAGAGAACAGATCATTGTCCGTGTATTTTCGAATATGTGTATTTTGCCAGACCGGATTCAATTATTGATCGTATTTCGGTCTATAAAGCTCGTCTGCGTATGGGGGAAAAATTAGCCAAAAAAGTGCAGAGAGACTGGCCTGATCATGACATTGATGTGGTTATTCCTATTCCCGATACCAGCAGGACAGCGGCTTTGCAGATGGCAAACATTTTGGGCGTAAAATACCGCGAAGGTTTCATAAAAAACCGTTATATCGGCCGAACGTTTATCATGCCCGGTCAGAAAATGAGAGAAAAATCGGTCAAGCAAAAGTTAAATGCCATTAGCCTTGAATTTGAAGGGAAAAATGTGTTGCTGGTCGATGATTCGATAGTCAGAGGGACAACGTCCGAGCAAATTATTCAGATGGCCAGAGATGCCGGGGCTAAAAAAGTGTATTTTGCCTCTGCCGCGCCTCCGGTCCGTTATCCCAATGTTTACGGCATTGATATGCCGGCCGCTCATGAATTGATTGCCCATGATCGTACTGAAGACGAGGTGTGTGTAGCAATCGGCGCAGACCGGGTAATTTATCAGGAACTGAATGATCTGATTGATGCGGTGCGTAAAGGTAATCCGGATATCGGGCACTTCGATACCTCTTGCTTTAGTAAAGAATACATCACCGGTGATATTGACGATGAGTATCTGGAGCGAACTGAGGCTTTGCGCAATGATGGCGCACAAGCGGAAAGAAACTCGGAAAATTTCATTATTGGAATGAAAAATGGTGATTGAGGAGCAAGGCTAAAGGCGAAGGGCGAAGGGCAAAGATCGGCCGTATTGAAGCCGGATTTTTTGCCTTTCGTCCTTTGCCTTTTGCCTGATCTTTTTAACAAATAAATACGTTTTAATAAACCGATGAAAGACATTAACTGGAACAACTACACTCTGGAAACCCAAGCGATAAGAGCCGGACATAAGCGTACTCATGAAGATGAGCACAGCATCCCGATTTTTGCCACATCCAGTTATGTGTTCATGAGTGCCGAAGAGGCCGCTTTACGCTTTACCGGACAGAAACCGGGTAATATTTACTCCCGTTTTACCAATCCAACGGTTAATGCTTTTCAGGAAAGACTGGCGTTAATGGAGAAAGGCGAGCGCTGTCTGGCCTTTTCATCCGGCATGGCTGCCATTATGGCGGTCGGTATGGGGCTGCTTAAAGCCGGCGATCATGTGGTGTGTTCACGAGGCGTGTTCGGTAATACCGTGCTGATGTTCCAGAATTATTTCGGCAAATTCGGGGTCGAAACCGATTTTGTCGATTTGATCGATGCAGCAGCCTGGGAAGCGGCAATTAAACCGAATACCCGCTTTTTGTTTCTGGAAACACCGTCCAACCCCTTAATTGAAATTGCCGATATTTCGGTGCTTGCCGACATCGCCCATAAACACGATTGTTTGCTGATTGTCGATAATTGTTTTTGTACGCCCGTGTTGCAAAAGCCTTTGGAATTAGGTGCAGATATCGTCGTCCATTCGGCAACCAAATATATAGACGGGCAGGGGCGTTGTGTCGGCGGCGCTGTTATTGCCAGTGAAGACATTATAGAAAAGCATATTTACCCTTATCTTCGCACCGGCGGTGCGACCATGAGTCCTTTTAATGCCTGGGTGTTTTTGTCCGGGCTGGAAACGCTGGCGATCAGAATAAAAGCGCATTGTGACAGCGCCTTTGAACTGGCCAAATGGCTGGAACAACAGGTCGGCATCGCCAAGGTTCACTATCCCGGTTTATCATCGCATGCTCAGCACGAACTGGCTAAGCGTCAGCAAAGTCATTTCGGCGGTATAGTCAGTTTCGAATTGACCGGAGGCAAGGAGCATGCCTGGAAGTTGATCGATGCCACTGAAATGCTGTCAATTACCGCAAATCTGGGTGATGTTAAAACCACCATCACTCATCCGGCAACTACTACGCATGGTCGGTTAACGCCGGAAGTCAGAGCGGCAGCCGGTATTAAGGATGGCTTGGTAAGGATTTCAGTAGGATTGGAGAATCTTGAAGATATCAAAAAGGATATTTTAAGGGGTTTGTAGGCAAGGTTGGGCATGCTGTTTATGCCCGACATTCCCATGCTTCAATGCGGAGGCGGATTTCGTGGTTGCCCGGCACTATCTCGTCATTGAATACTGAAATGTTGGACAACGAAAAGCTGTTGCCCAATCTGCGCAAGTCACATGAAGACATCACGAAGAAGCGAAGAATGAAACATAAAACTTCGTGTCCTTCGTGTCTTCGTGGTGAAAATTTATTTAAATTTCATACCTACGCAGCTTTCAGTAAATCATCCAGTTTTTTTTGTTGATCCAGCGCATACAACTCGTCAAAGCCGCCGACATGGTAATCGCCTATATAGATTTGGGGAACCGTCCGACGCTTTGTTTTGAGCATCATTTCTTCCCTTAAGCCGGGCTTGGCATCCACATTGATTTCGGTATAGGAAGCGCCTTTTTTGTCGAGCAGACGCTTGGCCATCATACAATAAGGGCAAATATTGGTAGTGTAGATTTGTATTTCCGGCATATTTTATTAAGGGTTGCTAATATAGAACCAAGCATTCTATCGGTTAATGGGCTGTTGTTCAATTCCGATGGCCAGCGATAAATATTTGATCAGTTCCCACGCCGCTTCCTGCATGTTTCTGCCGAAAGCAACTACACCGTCTTCGTGTCCCAGCATGGTAAATAATGAGGTCTGCAATAGGTTGCCGGATTGAAATAATTGCTCAACAGCCGTTGCCATTTCAACCGTGCCGTAAGGGACGTCGGCGCTGGTGTGAGGCAGTCCGAGCGCTACGGTATGCTTCCAGATTTCAGGGCTGTGGGCATGAATAACGGCTTGAATCGCATTGTCCTGGGCGTAAATGCCGGCGTGGGTCAGTGATTCGGAAGAAGGCTTGCATAGTCCGCAGGATTGAAGCCGGTTTTGGTGGGGTTCAGCTTTGACGATAAGGCAATAATGTTCGGGACTGAGTCGTTCAAGATGTCCGGTTTGAGTGCCGCTGATGATAAATTGTGCGCTGTGAGCATCGATTCGTTGGCTGATATTGCCGAATCCGATGTTGTCGTATCGTTCAGGAATTTGTCCGATAAGATCAAGTCGGGCGGCAATAGTGCGCCAGGCGTTGATTTCGGTCAATGATAACAGGTGGTTAAGCGACTGTTGCGTATGATTGAGCTGGTATTTTATTACACCTTCTTGTTCTTCCATTTGGCAGGGTCTTAGGCAATGTGATTGAGTAGGTATGAATGCGGCTACAGTATAGTTTAGAAAAATAAAATACAGATAAAATGTAGAGTGTTATAAAATTAACGGTTTTTGAGTTTGAAGGCCGATTTTGCCGCGACTGCTCCCGGCAGTCGTCGGCATTTCCTCCATTCCCTGGAGGTCATCGGTAAACAAAAAACAGTGGCTTAACTATGCGATGTCCGTTTTGTGGGGCGCAAGATACGCGGGTTCTTGATTCCAGATTGGCAAATGAAGGCGATCAGGTTCGCCGTCGGCGTGAATGTAATATTTGTAAAGAACGATTTACTACACACGAGGTGGCTGAGTTAACGCTGCCCCGGATTGTTAAGCGTGACGGGATAAGTGAGCCTTTCGAAGAAAATAAGTTGCGTTCAGGCATGTTAAGGGCACTTGAAAAACGACCTGTAAGTAGTGATGATATTGAGGCCGCAATCAATCGAATAAAAAAGGAGTTGCGGGCGCTGGGCGAGCGGGAAATACCGGCGCAGGAGTTGGGCGAAAAAGTTATGAAAGAGTTAAGTTCACTGGATCATGTGGCTTTTGTACGCTTTGCCTCGGTTTATCGCAGTTTTCAGGATGTCAGTGAATTCACCGATATGATCGAACATTTACAGACGACTGCCACGGATGGCGGAAGTGCCGCAACCGGTACGGAACCGGTGCGACAAAAATAATGTCAGCGCCGCGCGATACATTTTATATGGCACAAGCCATTTCTCTGGCTAAAAGAGGGCGCTATACAACCGATCCGAATCCCCGTGTAGGTTGTGTTTTAGTCAGGGATGACGTAATGATCGGGCAGGGCTGGCATGTTAAAGCGGGTCAGGGTCATGCGGAAGTTGAAGCGTTAAAAAATGTATCGGATGCCAAAGGTGCAACTGCCTATGTAACGCTGGAACCTTGCAGCCATCAGGGCAGAACGCCGCCCTGTTGTGATGCGCTGATAAAAGCCGGAGTCAGTCGGGTTGTTGCGGCTATGCAAGACCCAAACCCTCAGGTGTCCGGCAGCGGCTTGGAAAAGCTCAAAGCGGCAGGGATCGAAGTGTCCTGCGGTGTCTTACAGGAAGATGCACTGGCGTTAAATAGGGGCTTTATAAAGCGAATGACCGACAACCGCCCGTTTGTGCGCAGCAAGCTGGCAATGAGTCTGGATGGACGTACTGCGATGGCATCGGGCGAAAGCAAATGGATTACCTCAAATGAGGCCAGAGCCGATGTGCATCGGTTAAGGGCCGAGAGTTCGGCCATTCTAACTGGCATTAATACGGTGTTGGCCGATGATCCGGCGTTGAATGCCCGTATAGACGAAGATGTCCTGCAACCGGTCAGAGTGGTGCTGGATACGCATCTGAACATGCCTGTTACCGCGCAGATGGCTAAACTGCCGGGACGCAGCCTGATTTTGAGCTGTGCGCAGGATGAACAAAAGCAACGCGTATTGCAACAGGCAGGTTTTGAAGTCTATCAGCTGCTCGACAAAAACGGGCGACTGGATTTGCATGCCGTGATGGAATTTTTAAGCCAACAGCAAATCAACGAGCTGCTGGTTGAGGCGGGTTCCGTGCTTAATGGCGCGTTACTGGCTGAAGGCTTGGTCGATGAGTATGTGATCTATATGGCTCCTTGCATTTTAGGCGACCAGGGGCGCGGATTATTTAACCTGCCGGGTTTGCAACAGATGGCGGATAAAAAACAGTTAAAACTGCGCGATGTCAGGCAGGTCGGCCAGGATTTAAAATTAACTTATATACCATTGTAGGGGCGACCGACTTCGCCTAAAGCGCCTACTTTTGGCAGTCGCCTTGGGCGAATAAATTCGCCCCTACAACTCTAAACAGGACATCAATGTTTACAGGCATAATCTTGGCAGTGGGTAAAATATCGGCAATCGAGCGGAAAGCCGGCGATTGCCGATTGACCATAGCGACCGGAAAATTACCGTTGCACGATGTCGCGCTGGGCGACAGTATTGCCGTCAACGGCGTCTGCCTGACCGCAGTGGAGCTAGGGACAAATTATTTTTGTGCCGATGTTTCCAATGAAACCTTGTCGAGAACCATCTTAAATACCGCAACCGTGGGTACACCGGTTAATCTGGAGCTGGCTTTAACACCGACAACCCGGATGGGCGGGCATATCGTCAGCGGTCATGTCGATGGTATTGGCACGGTTATGGAAAAGCGGGCGGACGGACGCTCTTTTCGCTTTAAACTTAAAGCGCCTGACAACCTGGCTAAATATATTGCAGAAAAAGGCTCTATTTGCATCAACGGCATCAGCCTGACCGTCAATGACGTCAATGGCGCCGTGTTCAGCGTGAATATTGTGCCGCATACGCTCAAAGAGACCACGTTGGGCGATGCGGTGGTCGGAACTAAAGTCAACCTGGAAGTGGATTTGCTGGCTCGCTATCTGGAACGGTTAATCAAGGGTGATGCGGCGGCTAAAAGCCATGGCGGCATCACAGAAGAATTATTGCAAAAAAGCGGTTTTTTCGGCTAACAGCCAAAAGGTAAAATGAATACAATCGAAGAAATTATAGAAGATTTACGCTTAGGCAAAATGGTCATCATTATGGATGATGAAGACCGTGAGAATGAAGGCGACCTGGTCATGGCGGCTTCTTTCACTCGCCCGGAAGATGTGAATTTTATGGCGCGTTACGGCCGCGGCCTGATTTGCTTGACCTTAACCAGTGAGCGTTGCCAGCAATTACGCTTGCCGTTGATGGTCAATGAAAACAAAACCGCCCATTCGACCAATTTCACCGTGTCTATCGAGGCGGCAACCGGTGTAACCACCGGCATTTCAGCAGCCGACCGGGCGCGTACCATTCAATGTGCAGTGGCTGCGGATGCAAAAGCCGATGACTTGGTGCAGCCGGGGCACATATTCCCGTTAATGGCGCAATCCGGCGGAGTATTAAACCGTGCCGGGCATACCGAAGCGGGCTGCGATTTAGCCAAGCTGGCAGGCGTGGAACCGGCGGCGGTTATCGTTGAGATACTCAATGAAGACGGTTCGATGGCAAGACGGCCCGACCTGGAAGTGTTTGCCAAACAGCACGATCTTAAAATCGGCACGATAGCCGATTTGATTCATTACCGCATTCAGCATGAAAATACTCTGGAACGCATCAGCGAGTGCGCTTATCCTACTGAATTCGGCGATTTCAGGCTTTATGCTTATCAGGACAGAAATGACAATAACCTGCACTTGGCGCTGGTCATGGGGCAGGTTTCCGGTGAAGAGCCTATTTTAGTCAGGGTTCATGCGCGGAATTTGCTGGATGACCTGTTTGCATCCAAGCGTAGCGATTGCAGCGTTCCATTGCGTTCGGCTATGCAAAAAATAGCGGAGGAAGGACGCGGGGTATTGGTCGTTATCAGGCAAAGCGAGGACAATAAATCGCTGGCGGAACTGATACATCACTATCAGTTGGAAGATAACGGCATTGCAATGGGCGACCTGCCGGATCGCCCCTACGCTGTCGGCGCCGCAGATTGGCGTACCACCGGAACCGGCGCCAGAATACTGGCTGATCTGGGTGTGCATAAGCTGAAGGTTTTAGGCACCCGGAAAAAGTATGTTGCATTGTCCGGGTTTGATTTGGAAGTCGCCGAGCATGTGGGTTGAAGAGCATTTACCTCATAGGCATTAACTAAAAATAACACCACGAGCGACTGCAAGGACAGATATTTGCTCCTGCAATATCTGCATTCCCCACGTCCATGTGGATTATGCAGGAGGTAGAGCAATGCAGGAGCAATTGCCGAGAACACGAAGAGAAACCAAGGTAAAAACTTCGTGTTCTTCGTGTCTTCGTGGTGAATTAATCGCGATTTCAACAACATTACACGTTAATCACACAATAGAGAAACATCATGTCAACATTAAAAACCTTTGAAGGGAATTTGCTCGTTCAAGGCGGAAAATTCTGCATCGTAGCCTCGCGGTTTAACAGTTTCATCGTTGAACAATTGGAAGCCGGTGCGATTGACGCACTGGTGCGCCACGGCGCCAATAAAGCGGATATTCATCTGGTAAAGGCTCCCGGTGCGTTTGAGCTCCCTATGGTGGCGCAACGCGTGGCGGCGGCTAAAAAATACGATGCGATTATCGCCGTAGGTGCAGTAATCCGAGGCGGCACTCCGCATTTCGAATATGTCGCCGGTGAATGCGTTAAGGGCTTGGCGCAGGTTTCCTTGCAATATAATGTGCCGGTCAGTTTTGGCGTGTTAACCGTTGACAGTATTGAACAGGCGATAGAGCGTGCGGGTACCAAAGCCGGTAATAAAGGCGCGGAAGCGGCTATGTCCGCCATTGAAATGGTAAGTTTATTTAATAACCTGGAAATCTGATGAGTCAAGCTCGAACCAATGCCCGAAAGGCTGCTGTACAGGCATTGTATCAATGGCAAATGGCCGGTCAGAATCTTAGTGAGATTGAACGGCAATTTCTGGAAGAAGAGCGATTGAAAGACGCTCAGAAAAGTTATTTTGTCGAGTTGTTTTACGGCGTGCCTAAAAACCTGGATGCGATCGATCAGGTGTTGTCGGAATTTGTAGATCGTCCTGTTGATACGATTGATCCGGTCGAAAGGGCGATTTTAAGAATCGGTGTATACGAGCTGTTGTATCGACTAAATATGCCGTACAAAGTTGTGTTAAACGAAGGTATTAACCTTGCCAAAGACTTTGGTGCCGATGGTAGTCACAAATATGTTAACGGCATACTGGATAAGGTCGCTCAGCAAAAAAGGGCAGTGGAAATTAAGGCAAAAGGCGCAAGGTGAAAGGCATATATTTTTAGCCTTTAGCCTTTAATGTAACTTTATGCCCCTTTCCGAATTTTCCTTGATCCGGCGTTTCTTCACCAAGCAGCGAGTTACCAATCCCTCAACGCGCTTGGGTATAGGCGATGACTGCGCGTTGTTGTCCATTCCAGAGGGTTTCGAATTGGCAGTGACCACCGATACCATGGTGGAAAACGTGCATTTTTTTGCCGGAACCGAGCCGGAACATCTGGGCCACAAACTGCTGGCCGTCAATTTGAGTGATCTTGCCGCCATGGGCGCAAAGCCTGTTTCCGTAACACTGTCTTTAACCCTGCCTAACGTTGATGAAAACTGGTTGACGGCGTTTGCCAAAGGTTTTTTGAATTTGGCCGAGCGCTGTTCAGTGGATTTGATTGGCGGCGACACCACGTCCGGCCCGTTGACTTTGACCGTTCAGGCCATGGGGTTGGTCCCGAACGGCCAAGCGCTCAGGCGCTCGGCGGCGCGGCCCGGCGATTTTATTTATATGACCGGTTTCTTGGGCGATGCCGGGCTGGGCTTAAAGATAAAGCAAGGTTATATTTGTGCTGATTCCGAGGCTGCTTTAACGCGATTTAACCGGCCGGAGCCGCAAATCGAAGCAGGGCAGGCCTTAATCGGCATTGCCAATGCCTGCATAGATTTATCGGACGGCTTGGCGGGCGATCTGGGCCATATTCTGGAACAAAGCCGGGTAGGCGCGTGTCTCGATTGGGACGCGTTGCCGTTGTCAAAAGCGGTGCTGTCCTACATAATCGATACCGGCGATTGGTCTATGCCGCTGACCGCCGGCGATGATTATGAGTTGTGCTTTACCGTAAGTCCCGAGCAGGCGGCGCAGTTGACCATTGCTGCTACCAAAATCGGCATCATTGAATCCCAACCGGGTTTGCGACTGAATAAATCGGGTCATATCCAACCATTAGAGGTAAAAGGCTTTGAGCATTTTTCTTAATACTCAGCTGGGTAAAAATAAGCTGACACCCAAGCAGATACTGTCTGATCCCGTGCTGTTTCTGGCTTTTGGTTTTGGCTCCGGTCTGGCAAAAAAAGCCCCCGGCACCTTTGGCACCTTGGCGGCTATTCCCGTTTATTGGCTGTTTGCACAAACCAATCTATTCGTTTATAGCCTGTTGACGCTACTCGTGACGGTTGCCGGAATCCGGATTTGCGACATAGCCGCAAAAAAACTGGATGAACATGATTTTGGCGGCATCGTTTGGGATGAGATTGCCGGTTACCTGATAACCCTATGGCTGGTTCCCTTTACCTGGCAGGCTATGGTGCTGGGCTTTATCCTGTTTAGATTCTTCGACATACTCAAACCGTGGCCGATCAGGTGGATTGACCGGCAGGTGCATGGCGGTCTGGGGATTATGCTGGATGATGTGCTGGCCGGTGTATTTGCAGGTGCTTTGTTGTTTTGGGCTTCAAGCTATTAATGCCGCTTAAAAACCATTAACGTAATATCATCGTTAAAAGATGCGCTACGGCGAAATTGCTTGAGTTGTTCCAACAGCGTTTTAATAATGGCTTGCGGGGCTAGTTGCGCATGTTGAACTAGAATATCGCTGACGCGCTGTAGGCCGAAAAACTCGCCCTCGGCGTTTTCCGCTTCGGTTAAGCCGTCGGTATACAGCAGGATTAAGTCGCCTGACGATAACGTAGTGGTTTTTTCTTCAAAAATGACATCTTTGTTTACACCCAGTATTAATCCCTCAGCATCCAGTTGCCTGCATTCGGTTTGGAAAAGACTGAGTAATAACGGGGGAGGGTGGCCTGCATTGGCAAAACTCAGTTGATGGTTGGTGCTGTTATATTGCAGATAAAACAGGGTGATAAAGTAGTCGGATCTATCCAAATCCTCAAAAAGAAAATTATTGAGGACTTTCAGGGTTTCTGCGGGCGTAGCCGAGCCGCTTGCCTGAGTTCGAATGGCGCTACGGGTTTCCACCATAAATAGGGCCGGGCCGATTGAATGGCCGGAAACGTCGGCAATAATCATGTCCAAATGGTCTTCATTACGGTAAAAATAATCAAAATAGTCGCCGCCAACCTGGTCGGCCGGCAGGCAATAACCGGTGACTTCAAAATGATTGGATTTGATCGGTGCCGAGGGTGAAAGCGATGCCTGAATGCGTTGGGCAATCTTGATTTCACTTTGAGCGATGGCCAGATTGATCTGCGCTTGGCGAATTGCCGCTTCCGTAGCTTTTCGCGTTGTAATGTCTACGATGGTACTCAGCACCAGCGTTTCTTCTTTGCTGTCGATGAGACTGAGGCCTATTTCAACCGGAAATTCAGTTCCGTCTTTGCGTAACCCGTAGAGATCTTGACCCGCTCCCATAGGTCTGGACACAGGGGCGGCGAGGTACGCTTGGCGAAAGCCAATATGCGCACTGCGAAAGCGCCTCGGCACTAATATTTCAACCGGTTGCCCAATTAATTCAGAGCGCGAGTAACAGAAAAATGTCTCTGTTTGCGAGTTGACCATCTCAATCGTTCCCGACTTGTTTACCATAACAATCGCATTGGGCGCCGATTCCACCGCTTGTCGAAACCGATGTTCCAAGCGCTTACGCTCGGTGATATCGTGAATAAAGCCGCTGAATATATAGGTATTACCCAGTTTTAACGGTGAGATGCTAAGTTCAACAGGGAATTCAGTGCCGTCGCGGCGAATGGCGGTCTGCTCAATCAATCGGTTTAACAACGGGCCGGAACCTGTGCGCAGGAAGAGCTCCAACCCCCGTCGATGCGCATCGTGAAGCTGTGGAGGGATAATTAACTCATCAAGACGTCGGCCGATGGCTTCATCCTTAGTCCAGCCGAATATTTTTTCTGCCGGATGATTCCAGTCGGTAACGATGCCGTAAGAATCCATAATCACGATAGCGCTCAAGGAACTTTCAATAATCAAGCGGATACGTTTTTCACTTTCGATAAGCGCATCCTGAAAATGCATTCTGGCGGTAATGTCCCTATCAACCCCTCGCCATTTAATCAGTTTCCCCGCTGCGTTGATAATGGGTAATCCGGTTGATTCTGTCAGTATTTGGCGACCGTCTTTGTGCCGATAGTGAGACAGCAACGCATAAAAAGGCTGGTGACTGGTCGCGTATGGCTGCTGGTCTACTTTATCCTGAGGAGTTAAAAATTCGGTATAGTGTTTGCCGAGCACTTCATCCGGGCTATAACCCAGTATTTGAGTAACAGCAGCACTGCTATAGCTATAGTATCCATCAGGATCTTGCTCCCATAACCATTCGCCGGCCATTTCCGCCATCTGTCGAAAACGTTCTTCACTTTCGGTAAACGCCGATTCGACGTTGAAGTCTTCGGCAGCCCCTTCGACTCCGCTCAGAACAGACCTGTCCTGAATCAGTAAAACAATGTCGGTTTTATTGGACGTTTGGCCGGATAACACTGAAAGCGATATTAATGCCTGAATTTTGTTATTTGCCTTGGTAACTATTTCACCGGCAAAGCCCGTCCTGAGCAGAGCCGAAGGGCTTTGGCTGGTGTTTTTATCAGTTATATTGGCAAAGGCTTCTTGCCATAGCGCCTTGTCGCTTCCGGCAGCGTAGATAAGATCAACAGGACGGCCGATAAGTTCTTTCTCGGTATAGCCTAAAAACGTAGCGGCGGAAGGGGTAAGCTGCTTAACGCGCGGTGCGGTGTCATCCGGACGAGCCAGCTCAACGACAATGATGTAGGGTGTGAGCTGATGCATATTTTTTTAGTCAAAAAAGCCAAGGAAACTTTCAGGCTCATGCATGATTGAGGAGTCTAATTCGATAAATGTAAATGAGTTCATCGTCCGTTCACCTGAATAGCCGCTAAAAGATAGATACAAGGCACTTACTCTGAGTAAGTCCAACTATGCTTCGATGATAAAAAACTCAACATCATTTAGCAATTTATATTTAGTAGGTATTTATATGCGGTAATGTTGTAAGTAGCTCTATTATTTGCGAATATTAATAGGCATGGGATGAGGGGCTTCTAAAAAACGTAATTTATGGCAGCAGTATAAACCGGCTCTTTACAATACATCGTTAATTTGAAAAATATTTTGCTCCATGAGCTGCTCACTCGGTTTGCCAAAAATATAACCCTGCCCATAATTGACGCCTATTTCTCTTAAAAGTTTAATCGTTTTTGGACATTCAACAAATTCAGCTATGGTTTTTTTACCCAATTTTTTTGCAATCTGGTGCATTGAATGCACCAGCACTTGGTCTGTTTCATCATTCACCAAGTTTTGAATAAACTGACCATCGATTTTCACATAATCAACAGGAAACCTTTTCAAATAGTTAAAAGAGCAAAAACCGGCGCCAAAATCATCCAAAGCAAAATGACAGCCCAATGCGCGAATTTGATGAATCATTGATCTTGTTTGTTTAAAATTATCTATCGCCGCTGTCTCAGTAATTTCAAAGGTAATGCGCTCGGCTCTGACACAAGTCATTTCAAGTTTCTGTTTAATCGTCGGCAATAAAGATTCATCCTGAAAAGCAACACTGGAAAGATTGATGGCTAAAGCAATATGCGATAATTCAATGGGCAGCGCAGCAAGATAATCAATGGTATTTTCGACTACCCATAAATCAATTCCATGAATCAACCCCATTCTTTCAGCTGCTGGAATAAACTCACCAGGACCAATCACTATGCCATTTTCGCCCCGTAGTCGAATTAAAACTTCATAATGAGAAATATCACCATTAATGAGATTTACAACCGGTTGGAATAACAGAAAGAAACGTTTGTTTAGAAAAGCATCTCTTAGAATGGGAACCCAACAAATATCACGATGCCTCTCTCTAATAACAGTATCGTCACTGTCATATTTCCAGACCATATTTCGTCCATTTGTCTTGGCCATGCAACAAGCCTGATGAGCCTGATAGATTAGTTCGCGAGGATGTATCATTGATTTTGCAGAATTTAACGAACTTAGTCCTATAGAAGCAGTAATGTTGTAAGCAATTGCCCCGATTACAAAGCGGAAATTATCTAAGGATGTTCTGATCTTTTTCGACCAGATTTCAGCTTGAGAAACTGTGCAGTTCTCCAGATAAAGACCAAATTTATCAGAGTCAATCCTGGCAAATAGCCCAACATTATTTAACGCGTTTCTTATTAAACCGATGACGTCTATCAGCAAACGATCTCCAACATCAAAACCTTCGAGTTCATTAAGCAAACTGAACCGGTCAAGGTCGATAAACAACAACACACTGTCCTGAGAAAAGTTTCTACTGCTATTCCTGTTCAATGTCAGCTGGATATGCTGTTCTAAACTGCTCCTGTTAAGCAGACCTGTGAGTTCGTCATGCCCAACCAGGTACTTAAGCTTTGCATCTACAAGCTTTCGTTCGGATAACTCCGTTAATAGTCTTTCTTGCTGTTTATAGCGCAGATATTTTTCATTTTTTAAACAAATGAAAAAGTTAACAATTATTTGCAACTCAACCGGGCTATAGTCTTGCTTTAGATGATAAATCAGATTCTGGCTACCAAAATTCCAATCATCACAATCTGGAGTTAAATCTTTTTTTAAAACAATCAGAGGAATAAATACCCCGCCATCCCACTGAGAAAAAGACTTATACAAATCTTTAATCTCACAACCGGGCAAGTCCTTACTGATAATAATCAATCCTATCGCTTCCGGGTTTTCGTAATATTCCCTGATAATCTTATGAATTTCAGCACCATTAACGGCAAATTTAAAATTATAAAAGCCCTTATTCTGTAATTCCTCGATGATTCTTACTATTGACGACTCATCAATCTCAGCAATAATAATGACTTCTTGTTTCAGTGAATCAAGTAACACACTAACCTCCAAACAGAATTGACAGGCATAATACTCCCATCTTACTCAGAAAACGTTCAACTTATGGTACGTAAAAACTGATTAAGCTAATGAATAACAATAACTTTATCTGCTTTTAAAAAGTAGACGTTTTTTTGCTCAGATGGGAGTAATCAGATTTCAGGGAACTTCTAAAAACCTCGCCCGTCAACAAGTTCAGCTCGAACGGAGTTTTTTGTTATCAACAGGTTACGTTCATGGTGAGCTGTAAGCTTGGCAAACAGTCGAGCCATGAACGCAATCTGTTTTTAGAAGTCCTCTCTAATGTTTTTATTGTTTACGAAATTTAAATTGTCTAAATTGATACTAGCTCTAATAATTTCTTTTTCCTTGAATTCCTGAAAATTCTAACTAGTCTTCATGATATTAGCGCACTTTTTGAATCCCATCACAGAAAGTATAGACAATAATGTTTAATTTCCTATGTTAACTGCCATTTCTTCTAATTTAAAAACATCAGATCTGTTCAGAGGTGATTTGCAACTGACTTCATCACCGAACATTTATTTTGAACTGCAAAAAACCGTTGCAGACCCTAATAAATCAATTATGGATATCGGTTTTATTATTGAACAAGACCCTGCATTATCTATACGGATGCTTAAAATAGTTAACAGTGTTTATTTTGGTTTTCCTGCACAAATCGCATCGATTGAGCGCGCCATAACCATTATTGGCGTTCAGGAATTACAGAATCTGGTACTGGCTACTGTTATTATTGACAAGTTTTCATCCCTGCCCGCGGGACTCCTTTCCATGCAGGACTTCTGGGCCAGAAGTCTGCGTTGCGCACTCATTAGTAAGGAGCTTTGTATCTATGGCAACAACAGGGATGACCTTGATTCAATGTTTATTTGCGGATTACTGCACGATATTGGCCAGCTGGTTTTCTACCGCAGAATTCCTGAACTAGCGCGTCAAATAGGCCTTTTAATTGAATCAAGCGGTGTCGATGAAATTCAAGCAGAAAACAATATACTTGGGTTTAATCATTATCAGACTGGTGCTGAATTAGTCCGGTTATGGAGACTGCCCGATATTATAATTGAAACCATCGGTCAACATAATCATCCTGATTACACAGGTGTTTTTGCACACGCAGCATCAATTATAAGATCGGCTAATTATCTGTGTAAAACAGACGTAGAGCCCCCTCATTCAAGCACTTTTTGCAATAAAATACCTGTGGATGATTTGAGTAATATCATTGATAAAGCCAACTATCAATTTGAAGATATTTTTAAACTCTTCTACTCGACACACCCCTAGCTATATGCTGTACGTTACGGACGCGTCGTGAAAATACAATACTGTTTTTCGACCAGTCAAGAATAATCAGATAGACATACTTTCGTAACTCTAGCCAGTCATTAATGTCTTGACATGAATAGCAACACTGGCAGCTAACGCTTTAAGATTGTAGCCCCCTTCTAAGGCTGAAATAATCCGGCCTTTGCAACAGCTGTCAGCAATGGTCATTAATTTTTGAGTAATCCATTTGAAATCGTCTTCAACCAGCATGATGGAAGCTAACGGATCATCCTTATGGGCATCGAAACCGGCTGAAATCAGCAATAAATCAGGTTTGAAATTTTTCAGTGCGGGCAAAATAAGGTTGTTGTATTTTTGCCTGAATTCAATGCCGGAATCACCAGCGGCCAGCGGCACATTGATAATATTGCCGACACCGGTTTCTGCAGGATGTCCGGTGCCGGGGTAATGCGGCATCTCATGGCTGGATGCATAAAGCACGTTAGGCTGACTGTAAAAAGCCGCCTGCGTACCGTTACCATGGTGGACATCAAAGTCAACAATGGCGATACGTTCGAGCTGATAATATTGACGCGCGTAATTAGCCGCAATCGCTATATTATTAAACAGACAAAATCCCATTGCCCGCTGGGGTTCTGCATGATGCCCGGGTGGACGTATGGCGCAAAACGCATTGTCAGCTTTGCCGGTCAAGACTTTATCAACCGCATCGCAAACAGCGCCAACCGCGCGAAAAGCGGCTTGTCTTGATCCAGGCGACAGCACTGTATCATGATCCAGATAATGTTCGCCTTGTTTTGGGATAGCTTCAAGAATGGCATCAATATGAAACTGGGGGTGAACCAGCCTGATTTGCTCTTCTGTCCCGAGTGGCGGTGATTGACGGCTTAAGCCTGAGAACTCCGGTGCTGCCAATGCTTTTTCTATACTTCTGAGTCGGTCAGCGCATTCAGGATGTCCGGCACCTGTTTCATGAAAAAGAAAATCAGGGTGACTATAATAAAATGTCTTCACAAAGCCTCACTTTAGAGTCTGATAGTAAAAAACAATATTATCGGGGAGTTGCCGCAATTGTAAGATGATTCGCTAACTTTATTTTTCTAAATGCTTGGCGAGTTTATTTTAACAGGTACAGCCACATTCAGTTTGTATCCAAAACCTTTCACAGTCAAAATCCATTGTGGGTTATTCGGATCGTCTTCAATTTTTTTTCTTAATAGATGCATGTACTGATAAAGATCCGATTTGGTTGCCCGGTTATTTTCAGGCCAGAGATGGTTGATAATTTCATGGGTCATAAATACGCGATCAATATCTTTCGCCAATAACTCAAAAAGTTCAAATTCTTTACGGGTTAAATTCAATAACTTCCCGTTAAACAGGACAGCTTTGGAACGTTGATCAATTTGAAAAGGTTCTACCATAAAACAGTTGCCATTATTGGCTAGATTTTTATTAGTCGGCTGATTGTTGCAGATAGCCTCATTTTGCTGCTGAAGCGTTAACAGCCTGCGATCATTAGCGGCTCGCCTCTCATAATTTCTTTTTTCTTGAATAAATCGATGATGAAGCTTGAATTTGTTGTGCAGATAATCTTTCAGTTGATTGACGTCAAGAGGAGTATCTAAAGTTGCATCAACCCAGCAAATTACTTCTTTTGCTAAATTGGAAGCATTATTAGTATCACGTAAATAACATACCGGAATTTGATGATTAATACTCATGTCACGGATCAAGTCTAAGTTATTTTTTTGAGCTTGATCTTGTACCAGACCCGCAGTAAGAATAACTATATTTGGCTGTATCTGAATCATTTTATTAATAGATTCCCTGTCGGCAGTTGATTCAAAAACCTTATAACGATTTGCATGACAATACCCTTTTAATAAGCCCAGATGATAGGGATCATCACTAATCAGTCCAATCCGAAAATCTGTATTCATTATGAGTCCTCGTAAAATCCATTAAAGTGAACAGACACTGGGTCTGGAGGGACAACAAGAAAATAATTTATTTGCAAACGATAAGAACAAAAGTCTTAAAGATTTAAAAGTTATAATAAATTAGCAAGTTACGATTAACATTATCACAATCATGACTTAATACACAAGGATCCTTAACCCCATTAGTAATAGTACGTATCGAAGAGTTCACTTATTTTAATCCAGGATTCTTTAATAATTAATAGCGGTTTAGGTTAGTCGTATTGATTTCTAATCGTTTGTTTAAAAATACCATGTTATTACCGGCTAGACTTTCGATAATTGGTATGTATTTTCACGTATTTTGTTTATGCAGTTGCTTTGTTAGGGTTAGCAATATCAATTTATACTTGAAACCGGGCGGCATTTTCAATAGTTGTGATGAGCAATCAAAAAACCGGACAAAAAAATTATTGCTGGTCTTATCTAAAATAAAGCTGTCACAATTCGTTATAATCAATTTAATGTCTTATTAAAAAACGGATAGTCACCTGCTTATGAAAATTGCCATCATCGGAACCGGTCGTGTCGGTTCGACTCTTGCTTATGCCTTGGTGATAAAACAAATTTGTGACCATCTGGTGATTGCCGGGCGTACTTATGAAAAAGCCCGGGGCGATGCTCTGGATTTGCAGCACACGCTGGCTTTTTGCTCAAGGCCCATGCGTATTGAGAGCTGTACTAATGAGCAGGTAAAGGATGCCGATATTGTTGTAATTACGGCATCGGTTGCGCCTGATGGGCAGGTTTTGACCTCTCGTCTGCAATTGGGCGAGAAAAATACACTATTGTTCAGGGAATTGATTCCGATATTGGCTGTCAATAATCCCAACGCCGTGTTTGTTATCGTGACCAATCCGGTCGATGTAATGACTTATGCGGCGTGTAAGTTATCCGGTTTTGCCGCCAATCGGGTGATAGGCGTTGGGACGTTGGTGGATTCCGCCCGATTTCGTGCCTTGCTGTCACAGGAAGAGCATATTCATCCTGACGATCTTCGTGCCTATATTCTGGGTGAGCACGGTTCCAATCAATTACCTATACTGAGTAGCGCAGAAGCGGGAGGGGAATCCATCGGCGACACGCCCATTCATCGACAGTTATTTGCACAGGTTACCGAAGCCGGTTTTGAGGTTTATCGTCTCAAAGGTTATACAAATCACGCTATCGCCACTGCGACATGCATGGTTATTGAAGCTGTAGTTTTCGACGAATACCGCACCATGCCTCTCGTCACCCGGTTTGACGACTGGATGGGCATTCGAGATAACTGCTTTAGCATCCCGGTGGTCGTAGGGCGTAGCGGAATTATCCGTCATTTGCACCCTGAATTGAACGACAGCGAACAGCAAGCTCTGCGAACTGCGGCGACTGCTATCAAAAATGCTATTGTTTCATTGATACCCGACTTGGTGGATGACAGTCCCATCGATATTTGATCAATGCGACTTTTATTGCAAGTGACGTACTGACTTTATCCTAAAAAAATCAGTTGGAGCGTGTGGAAACCCTACCGGAAGGAAGATGCGCAAGCAGACTCATTCTGTCCTGAAAGAGACTGAGGCTTACTTATTTTATGTGAATTAGGTAAAATCAGTCAGTTGAAGCTACTTCGGTATTTTTAAAACGCCTTACCCACGTTTAGTTGGATTTACCGGTAATACCGCTCACCAAGGGTTTTTTACATCATTGATAAAAAGCCTTCAATCATCCATTCGTCCCCATTAACAAACGGGTACTCTTTTTGTTGTGTACCGTGTGCGTACCTATTTTTTGCATAAAACATGTCGATTACTGAAATAAGCTCCGAAACCAAGCGTCGTAGAACCTTTGCCATTATCTCCCACCCTGACGCGGGTAAAACCACCATCACCGAAAAACTGTTGCTGTTCGGCGGCGCGATTCAGCTGGCAGGTTCGGTAAAAGGCCGAAAAGCGGCGCGTCATGCGACCTCCGACTGGATGGAAATGGAAAAGGAACGGGGCATTTCGGTGACCACCTCGGTCATGCAGTTCGAGCATAAAGACTGCATTATTAACCTGCTCGATACGCCCGGTCATGAAGACTTCTCCGAAGATACCTACCGTACCTTGACGGCGGTCGATTCCGCGCTGATGGTGATCGACGTTGCCAAAGGTGTTGAAGACCGCACTATTAACTTGATGGAAGTGTGCCGACTGCGCACCACGCCGATTCTTACCTTCATTAACAAGCTGGACAGGGAAGGGCGGGAGCCTATTGAATTGATGGACGAGGTCGAGAACGTCCTGAACATCAAATGCGCACCGATGACCTGGCCTATCGGCATGGGTAAACGCTTTAAGGGGGTTTATCATCTGTATAAGGATGAAATTCATTTGTTCAGCGCCCAACATGGCGGCAAGATTGCCCAGGCTGAAATCATCAAAGGCTTGCATAATCCAAAGCTGGATGAGCTGCTGGACGATCAGGCCGAAGAATTAAGAGAGGAAATCGATTTGGTCAAAGGCGCCAGTCATGAATTCGATCTTGAAGACTATCTGGCGGGCAAGCTGACGCCGGTTTTTTTCGGCTCCGCGATCAACAATTTCGGGATTATCGAATTGCTCGATGCGTTCGCAGAATATGCGCCGTCACCCAGACCCCGGCAGGCGGAGCAACGCGAGGTTTTGCCGGAAGAACCCACGTTTACCGGCTTTGTGTTTAAAGTTCAGGCCAACATGGACCCGTCTCATAGAGACCGGATTGCCTTTTTAAGAGTGTGTTCCGGTAAATTCGACAAGGGCATGAAGGTTCATCATGTGCGTATCGGTAAAAATATTCAGGTCGCCAATGCCATTACCTTTCAGGCCGACAGCCGGAAAAGCGTGGAAGAAGCGTACCCCGGCGACATCATCGGTCTGCATAACCACGGCACCATTCAGGTCGGCGATACCTTTACCCAGGGCGAAACGCTTAAATACGGAGGCATTCCTTATTTTGCGCCGGAATTATTCCGTCGGGTGGTGTTAAAAGACCCGTTAAGAGCCAAGGCTCTGCAAAAAGGCCTGGTGCAGTTGACCGAGGAAGGCGCGACCCAGCTATTCAGACCGTTAAAAAACAACGACCTGATTTTGGGCGCGGTCGGTGTCTTGCAGTTTGACGTCACCGCGTTCAGACTTAAAAGCGAATACAATGTCGAATGCGTTTATGATGCCATCCCCATCTCAGCCGTGCGTTGGGTAAGCGCAGGCAACCCGGCCAAGCTGGAGGAGTTCAAGAACAAAGCCTTTGATAACCTAGCCGAAGACGGCGGCGGTTACCTGGTTTATGTTGCCAACAGCCGCGTCAACCTGCAACTGACCGAAGAGCGCTGGCCGGATATTAAATTCAGTGCGACGCGGGAATTGTAGCGAAGTAGGTGATGTGCAAAGGTGTTATCACCACCTGGTTTTTGCAACTCACCTGTTAAACTAAACTTAATTCAATGAGGTTTATCATGCAGACGGTCAGCCGTAGAGGCGCGATTTATCGCGTCTCTAATCGTTGCCCTTTTGATCGAACTGGATAGCAGACGCGATAAATCGCGTCTCTACGGGGCGTATTTTTTGGAGCTGGCTGTTGGTATGTCGAATATTTTGTCTCTGGCTGAAGCATCTTGCTAATCAGATAATTCAATGAGGTTTATCATGCAGACGGTCAATATTCACGAAGCCAAAACCCAACTGTCGCGGTTGATAGAGCAAGCGGTAAAGGGTGATTCCTTTATCATCGCCAAAGCCGGAAAGCCGCTGGTCAAGGTGACGCGTCCGGACACCCCGTCAGCCGGACAAGTCAGAAGGCTTGGTTTCATGACGGGGCAGATCACCGTCCCTGATGATTTCGATCGCATGGGCAGCAAGGAAATCGAGCCGCTTTTCAGTGGTGAAGAATGAAACTGTTACTGGATACCCACTTGTTGCTATGGGCGGCCGATTCGCCTGACCGGTTGCCTGTAGCGGCACGTTCATTACTGGAAGATACGCAGAACGAACTGCTTTTTAGTGCGGCCAGTCTTTGGGAGATTGTCATCAAACGCGGCCTTGGGCCCTTGGGCATCAGTAAACGCGGGAACCGCTATATACGCACTTTGCTGATTCATGGTGCGCGATCCGTGTTAAAAAACTGTTCGAAAAAAACGGACAAGCTGAGCTTATGGCTGCAAGCCTTAGTGGTGCGGCGCGGCTTTAATAAAGCCGCCGTTGCTCTCGCCAATAAAAATGCGCGGATATTATGGGCGATGGCGAACAAAAACAAAGAATATGAAGCTTTGGTCGCCTAGTCCATGATTAAAACCGGGTTATCCACCCTTTGCCCGCTGACTACGAGCGAGAGAAAAGGAGTCCATATATGGATTGATGTAGGATGGGTAGAACGCAGTGAAGCCCATCGTTTACGGTAATGATGGGTTTCGCTACCGCTCTACCCATCCTACGCCCTACTGATGTTGTTTTGATTCTTGAGCAAGTCGGATTGTGTTATATTTGGCTATGTTTATATACGGTCCTGGGGGGGATATGACAACAATTACATTTGATACTCACGAATTTATCAAGCGGCTCAAGGCGGTGAGTTTTTCCGAAGAGCAGGCCGAGGTGTTTGCAACTGAACATCGGCGAATTATTGAAGACAATCTGGTTACCAAGGAGCATTTAGATATGCGCCTGCGCGAACTTGGAATATCGGCTGATCATTAAATTAGGCGGAATGATGATGGCTTCAGTTATTGTTGTTGCCGTTTTAGTCAAGCTGCTGTAGCGACACCACAGGATGCACTGGCGAAGGGACCCGTGCGCGGCTACCACCCGCTAATCAAATAATCATGGAACCACAAAAATCATTCGTCAGCTGGTTTAGGGACTCATCCCCCTACATCCATGCCCACCGGAACAAAACCTTTGTTATTTTCTTTGGTGGCGAAGCGGTGCTGGCCGATGATTTCGATCATCACGTTCACGATTTCGCGTTGTTGAACAGTCTGGGCATACGGCTGGTTTTGGTTCACGGCATACGTCCGCAGATCGACCAGCGACTCACCAAGTTGAATGTTCCCGCCCGATTTCACAATAACCTGCGTATTACCGACGATGTAGCGTTGCAATGCGTTAAAGAAGCAGCCGGGTTGGTTCGCGTGGAAATTGAAGCCCTGTTATCGATGGGGCTGGCTAACTCGCCAATGGCGGGAGCAAAAATCAAGGTGGCCTCGGGTAATTTTGTCGTCGCCAAACCCATAGGCGTGATTGACGGCATTGATTACTGCCATACCGGCGAAGTCCGCCGCATCGACAGCGCGGCCATTCACCAGCAACTCGATCAGGACAATGTGGTGTTAATCTCGCCGGTCGGTTATTCGCCGAGCGGAGAAATCTTCAATCTGTCGGCCGAACAAGTCGCCACGGCGATTTCGATTGCGTTAAAAGCGGAAAAGTTGGTTTTATTAACCGAACAAAGCTGCTGCAATCCCGACAACGGCGAACAAATCCAGCAAATGACCACTGCTGAAGCCGACGCTTTCTTGCAGCAACATCCGGATATATCCACCAGCATCAGCTTACCGCTCAAAGCCGCGATGCAAAGCTGCCAATCCGGCATCGACCGCGTGCATTTGATAAACAGAACCATCGACGGTGCGCTATTGCTGGAGTTATTCAGCCGTGACGGCATAGGCACACTGATCAGCTCAACGGCTTTTGAAGAATTGCGCCCGGCGACACTGAGCGACATAGGCGGCATTCTGGAGTTGATCAAGCCGCTGGAGCAACAAGGCAAGTTAGCCAAGCGCTCCAGGGAAAAAATTGAAATGGAAATCGCCGACTATATCGTTATCGAACGCGACGGTCTGATCATCGGCTGCACCGCATTGCACCCGGATGTGCAAAGCCGGTTCGGTGCGATTGCGTGCCTTGCCGTGCATCCCGATTATCAGGGATCGGCCAGGGGCAATCGGATGCTTGAATATATCTATCGCAAGGCGGGGGAACTCAAGCTTAAAAAATTATTCGTGTTGTCTACGCAAACCATGCACTGGTTTATTGAACGGGGATTTTTATCGTCATCTATTACCGATCTTCCCGATCAGCTCAAGTTGCTATATAACCCGCAAAGAAATTCCAAAGTTCTTTGTAAAGACATCGCATAGCATCTTCCCATGACCAATCACGCTGTCTGTCTATCAATTCTGCAATTATCCGACCTGCATATCCTGGCGGCTCCGGAAGATAAGATGCTGGGCATTAATACCGAGCATTATTTCCACGCCTGTCTTGAACAGGCCTTTGTTGCAAAACCTCATTTCGATTTGATTCTGCTTACCGGCGACTTGGCTCAGGATCCTTGCCCGTCAAGTTACCGGCGCATTTTAAGCAGTCTTGAAGCCTATGAAACGCCATGCGTCTGCCTGCCCGGTAATCATGACGATTATGAGCTCATGCAGCAGGTATTTAATACCGACAGGATTAACTGCCGCAAACAGGTTTTTTTGGGTAATTGGCAGCTGATTAGCCTGAACAGCCGGATACCCGGAGAACCAGGCGGTCGTTTGTCAAAAGGGGAATTGGCGTTTCTTGAAAACTGCTTAACTGAAAATCCTGGTCGCCATGCACTTGTCGCAGTCCATCATCATTTTCTGGAAACTAAAAGTCCGTGGATGGATACCATGATCATAGAAAACAGTCAGGAATTATTGGCGATAGTAGGCCAATACCCGCAAGTAAAAGTCATAACCACCGGTCATATCCATCAGGTCATGGATATAAAAATAGCGACCTTTCGGGTATTGGGCGCGCCTTCCACCTGCTTTCAATTTGCACCCGAAACCCTTGAATTCAGTGTGAGCGATGCTGCTCCGGGCTATCGATTAATAGAGCTGTATGCAGATGGCCGGGTTGAATCCGAGGTTATCCGCTTGCCGGAGCCATTGACCGAATTGCAGGCAAATACGCATGGATATTGAAAACAAGGCCAAGGTTCATACAAATTAGTTGTTTAGTCCCCCAATTAATTCTTAATTCCAATACCTTTATGTAAAAGATAAAGGCTAAATAATGTCAGGGTAATAATAAATCCGCCGGTAATGATAAAGGTCATCTGAATATCAACATCCGTCACGCCTATCAAGCCGTAACGAAAGGCGTTAATCATATATAAGATAGGATTTCCCATAGAGATATTCTGCCAAAAATCGGGCAACATATTTACCGAATAGAAAACGCCTCCCAGATAGCTTAACGGAGTTAATACAAAGTTCGGGATAATCGAAATATCGTCAAAACTCTCCGCGAGTATCGCATTGATAAAGCCGGCTAAAGAAAATACAGTGGCTGTCAGTACGGCGATTGACAGGGTAATGGCGATGTTATTAACCGTAATATCTGTAAATAGCAAAGAAATCAAAGTCACAACAACGCCCACCAGTAATCCGCGGATAATGCCGCCACTCACGTATCCGCCCAGAATCACCCAGTTGGGTATCGGGGCAACCAGTAATTCTTCAATATTGCGCTGGAATTTGGTCGAGTAAAACGAAGAGACTACATTGGCGTAGGAATGACTGATAACCGACATTAAAATAATGCCGGGGACGATATAGTCCATGTAGCCGGCGCCGCTGATAGTGCCTATACGATCGCCAATTAACTTGCCGAAAATCAGAAAATACAGCGCGGTAGTAATGGCCGGCGGCAGCAGGGTTTGCGGCCAGATACGGATAAATCGGAATATCTCTTTGGTAACGATGGTCCTAAAGGCAATAGAGTAATTCATTATTTATCACCTGCCGCTTTTGAGCCTGTGGGGTTTGAGTCAATCAAATCCATAAATAACTGTTCCAGTCGATTAGTCTTGTTTTTCAAGCTGGTGACTTCGATGTTCTGTGCGGTTAATTGACTGAACAGTTTGTTGAGTCCGTGCTCTTTAGGAACGGCAACACTAAGCGTTTTGTCAGTCACGCGCTCAATTTGACAGCCTTCAATCACAGGCGCCGCAGCAATGGGGCGAGCCAAATCCAGTACAAAATGCTCTATATGCAGTCTCGCCAGCAAACTTGCCATATCGGAATTTTCGACAATTCGCCCGTGATTGATGATGGCGATATTGCGACACAGACTTTCCGCTTCTTCGAGATAGTGCGTGGTTAAAATGATAGTCGTGCCTTGCTGGTTAACTTCCTGCATCATTTGCCACATGGAACGGCGTATTTCTATATCGACGCCTGCAGTCGGCTCATCAAGAATCAATAATTTGGGAGCATGCACCAGGGCGCGAGCTATCATGACGCGGCGTTTCATGCCGCCCGACAAGCGCCTGGAAACGGTATCGCGCCTGTCCCACAAATCCATTTGTTTAAGGCAGTACTCAGTTCGTTGCAGCGCAAGTTTGCGCGGCGTTCCGTAATAACCGGCCTGATTGAGCAAAATACTCTTGACGGTGTCGAACTGATTAAAATTGACTTCCTGCGGAACCAGGCCGATACAACTTTTGGCTTTTGCTCGCTCACGTCTTAAATCATGCCCGAAGATACTGACTGAGCCGCTGGATTCATTGACCAGCGAGCTGATAATGCCTATAGCCGTTGACTTGCCGGCGCCATTCGGCCCCAGCAAGGCAAAAAAATCACCGGCCTCAACATCAAGATCAATGCCTTTTAAGGCTTCAAAGCCGTTATTATAGGTTTTTCTGAGATTACGCAGAGATAATGCATTCATGCTGAAACTAACACTTAACGGAAGCCTTTAAATAAGTTAAAGTGGACGCGAATTTATTCGCGTCTATAGCGACAACGCGAATAAATTCGCGCCAATAATTTTATCAGATATTAACACGCTTCATAGACAAAACTGGATAACTCGTGCTGAAGAAACCTCCCGAAACCGTTGCCGCTGTAGACTTGGGGTCTAACAGCTTTCACATGATTGTTTGCAGTTTAACTAATGGTAATTTACAAACCCTCGATCGTCTTAAAGAAATGGTAAGGCTTGCGTCCGGCCTGGACAAAAGGAATTACCTCGATACCGCTACTCAGGAAAGAGCTTTAGAGTGTCTGGAACGGTTTGGCCAAAGAATCCGTAACTTTCCGCCGGAAAGCGTCCGCGTTGTCGGCACCAGTACCTTGCGCATGGCTAAAAACTCACAGCAGTTTTTGGACAAGGCTGAAAAAGCGCTAAACCATCCTATCCACATCATTTCAGGCATCGAAGAAGCCCGCTTGATCTATCAGGGCGTTGCACACAGCCTGGGCAGTAACGCCAACTTGCGCCTGGTTATGGATATAGGCGGCGGCAGCACCGAATACATCATAGGCTCTGGCGACACGCCCAGAATAAAAGAAAGCACGCCCATGGGTTGCGTGTTGGTCAGTAACGCCTTTTTTAAAGACGGCAAACTATCCAAAAATGCATTTACCCAGGCAACCTTGTTCGCCGAACAACAGCTTGAACCGATCCAGAAACAATTTCAACGCAGGAACTGGGACGAAGCCATCGGCGCATCAGGCAGTTTAAAGGCCATTGATAAAGTTCTTCAAGCCAAAAACTGGAGCAATAACGGCATAACCCGGGAAGGGTTGGAGCATCTGGTCGACCATATTAACCAGTGCAGTCATATCGATGAACTTAACTTGCCGGAACTCGATCCTGAACGTCTCCCGGTATTTCCAGGCGGTGTAGCCATCGTCTACGCCACCTTCAAAAGCTTAGGCATTGAGCAAATGACTGTTTCCGATGGAGCGCTTAGGGAAGGTCTCATTCAGGATTTATTGGGCCGACTTTACGATCATGATATTCGTTCGGCAACCGTGCAAGCCTTGGCAGATCGCTATCACATTGATAAAGAACACGCCTCTCGCGTTAAACAGACGATCAGCTATATCCTGGATCAATTGGGTGATGATTTTTGCGGGCCTAACCACGAACACGTTGTGCAGTTTTTAAACTGGGCAGCAGACCTGCATGAGATCGGTCAAGACATCGCCCACAGTCAGTACCATAAACACAGCGCTTATATTATTGAGAATGGTGACTTTGCAGGTTTTTCCAGGCAGGATCAGATTTTATTATCAACCATTGTAAGGTCGCATCGACGTAAGTTTTCTCGCTACCTTTTCAATGAGTTACCGTCTCCATGGAACGTTGACGCGCCCAATCTGACTATTATTTTGCGGCTGTCGGTATTGTTGCACCGCAATCGCCAGGAACATGACAAACCCGATTTTGAAATATCGCTAACAAAATCCAAAATCCGCTTGCAGTTTCCAGACCATTGGCTGGCTCAGGCGCCGTTGACCCATGCCGATTTGATTCAGGAAGCCGACTATTTAAAATCGGCAGGATTCAAATTGGAGTTTTCTTAACCGCCGGATCATGAAAATTTTATTCGGCAACCGTTCAATGCGTTGTTCTCGGTACATCGCTACGCTGCTCCATGCATTCGTGCGTATTTTGTTATATTGTTTTAGTGCATTATTAATTTTATGCATGATGTTGGTTTTTTTTGGCGTTGGCGACAAACCCGAGCTTGAAGTAGGATGGTCGCCTACCCGTGAAGACTTGGTCAGGGCAAAAAAAATCCTGCATGAAGGTTCTAAAACCAAACCTGATGAGATCGGTATCATTGAGTTAACCGAAGCAGATCTCAATCTTGCCGGTAATTATTTATTAAACCGCTACAGCAAAAGCGCAGCCGATTTGGATTTTAAAAACAATGAACTGAGATTTAAAGTCACCATGACTTTGCCCGAAAACAGCCTGGGCAAGTATTTAAACATCAGCTTTAGATTAGGCAATGTTGAAGGCAACGATCTTCCCGTAATAACCAAATTTAAAACCGGAAAATTGTTGTTGCCGGCAAAATTGGCCGCCTTTGTTATCGACACTATTATTCAGCACTCATCGTTGAATGAATATTTCATTCTGGCAACCCGACCTATCAAGGCGGTTAAAATTGACGCGGAAAAACTCACCATTACCTACTATCCGAACAAGGATACATTGATTCAGGCGCGAAACTTCCTGACTCACACAGGCGACAATTCTACGTTGAATATTTACCAGCAAAAACTCGCCGACATCGTTGCTAAACATGACCCGGCATGGCGCTTATCGCTGGCGGACTTGTTGCGCCCGCTGTTTGAGCTGGCTTACCAGCGTTCTACACTGGAAAGTGCCATAGATGAAAACAGGGTTGTTATTTCCGCGATCAACGACTATGTCAATAAAAATGAAAATAAAAAACTCCTGGCTATGTCTGATCCTACGCCGACTGCCGGGCAACAATATGCTGCTTTTTTATACAAGCGCATAGATCTGGCTCAACATTTCATAGGTTCAGCTGCGCTTACTGCATCGGTAAACAAGCAAGCGGCGCAGATTGCCGGTGAAGAAAAGGAACTAAGCGACGCACACGGCGG
Organism: Methylobacter sp.; assembly: GCA_030653175.1. GTDB lineage: Bacteria > Pseudomonadota > Gammaproteobacteria > Methylococcales > Methylomonadaceae > Methylobacter_A. The sequence continues at coordinate 47,429 of JAURZV010000020.1, forward strand.
TAGTGGGTTCAGTTTTATTGACTTGGCTGCCGATAAAGCCGGTACACGCTTTGGCGAAATGGCGACCTCATCGCCGGAAAATGCCCGAAAAATGCAAAAAGCCATGTCCGGGATAAAAGATTACAGCGATTTTATGCCGGACCCCAGAGACCTTCCCGAGCACATGAATGAGGCCGACTTCAAACAGCGCTTTGAATCCGTAAACAGTCCCGTTTATCAAGAGATATTAAAACAGATTGATGCCCGTATTTCAGCAACGCCTATTTACAACGCAGAATAAAAAAGGGAGCTAAAAGCTCCCTAAATTTAAAGATAGAGACGACCGGCCGGTCATCCCCGAATCAAAGCTTAGTTAAAAGTAGAACCCGGTGTGCTCGGTAAAATCGGCATTTTCTGTTTAGGAAACTCGCCGGTCAAACCATTTAAAAAAGCCACAATATCTGCAACTTCTTCTTTGGATAAATCCTTGCCCAATTGCAGTTTGGCCATCAAAGTAACCGCTTTATCCAGCGTTTTAACCGAACCATTGTGGAAATAAGGCGCAGTCAAAGCGATGTTACGTAAAGTCGGTACCTTCCACAAATGGTCATCGGCCGGATTTTTGCTGACTTCCGCTAAGCCTTTATCCTTGCTGAAATGATGTTGTGCTTCCCAATAGCCGTTGGGAATCGCGGGAAACTTCTGGAACATACCCGGGCCGTTAAACGCCGGGCCGCTATGACAAGTGGTACAACCCAATTCCGCCGCCTTTTCCATGCCGCGAACCTGTTGCGTCGATAAAGCCGACTTATCGCCGGAAACATAACGGTCATAAGGGCTATTCGGCGTAATCAAGGTTCTTTCATAAGCCGCAATTGCTTTAGTCACAGTATCTTTAGAGATTGTATCTTTCCCAAAGGCCTGCTCAAAAGGCTGCTTATAACCTTCAATCGATTGCAAGCGTGCGACTACCTCATCCCAATTTTTCATGCCCATTTCAATGGGATTGGTTACAGGACCTGCCGCTTGGTCTTCCAGGCTTGCCGCTCTGCCATCCCAGAACTGGACTTTATTAAACGCTGAATTCCAAACTGTCGGCGCACTACGTCCCCCTGTTTGGCCATTAACGCCCATAGCAGTTGGTCTATTATCTTCACCGCCCAGCATGGTGTTATGACAGGAAGAACAGGAAACCGTACCGGTAGAAGATAAACGCGGATCATGATAGAGCATTTGACCTAACTCGACTTTAGCCGCAGTAGTGGGATTATCGGCAGGTGCATCAACCTGTGTCGGTAAAGCATCCCAAGCCGAAGCCACCGAAACCGAACTTGCTAGCGCCAAGGCTGTAACCAGCGAACGAATTTTAAACATACTATCCTCCAAAATATTATTTAATGTTATTAATGTGGGGGAACCTACACGCCCAGTAGTAACCTTACTGCACACCCAATGGGATTGTAAGATATGAAGCGGACAAGGTACAACCAAATTTCCCTTGCGTGAGTTTTACCGCCTGTTGTGGGGCGAATTTATTTCATATCCGATCATAATACTTGTCTTTCATTACTGGCCAACGGTGGTTTACACTGTTTATTAATTTTCGGCTGGGTGTTTTTTGCACGGTAAATAAGCGCAAAAGCGAGGAGATGAACAGCCATGTAGCGTCATATTGCTAAGTTAAAAGACACAGTTCTTTTGCCTTGTCCCTGTTTGATGCTACCTTTTTTGCTATGAACGTTACACTGCAACAGGAGATTAATAATGCGCAAAATAATGATTAACCAAATCGCTGAAAATACCCCGTCTTCCGATCTGAATTTTCTGGATCTGGAGCATCTTGCCCAAGTAGAGTTTACCTCGGAGTGTCTGGAGCATCCTGTTGAGTCCGCCTTGTTACTGACCGAGGATTCGGGCGCAGGATGGCAGGCGGCAAGCGGCGGTGAGCAAACTATCCGTCTGGTTTTCGATCAACCTTGCACTATCGAACATATTTTTCTGATGTTCGATGAGCGGCAACAGTCGCGCACCCAGGAGTTTGTCCTGCTTTGGCTGATGGATAAAGAAAGCTCTTACCGAGAAATTCTGCGTCAGCAATATCGCTTTAGTCCGCCTGACACCACGCGTGAAATCGAGCATTATGAGGTCAGGCTTAATCAATTAAAGGTATTGGAATTAAGAATAATTCCAGACATCAGTGGGGGTGAAGCTTGCGCCGGACTTAAACAGTTGCGTCTCGCGTAAATGCCGCTTCTAATAGTCATGGCTGTTCAATTGCATACGATAGCTAAACAAATAATAAAAAAATAGCGTGAGCTTATGGGCTTATAGCTAAACCAACTAAAGAGGAGAGATAGTTATGATGTTTCCAACATCGGCATCAGTTGTCATCGCATTATTGATGGGTATTGTAGGGGGCGCATTCGTGATTTGGGAATTACGACGCGTTCTTGGCTATGACCAGGGTAATGAAGCCATGCAAGCCATTGCAAAGGCTATTCAAGAAGGATCGGCGGCTTTTTTGTCGCGTGAGTATCGTGTCATCGCGATTTTTGTCGTCATTGTCGCTACGGTTATTTCCACGTTTTTACATTGGCAGACCGCGCTTTGTTTTGTGGTGGGTGCGATTGCGTCGGCAGGCGCGGGCTATCTGGGGATGTATGTAGCGGTTCGCGCCAACGTCCGAACCGCAGCAGCGGCCGGTCGCAATCTGCATGAAGGGTTGCGCGTTGCCTTTGGCAGCGGCTCGATTATGGGCATGGCTGTGGTCAGTTTTAGCCTGATCGGCATGACGGTATTGTTTTTGATATTTAACGGCAACCCGAATCAGCTGACTTATATTACCGGCTTCGGTTTTGGCGCCAGCAGTATTGCGCTTTTTGCCAGGGTCGGCGGCGGCATTTATACCAAAGCCGCCGATGTGGGCGCTGACTTGGTGGGTAAGGTCGAGCAAGGCATCCCCGAAGACGATCCACGCAATCCCGCCGTCATTGCCGATAATGTGGGTGATAATGTGGGTGATGTCGCGGGCATGGGCGCCGACTTATTTGAAAGTTATAGCGGTTCCATTATTGCTGCTGCGACGTTGGGTGCGGCATTGGGTGCAAAGTCGCCGGCTTTTATCGGGTTGCCTTTTCTGGTTGCCGCCGTCGGTATAATTGCCAGCCTTTTCGGTATTTATATGGTGACCGGCGAAGAACAAAAACAGTCGGAAAACGGCAATGATTCCATAATCGCCCGCATCGCCCGTTTTATCGGGCAATATGTGATAAAAATTGACGAAAATGCCAGTTTGGATGATTTGTTGAAAGCGTTGCGCCATTCTGTCTGGGGCGCTTCAGTGATAATTCTGGGGCTTTCTTTAATCGCTGTATTGGTTTCGGGTGTCAGTTTCAATTATTGGCTGGTTATTCTGGTCGGTTTGGTGGCGGGCAACGCCATTGCTTATGTGACTGAATATTACACATCCTATACGGACAAACCCACGCAGGCCATTGCTCGCGCAACGCAAACGGGCGCGGCAACAACCATTATCCAAGGCTTGGCCGTGGGTATGATGAGTACCGTATTTCCGGTATTGATTGTCGCGGCGGCTATCTTGCTGAGTATCTGGCTGGGTCATAAAGCCGACGGTACTATGGCCGCAGGCCTCTATGCGGTAGCTCTGGCGGGTGTGGGTATGTTAAGTACCCTGGGTGTTACGTTGGCGACTGATGCTTATGGCCCGGTAGCCGATAATGCGGGCGGCATTGCTGAAATGAGCCATTTGCCCAGTGAAGTGCGCCACCGCACCGACGCGCTGGATAGCTTGGGCAATACTACTGCCGCTACCGGCAAAGGCTTTGCGATCGGCTCGGCGGTATTGACGGCATTGGCTTTATTGGCCGCTTATGTGACGGCCGCAAAAATCGACAATCTGAATATTCTGGGGCCTACCATGCTGCCGGGCATCCTGATTGGCGCGATGATGCCTTATCTGTTTTCCGCGCTGACCATGATGGCGGTGGGCAAAGCGGCTCATGAGATTGTTGTTGAGGTGCGTCGTCAGTTTCACGAAATTCCGGGCTTGATGGAAGGTACAGGGCAGCCTGATTACGCAACTTGCGTCGGTATCAGCACGGAAAGCGCTTTGCGTGAAATGATATTGCCCGGCGCATTGGCGGTTGTTGTGCCGCTGGTTGTGGGACATGTCTTGGGTAAAGAAGCCCTCGCGGGTATGCTGGTCGGCACCATGTCTTCCGGCTTCCTGCTGGCGGTGATGATGGCTAATGCAGGCGGTGCATGGGACAATGCGAAAAAATGGATTGAAACAGGGCAATATGGCGGTAAGGGTTCCGACTCCCACAAAGCTGCGGTGGTGGGCGACACGGTAGGTGATCCGTTTAAAGACACCAGCGGTCCGTCTTTAAACATTTTGATTAAGCTGATGACCATAGTCAGCTTGGTCTTTGCCACTTCATTTGGTTCGGGGTGGTTTAGTTTTTAAAAATACATTTTTGAAGCAAAGCACCACGAAGGCACGAAGGACACGAAGAAATAAAACTTTGTGTCCTTCGTGCCTTCGTGGTGATAATCTTTTTTCACTTGATTAAATGTGCTTAAGTTGATGCATACGGTCACTAAAATCTAAGCTACGAGGTTGATATGTTTAAACGGTTGATTGTTTTGTTCATGATGACTATTTTGTCCGGTTGCGGTTATAACACGCTACAGTCCGGCGATGAGGGCATTAAAGCGGCATGGGCGGAGGTGCTGAACCAGTACCAGCGTCGTGCCGATCTGGTGCCTAATCTGGTGAATGTGGTGAAAGGTTATGCAGCCCACGAAAAGGATGTGCTGACCCAAGTTACCGAGGCTCGCGCCAAAGTCGGGTCGTTGCAGGCCACGCCGGAATTGGTTGATGATGAGCAGGCATTCCAAAAATTTATTGCCGCTCAGGGGCAAATGACCAGTGCGATTTCACGGTTGCTGGCGGTGGCGGAAAGCTATCCGCAACTGAAAGCCGATGGTCTGTTCCGTGATTTACAGGCGCAATTGGAAGGTACGGAAAATCGCATTACCGTGGCGCGCAATCGTTATATTGCCGCGGTCAAGGACTACAATATTACCGTGCGATCTTTCCCTTCCAACCTTACCGCGATGATGTTCGGCCACAAAGCCAAGCCGAGCTTTACCGTAGAAAATGAACAAGCTATTGCAAAGCCGCCCACAGTGGACTTTGGTGCGCCTGCACCGACTGGCGGACATTAGAATGTTGCCTGCGATATTCCCCCGCACCCGTTACGGACTCGGATTTTTCCTGCTGTTGTTTTGCATGATGGCTTGGGCGATAGTCGGCGTTCCCGAACTATCACGTCGCGTCACCGATCTTACCGCTACACTCAGCGCCGAACAGATTACTGCATTGGAAAATAAGTTGGCGGCATTCGAAGCCAAAAAAGGCAGTCAGATCGCAGTGTTAATGGTCCCGACTACTCAACCTAAAGATATATCTGAGTTTGGCATAGAGGTTGCCGATTTATGGCAAATAGGCCGCAAAGGTGTCGATGACGGGGTCATTCTGATAGTGGCAAAAGATGATCGAAAGTTGCGCCTGGAAGTTGGCTATGGCCTGGAGGGTGTTATTCCCGACGCAGTTGCCAAAAGGGTGATAGCCGAGACCATTACGCCGCATTTTAAGGAGGGTGACTACGTGGGTGGCATTAATGCAGGGGTTGAGCAGCTAATGACGGTGATCGAAGGAGAGGCTTTGCCGGCACCGTCTGAAAATTCGGGTGAAAGGCTGGGTGAGGGGGCTTTTATGTTTATTTTGATGGGCGGCTTAATCGCAGGCTTTGTGCTGTCAGTCATGATGGGGCGGGTCATGGGCGGCATGCTGGCGGGATTGGGTAGTGGCATGGTGGCCGCACTGGTTTTGGGATTAGCTTTTTCGACAGCATTATTTGTCGGGTTAATGGTTTTTTTTATCGTTGGGGTTCGTTCAATGGGCGGACGCGGTTGGTCTGGCGGCGGCTTTGGCAGCGGTAGTGGCGGCGGTTCATGGGGCGGTGGCGGTGGCCGCTTTGGCGGAGGAGGCGCATCAGGGTCATGGTAAATATTAGACGTTGGTTTTGTCATGCCTTTATGCCGCCGTGGCGTTGGCGCATGTTGTTTTCCAAGGCGGTACTTGGGGATATAGAAAAAGCGGTAAAACACTCCGAGCATCAGCATGGCGGGGAGTTACGTTTTGCTGTTGAAAATGCGCTTGCACTGGGTCAAGTTTGGCGTGGCATATCGGCTCGTCAGCGGGCGATAGAGGTGTTTTCAAATTTGCGGGTCTGGGATACTGAACAAAACAGCGGCGTTTTGGTTTATCTGCTGCTGGCGGATCGGGAAGTCCATATTGTCGCAGACCGGGGTATTGCCAAGTGCGTAGCGCAAGTCGAGTGGGATGCCATAGCGAAGGATATGCAAAAAGAATTCCTGCATGGTGATTTCCTGCGCGGGTCGCTGCAAGGTATCGAGCATATTACAATGTTGCTGGCTACTCATTTTCCACCCGGTGCAGATAATCCCAATGAACTTTCCAACAAGCCCCTCATCGTTAAGTAATGGGATTTTATTCACCACGAACGACTTGCATCCATGCAAGTCGTTCGTGGTGATAATCTTTTTATAAATACCTCACACGGATTTGACGAATTTGTTGTTTCCATATACCATTGCGCGGTTATGTTAGCTCGATTACCTGAATATATAGACCCCTTGCACCTGGCTGATAAGCGTGGTGAATTGAAGGGGCAAATACCTGTAAGTAGCTTGGATCGTTTGGCCGATGTGCTGTTCAACGATACAGGAGCTGTAACTGTGGATCTTTTTTTTGGTCGGGAAGGAAGATTGGCCAAAGTTGAAGGGCAAATAGAAGCGGCTCTGGAACTTAAATGCCAAAACTGCCTGCAAGCAGTGCAATGGCCTGTCAAAAATACTATCAAGCTAGGTATTGTTACTTCAATAGATCAAGCAGACAGATTGCCCGAGGATTATGAGCCGTTGTTAGTTGATGAAGAAAAAATCCTTCTAAAGAACATTATTGAAGACGAGTTGTTACTTATTTTGCCTGCATTCCCCAAGCACCAGCACAATTGTCTCGCCCATAAGCCTGTCCTGAGCAAAGTCGAAGGGTCGGGCAACAATAAAGTAGATTTTTTACTGAATGAACAACAGTCGCCCACCAAAAACCCTTTTTCCATCTTAGCCAAATTAAAAAACACTGGAGATTTATAATGGCCGTACAAAAAAGTAAAGTATCGCGTTCAAGACGTGGTCAACGTCGTTCACACGACTCGTTAACAGGTAGAACTTTGTCTCAGGATCCAATGACAGGTGAAACCCATATTCGTCACCATGTTACTCCGGATGGCTTCTTTAAAGGCCGCCAAATCGTAAGCAACGGCGACGAAGATTAATAAATCTTTCCACCTTGTAGCATGAATGATATGCCGAAGTTGATCAAATCAGGTCAGGTTCGGCTTTTTTATAATAACTCAGGAGTCATCCGTAAGCGTGAGCCTAACAATTTCGATTGATGCAATGGGCGGGGATTACGGTCCTGAAGTCACCATTCCGGCATCATTGGATTGTTTAAAGAACAATCCAGACTTAAAACTGATCTTAGTGGGCGATGAAGCTGTTCTCAAACCGCAGTTAGCCAAGGCATTAATTGATTACCAAGATAGACTCACCGTTCAGCATGCATCCCAGTGCGTTGAAATGGATGAATCCCCATCCAAAGCGCTAAAAAATAAAAAAGATTCGTCAATGCGGGTTGCTATCAACCTGGTTCGTGACGGGCGCGCAGATGCTTGTGTTAGTGCCGGCAATACCGGTGCTTTAATGGCTACTGCCCGTTTTGTGCTTAAAATGATTCCCGGTATTGATCGGCCCGCCATCATTTCCACATTGCCATCAATTCACGGACATACTCATGTACTTGATCTCGGAGCAAATGTGGATTGCACTGCGGAGCACCTTTTTCAATTTGCAGTGATGGGCGCCGAGCTGGTTAAAGCGGTTGAAAACATTGATAATCCCAAGGTGGGGCTGTTAAATATCGGCGAAGAAGACATGAAAGGTAATGAGCAGGTTAAAGCGGCTGCAAAATTACTGGAGAATTCATCATTAAACTACATAGGTTATGTAGAAGGCGATTCTTTAAATGCGGGCCATATCGAGGTTGATCTGATTGTTGCCGATGGTTTTGTCGGCAATGTCGCGCTCAAATCCATTGAAGGCGCGGCAAAAATGATCGGCACTGCGTTGAAAGAGGCTTTTGGCAAAAACATTGTCACCAAGTTGGCGGGATTGCTGGCCTATCCGGTACTCAAATCATTTAAAAAACGCATTGATCCGCGCTTGTATAATGGGGCAAGCTTTTTAGGGTTACGCGGCCTGGTTATTAAAAGCCATGGGGGCGCTGACGTGCTGGCGTTCAAAACGGCCATTCGTCTTGCTGAAATTGAAGTCAAAAAAGATGTTATTAGAAAAATAAGCGAGCAAGTCGAAAAAACTTTGGCTCTGAGAGAGAATGCATGACTCGTTATTCAAGAGTAATCGGTACCGGTGGTTATCTGCCGGAGGAAGTTCGCACCAATGAACAGATATCACAAACTGTTGATACCTCAGACAGTTGGATTTTTGAGCGAACCGGCATTAAAAGCCGTCGCATTGCGGGAGCTGATGAAACAGCCTCAAGTATGGCCGAAATTGCTGCAAGACAAGCCATAGACGCCGCAGCTTGTGATCCCGAAGAAATTGATTTAATTATTGTTGCGACCGGAACGCCCGATCGTGTTTACCCCAGTACAGGTTGTTTGTTGCAACGGCGCTTGGGTATTAAAAACTGCGTCGCCTTTGATGTGCAGGCCGCATGTTCAGGTTCAATTTTTGCCTTGAGCATTGCCGATCAATATATAAAATCGGGCGCAGCCAAGAAGGTTCTTGTTGTAGGTTCTGAAATCTGTTCGCGCGTTGTTGACTGGACTGATCGGGGTACTTGCATTTTGTTTGGTGATGGCGCAGGCGCGGCATTGCTGAGCGCCTCGGATGAGGCCGGTATTTTATCGACGCATATTCATTCTGATGGGGAATATGAAGATCTGCTGTATTGCCCAAATCCTCAGGCGGCTACCGAGGCGAATAAAGATGAAGCCGGTTACATCAACATGCGTGGTAACGAAGTGTTCAAGGTGGCTGTCAACACGCTGGGTCGCATAGTCGATGAAACCTTGGCTGCAAATAACATGCAGCAATCCGATGTTGACTGGTTGGTTCCTCATCAGGCGAACACGCGGATAATTGCGGCGACAGCAAAAAAATTAAAAATGTCCATGGATCATGTTATTTTGACCCTTGAAAATCAGGGCAATACCTCATCCGCATCGGTGCTGCTCGCCCTCAATGAAGGCGTTCGGGACGGTCGTATTCAGCGCGGACAAGTGGTTTTGCTTGAAGCGTTTGGGGCAGGATTCACTTGGGGTTCTGCATTAATTAAATACTAAAAGCGTATTGACATGAATAACCAAATTTATAACTTAGCTTTTGTTTTCCCCGGTCAGGGTTCGCAATCTGTCGGTATGTTAACTGATTTGGCTGCCAGGTATCCTGAGGTAAAACATACTTTTGAACGGGCATCCGATGCGCTGGGCAAAGATTTATGGTCTATTGTCGCAGAAGGCCCGGAAGAAGAGCTTAATCAAACGCATAATACACAACCTGCAATGCTGGCCGCCGGTGTGGCCGTTTGGGAGGTTTGGTGTAAACACAGTAATATTCGTCCGGCATGGATGGCAGGACACAGTCTGGGCGAATATACTGCCTTGGTTTGTTCTGATGCCATGTCGTTTGAAGACGGCATAAAACTGGTTGCAGCAAGAGGGCGACTGATGCAGGAAGCTGTGCCTCCCGGCGTCGGCGCAATGGCGGCAATTTTGGGTCTTGAGGATCATCACGTCGTTAAGGTTTGTGCTGATGCGGCTGAGAACGAAATAGTTTCAGCAGTCAACTTCAATTCGCCGGGGCAGGTGGTCATTGCGGGTAACGTTGCTGCCGTTGAAAGAGCAATGCTTGCGGCAAAAGCAGCGGGCGCCAAACGAGCTGTACTGTTGCCGGTCAGTGTTCCTTCGCATTGTGCATTAATGGAGCCTGCGGCCAAAAAGCTGGATGAACAATTGCAGCGCACTGTAATTGATACGCCAAAAATGACGCTGATTCATAACGTAGATGTTGCATCGCACAGCGCCCCCGAAGTCATCCGTAACGCATTAAAAGAACAACTCTATAAGCCGGTGCGCTGGGCCGACAGTATCAAGTTTATGCATGATCAGGGCGTTACCTGTTTTGTTGAATGCGGTCCGGGCAAGGTGTTAATCGGGCTGAACAAGCGCATCGCCAAGGATGCCGAACAACTATCTATTTATGATCCGGAAACATTAAATAAAGTATTGGAGCAACTCAATGGTTAAACAAGTAGCTTTAGTAACGGGCGCCAGTCGCGGCATCGGTCGGGCAATCGCAGAAAGGTTGGCTCAGGATGGCTTTTTTGTTATCGGCACCGCTACCACAGATAATGGTGCTGATTCAATTTCCACCTATCTGGGCGAACATGGCAAGGGCTTAAAGCTTGATGTCGCCAATCCGGAATCTGTTGCCGAAGTCATCAAAATGGTTAATGACGAGTTTGGAGCGCCGACCGTACTGGTTAATAATGCCGGTATTACCCGTGATAATTTGTTGATGCGCATGAAGGACGAAGAGTGGGATGATATTATCAACACCAACCTGACTTCGGTTTTTCGTATGAGCAAAGCAGTACTGCGCGGCATGATGAAAGCCAAAACAGGTCGTATTATCAATATTTCATCTGTAGTAGGTGCGACCGGTAATGCAGGGCAGGCAAATTACGCTGCAGCAAAAGCCGGAATGGTTGGATTTGCCAAATCCATGGCCAAAGAAGTGGGTTCGCGCAATATCACCATCAACACAGTGTCTCCTGGGTTTATTGATACTGATATGACAAAGGAATTGGGTGATGATATTAAAAATGCCTTGCTGTTATCTATTCCCCTGTCTCGTTTGGGTAAGGCGGAAGAAATCGCACATACGGTTTCATTTCTGGCTTCTGATGGCGCAGCCTATATCACTGGTGAAAATATTCATGTAAATGGCGGTATGTTCATGCCGTAAGAGGTGTTGCCTATAGGCCGTATCAGTATATGCCTTAATATTGTGACATTGTCTCAATATAAAGTATAATTCCCCCGCCGTCTGGAATTTCCGGAGACGGGATTTCAAATAAAATTAATAACAATACTATTGTAGATCTCAGATTAGACGCTGGGAAACTTACATTGTTTGAGGACAATAATTATGAGTAACATTGAAGAACGAGTAAAAAAGATTGTTGCAGAACAATTGGGTGTTAAAGAAGATATCGCGACCGATGCTTCATTCGTAGATGATCTTGGTGCTGATTCTCTTGATACAGTCGAACTCGTCATGGCTCTTGAAGAAGAATTCGAATGCGAAATTCCAGACGATGAAGCTGAAAAAATAACAACTGTTCAGCAAGCTATCGATTACGTAGTAAAAAACGCTTAAAACTGATTTTTTAGTTGTGTAGGATGGGTTTCACTGCGTTCTACCCATCCTGCATGACTTTGATTGTCGTGCTACGTAGCACTTCCGACGACCTACATAACTAACCCTTTATTCCCGCCTTTCATTCTTACGGTAAATCACATTGAGCAAACGTCGAGTTGTAATAACTGGATTAGGCGCAATCACGCCTTTAGCTAACACGGTCTCAGAAACATGGGACGGTATTATTAACGGTAAAAGCGGCATAGGCCCAATTGATTCCTTCGATATTTCTTCTTTTGCCACCACCTTTGGCGGCGTTATAAGAAATTTTGATATTAGTCAGTATATTCCCGAAAAAGATGCCAAACGCATGGATGGATTTATCCATTACGGTATTGCAGCGGGCTGTCAGGCGATTGAAGATTCAGGTATTGAAGTAACCGAAGCTAATGCCGAACGTATCGGCGTTGCTATCGGGTCGGGTATCGGCGGCATTACCGGTATTGAAGAATGTTATGCCGTTTACGATAAGAGTGGCCCACGACGTATCTCGCCATTTTTTGTCCCCGGCAACATCATTAATATGATTTCAGGCAACCTTTCAATCAAATACGGATTAAAAGGTCCGAATTTTGCCATTGTTACAGCCTGTTCTACGGGTACGCATAACATTGGCGATGCAGCACGTTTAATTAAATATGGCGATGCTGATGTAATGATTGCGGGTGGCGCTGAGCGTTGCACGACATCACCGACAGCGATGGGCGGCTTTGCTTCGGCAAAAGCCTTGTCCCGCCGCAATGATGATCCGCAAGCCGCCAGTCGTCCCTGGGATAAAGATCGTGACGGTTTTGTGTTAAGCGATGGCGCCGGTGTTGTGGTTCTTGAAGAACTGGAACATGCTAAAGCGCGAGGCGCAAAAATTTATGCTGAATTGGTAGGCTATGGCATGAGCGGTGACGCTTATCACATGACTACGCCTTCAATCGGTGGTGAAGGCGCTGCGCGTTGCATGAAAAATGCCCTGCGTGATGCCGGATTAAATGCCGATGCTGTCGATTACATCAATGCGCATGGCACATCAACACCGGCCGGCGATGTGGGCGAAACTCAGGCGATGAAAGCCGCATTGGGCGACCATGCCTATAAAGTTGCGGTCAGCTCGACAAAGTCCATGATTGGCCATTTATTAGGTGCTGCGGGCGGTATTGAAGCAGTGCTGACCGTATTAAGCATCAAAAATCAAATCGCTCCACCGACCATCAATCTGGAAAATCAAGATCCGGAATGTGATTTGGATTTTGTACCGAATATCGCAAGAAATATGAAGATTGATGTAGCCATGTCCAATTCCTTTGGTTTTGGCGGAACTAATGGCTCATTAGTTTTTAAACGGTATGAGTAATTAGTGGTAGGGTGGGCAGTGCTTTTCTGCCCGCCATTTGCCTATCAGGCTAAAAAATGATTCTCATCAATGGTGAAAGCAAGGAGCATATCGAAATAGCTGATCGCGGTTTTCAATACGGCGATGGATTATTCGAAACCATTGAAGTTAGAGACGGACATGCTGTTTTTCTCGAACGCCATTTGGAACGGTTAAACTCAGGCTGTCAACGGCTTTACATTCCTTTTCCAGGTGCAGAATTACTAAGTTTTGAAGCTGGAGAGCTTTGTCGCCGATGGGTCAGCGATACGCACTCCGTTCGAGCTGTGCTTAAAATTATAGTCACGCGCGGCTCAGGTGGGCGAGGTTATCGCCAACCGGATGTCATTCAGCCTACTCGCGTATTAAGTCTCCATCCCTATCCTGACTACCCGGAAATATACTCGGAGCAGGGCATAGTCGCCCGTTTTTGCGTTACCCGTTTAGGTTTGAATTCCACCTTGGCAGGTATTAAACACCTGAACAGGCTTGAACAGGTTATGGCGAGAGCTGAATGGAATGACCCCGCCATTCAGGAAGGGCTTATGCTCGATGTCAATGACCATGTTATTGAAGGAACAATGACTAATCTGTTCTACATTAAAAATAAGTGCCTTTATACGGCAGTGCTGGCTCAATCAGGCGTTGCCGGTATTATGCGCGGCATTATAATGACGATTTCAGTTGACCATGGCTTTCCGGTAATTGAACATGCATTTACGAAAGATGAGTTGCTATCGGCTAATGAAGTATTCGTCTGTAATTCAATTATTGGCATCTGGCCCATCAAGCAAATCGAAACCACGCGCTTTTCAGTCGGTCCGATAACCAAGAGTATTCAAAGCCGGCTGGACAGGGTTATCAATAGGGAGCTTAACAGTGAACAATAAAATCATTGGCTTTACCTTGTTGATCTTAAGTTTTACAGGCGGCTGGATGTGGATGGACTACCAAAGTGCGTTACATCATCCTGCGCTGGTCGATAGAACTGTTTATATGGAAATTGAAAAAGGCGACTCGCTTGACCGCATTAGCGATAAGCTCGTTGCTCAAAAACTGGCTGTTAAACCCTTCTGGTTTAAAGTTATCGCCTTTCAGGACAATGCACTCAAAAAACTTAAAACAGGGGAGTACGAATTAACTTCCGGCTTAACTATACCCCAAATATTAGCATTATTCGTGCAGGGAAAAACCAAGCAGCACGCCATTACTTTTCCGGAAGGCTGGAGCTTTAAGGAAATGCTGCATGAAATTGAGAAAAATTCCAATCTTGAGCATACTTTAAACGGTATCGATTTTGGAAGCGTAATGGCCAAATTCAAGTCTGATATGCAGTCGCCTGAAGGTTTGTTTTTTCCTGACACCTATTTTTTTGAAAAGCATACATCCGATGTGTCTTTATTAAAAAGAGCCTACGACAAAATGCAGCTGGTATTGCAACAGGAATGGCTTAATAAAGCGGAAGGCCTGCCGTTTAAAACGCCTTATGAAGCCCTGATTCTTGCTTCGATTGTAGAAAAAGAAACCGGATCAGCCGCCGAAAGACCCTTAATAGCCGGCGTGTTTATCCGCAGGCTGGAACAGAATATGTTGTTGCAAACCGATCCTACCGTTATTTACGGGATGGGCGAAAGTTATCAGGGTGATATTAAATCCAAAGATTTAACCACAGTCACACCGTACAATACTTATGTCATTAACGGCTTGCCGCCAACGCCGATTGCCATGCCGGGACGCGATGCGCTTTATGCCGTCCTGCATCCCGATAAGAGCGACAGCCTTTATTTTGTAGCTCGTGGTGATGGAACGCATGTATTTTCAGCGACCTTAAAAGACCACAATTTAGCCGTTGACAGCTTTCAAAGGAACAAGAAATGATCCGAGGTAAGTTTATTACACTGGAAGGCTGTGAAGGGGTAGGCAAGACCACCAATCTGGCTTTTATAAAAGACTACTTGGAGCAACATAACATTTCTGTTGTTGTCACGCGCGAACCCGGCGGCACCAAGCTTGCCGAAAAAATACGTCAATTATTGCTGGACAACAAAAGCGAGACCATTTCAGAACAAACAGAATTATTGATGATGTTCGCGGCAAGATCCCAGCATATCAAACACGTTATTGAACCGGCTTTGGCACAAGGAAAATGGGTGCTTTGCGATCGGTTTACCGATGCGACATACGCCTATCAGGGCGGCGGCCGAAACATGAAAATCAGCACCATAAAATGGCTGGAAAACCTGGTGCAAGGCACATTAAGACCTGATTTAACCCTGTTATTGGATGCACCGATTGAAATAGGCATAGCGCGGGTCAGAGCGCGCGGAGCTCTTGATCGTTTTGAATTAGAAAAAATCAGTTTTTTCGAAAACGTCAGGCGGGCTTATTTATTGCAAGCCGAGTTATACCCCGAGCGCATCAAGCTAATAAAAGCCAACCAACCGTTAATCGATGTGCAAAGAGCCATTACCGATGTCATTCGTGTTTTACTCGGTTTGTGCGCCCTGAATTGCCCTACGTCCTTCAGGCATGGCATCGTGAAATGACTGTGCCAAACAGATTATTGCCCTGGCAACAGCATCAGTGGGAGCATCTGTGCAGTTATATTGCGCAGAAACGCATTCCCCAAGCGTTACTCATTACCGGCAATAAAGGACTGGGAAAACAGCAGCTGGCCAATCAGTTCGCCGTTGCTCTGCTTTGTGCAACACCGCAGGCCAACGGTATGGCTTGCGGTATTTGCAGTAGCTGTTTGCTGGTTAATGCCGAAACTCACCCCGATTTTATTCAGATACAGCCCGAGGAACTCGGCAAAGGCATTGGTATCGGACAGATACGCAGCCTGATTACCCGGTTAACCTTAAAGCCCCAGTTTGAGACTTACCGCGTTGTTATCGTCAATCCAGCCGACAAGATGAATAATGCTGCGGCTAATGCATTCTTAAAATGCCTGGAAGAACCGACCGAGCGCACCGTCATCATCTTAATCACCGAAAAACCGGCCAAATTGCCCGCGACTATCATCAGCCGCTGCCAGAAACTGGCGGTAGTCTCACCGGACAAAGAAACTGTAGTTGATTGGCTGGCCAAGGCATTGCAGGGCAAATCCCCCCTAGCCCCCCTTTTGCAAAGGGGGGATTTACTTTGCAATGTCTCTTTAGCGCAGGGTGCGCCTTTACTGGCACTGGATTATGCCAATGATGAGACATTAACGTTGCGTAATGAATGTTTCAATGCATGGATGGCAATAGCAAAACAGCTTAAATCCCCGGTCATTATTGCCGAAGACTGGCATAAGCTACCCGCATCGCCGTTAATATTCTGGATTACATCCTGGATTATCGATTTGATTAAGTGTTTTTATCACACCAAGGTCGAAAATTTATATAACCCGGACTTAAATGAGCAGTTGCAAGAACTATCCCAACAACTAGAATTAAAAGGACTTTATAAGTTGTATGATCTATTATTGGCAGGTCGGCAACGACTGGATACTCAAATAAACAAGCAGTTATTGTTTGAAGAAATTCTAATACAATGGCACGAACTTAACCGGCTTAACCGGAGCAAATGACCAATGGCAGATGCAGCGCCCGGACAAGGCATATTGTCCCTTTCAATTAAAGATAAAAACGCTTTGTATGCAGCCTATATGCCTTTTGTTACCAACGGCGGACTGTTTATTCCCACCAACCGGGAATATGAAATGGGGCAGGAAGTATTTATGCTGCTCAATTTAATGGACGAAACCGAGCGCTTACCGATAGCCGGAAAAATAATCTGGATAACGCCGCCCGGCTCGGAAGGCTATAGAGCCAGTGGCGTTGGCGTGCAGTTTAGCGATCATGACGGTGGTGTGTCACGCAACAAAATAGAAAACTATCTGGCCGGCTCTTTAGAGGGTGATCGTTCGACGCATACTATGTGAATCTGTAGGGGCAGCTTCAGTTGCCCATTAGTCACGTAACTTCTCAATATCCACCGTTGGCACTCAGATTCAAATTAGCTAAGCGGGGATTACTGGGAAGCAGGCGATTAAAAGCTTTTTATTCACCACGAAGACACGAAGGACACGAAGAATAAAACTTCGTGTCCTTCGTGTCTTCGTGGTGATAATTTTTTAAGTTTTTTTAACCGACTTTTTGTCAATTTCTCAGCAACTTATGTTAATAGACTCCCATTGTCACTTGGATCGTATCGATCTGGCGCCCTATCAAAATGATTTTGCCTGTTTCATGCACGAAGCGTCCAACAGCCAAATTGAACACCTGTTATGTATCGCGATAGATTTGGAAGCTTATCCGGCAATGCTGGCTTTGGTATCCCCTTATCCGCAAATATCCGTAACCGTAGGTGTGCATCCTAATGTTCAGGATGGTCAAGATCCCAGTGTTGAAGAGCTCATCGCTTTAGGTCAATCCGACAAAGTTATCGGCATAGGTGAAACCGGTCTGGACTATTTCCGTAGCGAAGGCGATTTAGGCTGGCAACACCAGCGTTTCAGAAATCATATTAACGCCGCAAAAGTGTTGAAAAAACCGTTGATTATCCATACTCGCGAAGCTAAACACGATACTCTACGTATATTGAAAGAAGAGAGCGCAGGCGAAGTAGGAGGGATTATCCACTGTTTTACCGAAGACTGGGAGTTTGCCAAAAAAGCCTTGGATTTGAATTTTTATATTTCTTTCTCCGGCATAGTGACTTTTAACAGCGCCAAGGAAATCCAGGAAGTAGCCAAAAAAGTACCCGCCGACCGTTTCCTTATCGAAACCGATTCGCCCTATCTGGCGCCCGTACCATTTCGCGGCAGACCCAACTATCCGACCTATGTGCGCTATGTTGCAGAACAATTGGCACAGTTGCGCGGCACGACGATAAACAAAATTGCAGAGTTATCGACCGAAAACTTTTATAGATTATTTAAACTCGCACAGTGTTAAATCACAATAAAGGTGAGCGGGATAAATATTAAATAATGCCGGTAATACTTGGCTCATATTCCACGAACACCGCATTGTCAGGCAGCCCGCCACCGGCAATTGATCAATCTATATTTTGCCGCTGTTCAATCAATTTGGCGACGACAACAAACCTGAAGGGAGCCTATCACACCTAGGCTATCCAGCCATTCGTCTTTTTGCCGAAGACGCTCAATATCCAGATTATTGAGCAGGGCAACATCTAGCAGAAAACCGTTTTCAGACTTCGCAAAATTTTGTTTGCACCAAGCCGTATCTTTCTCCAGAAAACAATGGCTGACTTCGCACTGGCAAAAAACCTTATTTTTAATTCCTTTCACTTCGTAAGCCCTTGGTTTGTGTCATTTTGGAGGGCAAGGTGTTTCTTGCTTTTCATCACTCAGCTACATTTTTGCTATATGTCAGGATAAAAAAGATTAAAGAATCGACAGATCAGATCGGCAGTGGATATATCATTTAACGCTATAAGTTTACTATAGGCAAACAATAGTCGTCAACTTAAGACTGTTTACATGCAGAAGTAAGTTAATAGTAAACATTATGTTCTGACGTTTGGATATTTCTATGGTTATGAATTTAGATAGATAAAACAATGATAAAGGCGATATAAAAATGATATCTACAGATTCGCAAACAAGCTTTCAAATAGGTCTCTTACAGCATACAAAGAAAAATCAGCCAATAGTGTCGTAGACCGCAAGGTAATCTGCCAGTAAACTTTTTTGCATGGAAGCAACAGACATTTATCTTCGCATTAAACAGGCCCGGGGGCATTCAGGACTGACACAATCCTCATTAGCCATTCTGGTAGGTGTTAAGCGGTCTTCTGCCAATCAATGGGAATCACCCACTCTTCGTAAAGAGCCTTCTACTGGAAATCTTATTAAAATTGCAGAAATTACCGGCGTCAGTTTTGAATGGCTGGCAACGGGGCGCGGTGAAATGGTATGGAGGGGTAGAATAAAAGAATCAACGCCCGAATATAATCTGCTGGCACCACGGGAAATCCTGTTATTGAAACTGTTTAAAAATCTGCCTGAACGCAAACAAAAGGCTTTAATTGAGTTTCTTAGCGGCAATTAAAAAGGCAGACACATAAGCTGTGTGGATTGTTAAAAGCTGCTTGAAAGCGTGCAAAAACGAAAAAACCGAGCACGGTGTTTTTCATCTATTTTGCGTGGGCGGCTTTAGTCGCATTGGTCGGGCGTTCCATACAAATTTGCCGGAAACGCCGGTTCTCGCTGTCGCTCGAACCGGCTTATTCCGGCCTACGAATGATGCACCCAATCCGCCCCTAAAGTCCCTTGCAGCTGTTGCAGATAAGCCGGATTGTTGATCTCGGCCAACATGCGTTCAGCTGATTCGAGTTTTTGGTTTAACTCGGCTCGGTTGGCTGACCAATCCGCCGGGAGCGGATTGGCGCACAAAGCATCCGAAGGAGCACAGGCAAGGACAGCCTGTGATGAATCATGCTGTTCCGTTGCAGTCAATTGCTGCTGGATATAAGCCTTGTGTTGTTGCCAAAGCTCGCTGTCGCGTTGCTGTTTGATTTCAAGGCGCTGTTGATACCAGTCGCTTTGCAGTAAATAGTCGCGGGTGAACATCGCGCGAATGGCCGGATCGCTAATGGATTGGCCTGCATAGTGTCCGTCGGCCATAATATGCAGCAGCGCTTTCAGGGGCGGGCAGGCATCATTGATGGAACCGTCCTGAAAATACAGGTGCGCTACCCGTTGCTGAGCTTCATACACATTGTCGATGCCGTCAACATAGCTGGGCAGATCCTGTGTTTCCGGTTTCAACATGGCATCGTCGAATACCGCCGTCGGGTAATCGAACATCTTACCGAAATTGGTATGCACAAACCGTTCGGTAATGCGATAGCCCAGTCGGCTTTGAAATACGGTACGACCTTCGTATTCAAAATCTTCCAGTTTTTCCAGTTGTCCTTTTGCAATCAAATACTGCGGATCGCGCTCGGCTACCGGCAAGCGTGACCAGATTTCCGGGATCAGCAGGCTGATGTCATGATCGATTTGGCGCTTGGAACCTATAAAGCCCGCCGCCGTGGAAAAGCCGTCATAGCCGCATAATATGAACGAAACCAGTGCGGTATTCAGGTCGGCGGTGGTGGATAAGGCATTGAACGGGCCTTTGGTCAACGCGCCTTCGGAACCTGCGCCGGTGGTGGAGGGCGATTTTCCGGTCAGGCTGCAAATAAAATCCATAAACAGCTCAGGCAATTCCTGGTAATGGATCGGATTATAGATAGCCAGCGGCCGGATGCCTGCCTCCAGGTCGGCAGGGTTGTTGCGTCGCCCTGTCAATACTGCGTTAACCGGGAAATAAACGGTTTGATCGACATCAAGACCCCGTGCCAGACGGGTGGACAGTTCAGCGATATAGCGCATTTTCGGGTTGGCTATGTCAGGGCGAAGTTGCAGATAGCGAACGTTGAGGCTGGGTTTTCCGTCAACCAGGCGGGGATGTGCCGATGATACGAAGTATTCGCCGTCTATGCCGTTGACTGCCTGGCGGATGACGTTTTGCATCGGTTCGCTGAATTCGTCGAAGTGTATGACGTCTTCCATGAACTCGCGGGCGTCTTGCGGGGTGAGCGGCTGAAAATTGGAGATGAAATTATCGGTGCCCGAAAAATCCAGCTCGGTTTGTAAATCGGTGCCCCGGTGAACCGCATCATCAGGACGCTGAAAGAAACTTTGTTCGCAGTTATCGACCAGTTTGACGCTGGGGTTTTTATAATCGGGATTAAGTCCGGTAAGATAACGCACCGGTACGACGGTGGACGCGGAAATGTCATCTTCCATCTGGACTTTGGCCGAGGCGATAAAATCCTGGCGCAGTTTGAAAACCCGCCACGCGCCTTTTTCGTCAAAACCTACGCGCAGGTAGCTGGCGATCAGTTTGCGGCCTTGGAACTTCAGTTCGTTACCGGGATGACTGTTGACCATATCGACGGAGAAATATTTTCTCCAGTCTGAACTCCATTCTTCCTTGTAAAAACGTTTGATCATCAGCGCCACTGCCAATATATGCTGGGGTATTGTTGCCAGCCACTGGTTATGGGCGTCCGAAAATTCGGTTTCAGACGGCGTCAGCAGTTTTATGACCGAGCCCAGGGTTCGTTCATTGCTGAGCAGGCGGCGTTGGTCGAGGCCATGCAAGGCCGGGTCGCGAAACCGGGTGGAATAATCGTGTTCGAATATAGTGGTGACTATATCCATGTCTTTGTCGAAATCATCGACAAAAACTGCGCCGGAAATAATAGCTCCGGCAATCGATTTGGAAATCTCCGACTTGCCGCCTCCTGACACGGTACTTGGCTTATGACAAAAGGTGCCTTCCTGATGGGTGCCGATCAAGCGCCAGCTGGGTGCATGAGGGTGGCGTTCCATGTGGATTTTAAAGCCGTTGGGATAGACATAGGTGTGGTTGAACAGCAATTTAAGCGTTTGCAATTGCCTGTTATGCGTCCAGCTGATTTGTTGCTGCTGAATGTTGAATTTTGCCGTATGGGGAATATAAATAATGTCGGGATAGTTCTTGTCAACAGCGTAACCTTGCTCTTTAGGTTCTATCGTAGACGCCAACTGCTTACAGACTTTATCGAAAGAATAATGCTCGCCGATATAGGAAATATGCGGCAAAAATATTTCGCCCAGAATGACTCTCGGGAAAGCCAGCGCGCCTCCTGAGTGCTCTTCTTCAGCACCGCCGTACAGATTGGCTGAATAGCTGATATGGGATTTGATTTCCTTTTTGCTGTAGCCGAAATAGTTGTCGGCAATGATGGTAACAATAACCCCCTGCATGTTGCGGCACACCAGTTTAAAGGGCTGGCCGTTATTATAAAGTTCATCCTCGCTTTGCCAGCACATGCCGTCTTTGCGCTGACGCTCGGTCGCATCGTCAAAATGCGGCAGGCCCAGAGCCTGTTTGCGGCAATGAACCAGGTGCGGCGCAAGAATTATGCAGCCGGTGTGTCCGGTCCAGTGGTTTATATCCAATGCGGCATCGTTCTCGGGCAGGAACGGGTCGCCTGCATTGCCGAAAATGGATTCAACGAAATCCAGGTTGGCGACCAGTCCGCCGGGCGCAAAAAACCGGACTTCCATGGTTTTGACCGGCATGGCGGCGGAAATTTCCGGGCACACGATAGGTCTCATCAGTGATGATACCCAGAGCTTTGCGGAGTTTTGTTGGGCGCTGGTAAAGGGCAGGCACAAAAGGTCGGCCGAAGGCATCAGGGCTGTATGGAGCAGCGCCGCGTAAGCCGGTACCGGTACTTCATTTTTATCAGCCGGAACCGGAAGACCGCCGGCGGCAATATGGAATACGCCTTTGGTGGTGCGCCGGTCATTTTTCGGGTTATGCAACACACCTTGCTGAATCCGGTAGGAATCAACATAAGCAGAATGAAATTCGTTATGCTGGAAAGGCAGAGATAATTCCCTTGCCAATCCTTTTTGTTCCAGCACAAAGGTTTCGCCCGGCAAGCTGACAGCCCCTTCTATGCCGTTTTCAGTCAAGTAACCGTTAAGAAAATCCTGTATACGTTGATCGGCCGGGCAACGGTATTTGGCCAGCGCTAACAGACGACGTTGTTGGGAATAGTTTTTTAACAAGCCGCCTGCAATTTTAAGGTATTGCGGATCGTTTTCCACTTCGCAAGTTGGTTGCCCCAGCGCCGCAAGTTGCAGGTTGATGTGTTGTAATTCTTCCAGTCGATTCGGGGTGGATAAGTCAGGCTGGGGTTGATGGGTCAGTGAGTTCATGCGTGTGGTTCCTGCGATTTTGAGTGACGACTAGGCTGGGGCTTAGTTTAATTTAAAACGGAAATGTTCAGGCAAACCGTTTTCTCGCATTGTACCAGCTACTTTATGAATAAAAATCCTCAAATTTCTTGATAAAAATATTTAGCTTGTCGCCGGGCAAATGATTGATGCCTGCCGCGGCTTTGCGTCCGCCGCCGGTTGGAAAGGCGGAACACAGTTCGTCAGCGCCGGTTTTATTACATAGGGGGGCTCTGACGCCAACCTGATAATCGTTGTCCTTGTTATGGGTGATTACAGCATGGGCTCTGATCGGATTAAGGTTGGCCATAAAATTCCCGAATACGCCGTTAACACGCCTTGCCCAGGCGGTATCGGGCAGGATGAACACGGCGACAGCGTCGCTTTGGTATTCCGGGGCAAGGCGTTGGACATTTGCCATGTCTTCTTGATAGCCCTGTTCCAGTTGCGTAAAGATGTCATGATTGCCGCTGATAAAGTCAAAAGGGGATTGGAATCCGGCCATTTCCCGATACAGTTTGTCGGGGGCAAAATGCAGGTCGTCAATGCAGCCGCCGTACCCGTTATAATTGATGTAGATGCCCAGGTTTTTCAGGGTCTCAAGTTCTGTTCGGTTCAGGCTCAGGGTGGCAGCCAGTTGTTCGGCGCTATGGTTTAAATTGTCGCCAAAGGCCGCTGTTATTGCCCATAACGGGTATTTTCCATGCAGGTACTGATTGACCAGCAGGCTGGTGCAGATCGCGCTGTCGGTATTGATCAGCGTTTTTAGATGGGGGTGTTTGGGAATATCGCCGGGTTGGTGGTGATCGACATAAAAAATATGAGCTCCCTGGCTTAAAAACTCATTAACCCTAGCACTGTTTTTTTGCAGGGAAATATCCAGCACCGTGATGTGGTCGCCTGAGCTTACGTTAAATTTATCCAGTAATTGTATATCGCGTTTAATGCCGGTAATGAGCTGCGATGTCAGCGGTCGATCCAGACGCAGTTGGAGCAGGGCGCAGATACCGTCTGCATCGCCATTGAAGACATCGAAATGCATGATTTATATCGTCGACTGCATGAGTGTACGAACAATTGTCGGGGTGTGCAGGATGTTTCGATCGCGTAATAGCGATATGACCTGTTGCACGCTTTCTTCGAGTGTAAGCTGATAGGTGTCGATTTTTAAATCCGGGTTTTCCGGTTCTTCATAAGACGAGGATATGCCGGTAAAGTCTTTTATTTCGCCTAGCCGCGCTTTTTTATACAGTCCTTTGTCATCCCGTTGCTCGCAAACCGTTAACGGACAAAAACAGTGAATTTCAATAAAATCGCCGTGCGGCATCAGGCTTCTTGCCGTGGCGCGTTCCGCTTTAAACGGCGAGATAAACGCGGTAAGTGTTATTACGCCCGCTTCAAGCAGCAGTTTGGCTGTTTCACTGATGCGGCGGATGTTTTCCTTGCGGTCTGTATCGCTAAAGCTCAGGTCGCTGCACAAGCCGTGACGCACATTCGCCGCGCTCGCTCCCTGCGGGCTTGCGGCATACACACCATCCCTGGCGATATCGCCGTCCAAGACAAAAGTATTTAAACCGCTTTGATATAGTTGTTCTTCTACGGCATGGGCCGGCGTCGATTTGCCGGATCCGGAGAAGCCGGTAAACCAGAGGACTACCGATTTATGCGCATTTTTTTGTTCGTGGCGTTGCCGCGTTACGGTGGCGCGGTGCCATACGGTATTGCCGCTTTTGTCCGGTAGCTTATTCACGAGTAATTGAAGGCAATGCTTTTATTCTGTCAGAGCAAAGCCGACTTTAACGGTGACCTGCCAGTGTGCGATTTTGCCGTTTTCTATGTGGCCCCGGGTTTCGATAACTTCAAACCAGCGCATGTCATGGATGGTTTTTGATGCCTTGCTGATGGCATTTTCGATAGCTTCCTGCATGCCGACGGCTGATGAACCGGTCAGTTCTATTTTTTTGTAAATAGGGTCAGTCATGATCTTTACCTTTGTTGAGTGTAATAAAAATCCAGTTTTGTAGGCCGGAATAAGCCTGTTTGAGCAAAAGCGAACCCGATTTTCCGGCGCTACTGCACGACAAGCCGGAAACGCCCGACCTGCGCTACGCTTGGTCAGTCTTATTCCGGCCTACGCCTACGATAGCTTCCTGCATGCCGACGGCTGACGAGCCGGACAAGTCTATCTTTTTGTAAATAGGGTCAGTCATGATCTTTACCTTTAATTGTGCGTAATAAAAATCCAGTTCTTGTAAGCGCTCCGGTGTACCTATGTCCATCCAGAAGCCGTCCATTTTTTGCCCTGAAACCCGGCCGCTTGCTATGGCCTGGCGTAACAAAGGCCCCAGTTTGCCGGGTCCGGCGGGTATGTTGCTGAACAGTTCAGGGCGATAAAGTCCGATACCGCTAAAGGTGAGTTGTTCAGTGCTGTTTGAAACGACCAATCCGGTATTATCCAGGCCAAAGTCACCCCGTGCATTATGCGCCGGATTATCGACCAGAACCAGATGAGCCAAATCAACGGTCAGATTTTTGAGTTCGGCAAAAGGAAAGTCTGTGGCTATATCGCCATTGACCACCAAAAACACCTCGTCGCCTAATAAAGGCAGGGCATTAATAATGCCGCCCGCCGTTTCCAGCGCTTGTTCGCCTTCGGGTGAATAGCTTATGTTTGCGCCAAACTGGTTGCCGTTACCCAGCCGGTTTTCTATTTGCAATCCCAGATGGGCATGATTGATGACTATATCATTAAAGCCGGCTGCGACCAGTTGTTTAATCGTATATTCGATCAGGGGTTTTCCGGCAGCTTGAAGCAGGGGCTTCGGGGTGCGGTCGGTTAGCGGGCGCATTCTTTCGCCGCGCCCTGCCGCTAAAATCATGGCTTTCATACGGCAGTGGGGCAACGCATGATGCTCTGATTGCCGTATGCAGGCAACACATGGTCGAGCAGGAAGTCATTGAACTCGGCAAGTTCAGGATAAGCCGCACAAACAGCGGTGACATAGTTCAAGGTGCGCGGTATGTCGTCAAGATAGTTGGATTTGCCGTCTCTCAAGTGCAAGCGGGAAAAAATGCCAATGGCTTTAAGGTGGCGCTGTAGTCCCATCAGGTCGAACCAACGGTTAAACTGGGCCTCGTTGCAATTAATGAGACCTGCCCGTTGGAGCCGCTCAAAATAGTTAAGTCTCCATTGCTCAACCTGTTGTTCAGGCCAGGCGATATAGCAATCGCGCAATAACGACACCAGATCGTAGGTGATCGGGCCGATGACAGCATCCTGAAAATCGATGACTCCGGGTGAGTCGCTGTCTAAAACCATCAGGTTGCGGGAATGGTAATCCCGGTGTACGCAGGTGCTGGGCTGCTCCAGAGCCGATGCTGTGAGAATGGCGCAGACTGTCTCCCAAACAGGTGCGGGGATTTGAATGTCCAGTAATTGTCCTAAAAACCATTCGTCGAAAATAGCCAATTCTCTGTGCAGGAGCGGCTCGTCATAGCCGGGCAATCCGGAGTTTTGTACAGGTGTTTGGGTTTGCAGTTTGAATAAGCTGTCGAACGCGGTTTGATATAAATCGGCGGCAGTGGCTTCATTAAGTTGATCCAAAAAACACTGGCTACCGAAATCCTCCAATAGTAAAAATCCGTCAGTCAGGTTTTGTTGAAAAATGGTCGGGACGTTAATCTGAGACTGCGTCAGTAGCTTGGCAATTCTAATGAAGGGTTCAATATTTTCTTTGATCGGCGGGGCATCCATGACAATAAATTGTTGCACGGCAACTGCTCCCTGCGTTGCTCTCGATCGCTGTTCCAGACGCGATTCCACCTCCCCCATCCATGGGGCCGTACCCCCTGATCTGACCTCCATGGATGGAGGAAATGCCGCAAGACTGCCCGGAGCAGTCGCGGCCATACAGTAGCCTGAAGTCCGGACTCTAAAGTAACGCCGAAAGCTGGCATCGCTGGAAGCGGGGGCACATGCAGTGATGGTGAGCAATAAATCGTTTTCAAGCCAGTCGAACATCGATATCGTTCTTAAGTCTTCAGGCATCATGATGATAGGATAGATTAGTATAATGTAGGGGTAGTAAGGTAAAATTAACGTCCGGCATTTTATTCGATTTATGATTCACTACGCTACTAAACTTGATATTACCTATGCGCCGCCGTTTAATACTGTTTTTTTTACCCTCTATATATGCACCTGTCAGCATTGCCAACGAAGCAATCTGGAATTGCGCACAAAATAAGGATAGCAAAGAGTGGGTTTGTGTAGGCGATAAAAAACCTGCGGAGAAAACCAGCGAGGCAAAGGTACCTGCCGGCACTGAACCCTTCGGCAATGCTCAGGAGAGCCCCGTCAAAGACATACAGCCAGCGCCCACAAAGGCCGTTGAAAGTGCCCAGCCGATCGTAGCTGAGCCTGATCGCGGTCCGGTTGGGGCTGCCGAGTCCCAGCATTCCGTCCCTGCTGAGAAAGCTGAGGCGGAGCTTGGCGCGCCTAAACTCCCCGTCAGCACCAGGACGGATAAAGACACCCAACAAATTAGCGTGGAGGCTAAGCCAATCGCTCCGCCTTCGGCCGATTCCAATTCAAACCGCGACTGCTCCCGGCAGTCTTGCGGCATACACACCATCCCTGGCGATAAAAAAACACTGCAAACTGAAGCTAATCGTCCAGGTTGGACTTGCGATGCCAAGGCCACAGATAAAAACTGGGATTGTAAGTTGGCTGGCGCCGATCCTAAAGGGCAGACGCGGGTTGTTGAAACCTCTGAACCCGGCATGAGTTTTCTTACTCCGGCATTTGACCATAATGAAGAGCTAACTTTTAGCAATCTTAAATCACAATTGAAATATGATCCCTGGCAAAGCTGCACAGCGCCTGATGGCAAAAAGCCCGGCTTTGTGTCTGAAAAGGATTTGAGGGATGTATCTCCTCTGGATATCGATTCCGATTATGCAGAAATATTCGAGAATGAAATCTACAGTTATACCGGTAATGTTGAAATGACCCGGGCGGATCAGCGTTCAGTCTCTAATAAAGCGACTTACGACACTGTTTCCGAGACATTGGATTTACAGGGCAGTGTCTATTACAGCGAAGATGAATTGGCGTTGCACGGTGAGTCGGCATCCCTTAACTTGGCCTCCGATCAGGCACGCCTCCGGGAAGCCCTGTTTATATCTCCGGCTACGCCGCTCAGAGGTCGGGCGAAAACGATTTACCGGGAGAGTAGTTCCCTGTCTCGATATAAAGGCGTTGCTTATACCAGCTGTCGTCCCGGCAATCAGGACTGGGTTGTGCATGCGAGTGAGCTGAAGATGAATAAAATTAGCGGTAAAGGCTCCGCTAAAAATGCCTGGCTTGAGTTTAAAGGTACGCCTGTGTTTTACTCGCCTTATCTTTCTTTCCCGATAGACGACAGACGGCTTTCCGGTTTTCTTGCACCTTCATTCGGCAATACGCAACGGGGTGGGATTAGTCTGTCAACACCCTATTATTGGAATATAGCTCCCAATTATGATGCCACTTTCCGACCACGGTATCTTGCAAAAAGAGGGGCCGTACTGGGTGGGAATTTTGGCTATTTAACAGAGATGACAAGAGGAACGGCGGATCTGGAATTTATGCCTCATGACAGTCTTCGTGATAAGTCCCGGTATTTGGCAGCGATTAAGAATACTACCCAATTTACATCCCATATTAATTCAAACATGGATTTGAACACTGTGTCGGATAAAGATTATTTCTCTGACTTGGGTAATGCACTTAGCATGTCTACTTACAGTAGTTTTCTTTTAAGTCAAGCTAATCTGGGTTATGTAAATAAGGGTGTTTCTTTAACAGGCCATGTTGATAATTATCAATCGATTGATAAAGCGATAACGGATGAGGGATTGCCGTATCGGAGGTTGCCGCAAGTTAACTTGAATTTAAATCATTCATTTAATTTTATGCCGTTGAATACAGTGATGGATGCTGAATATGTGCATTTTCAGCATGATACAATATTGAATGGGCAGCGAGCCAATGTCAGGCCGTCAGTCACTTTTCCAATGCAAACCGCCAGCACTTTTTTAACGCCTAAAATCTCTTTACAACATACCCAGTATTTGCTAAGCGATCCAAAAGGAGGCGCCACATTAGCCTCGGATACCATATCAAGAACTCTGCCTGTCTTTTCTACGGATAGCGGTTTGTATCTGGAAAAGGACATGAATATTTTCAACAGATCTTATCTGCATACCCTTGAGCCCAGATTGTTTTATTTGTACGTACCCAAGGCAGTTCAAGACAATATTCCTATATTCGATACTGCGCCGAATGATTTTTCTTTTAATAGCATGTTTTTGGAAAACCGCTTTAGCGGCCCGGATAGGGTAGGGGATGCTAATCAGCTAACGGCCGCCTTGACAACGCGCTTGGTCGATGCTAAATCCGGCACGGAAAAGCTAAAGCTCAGTGTGGGCCAGATTGTTTATTTTCAGGATAGAAAAGTTATTTATCCTGGCTTCCAGGAAACTTTGCCGGGCTATTTTCCTGATACCGATAAATTGTCAAATCTGGTAGCTGATCTCAATGCAGGACTGACGGATCATGTTTCGGTAAGCTCCGGGACGCAATGGAATCCGCATCTGAACGAATTTGTCAGGCACAGCGCCATGCTCCATTATATTAATGAGCCTGGTGAGATTGTTAATATGGGCTACCGTTATAGAAAAAATACAATTTATCCTGACTTATCGGGGGCAAGAACTTTTGACATTATTCAAAGCGACGTTTCCTTTCACTGGCCGGTTTATAACGATTGGTCTGCGGTTGGGCGTTGGACGTATTCATTGCTGAATAATTCAACTCAGGAAAGTTTTTTTGGTGTGGAAAAAGAAAATTGTTGCTGGCGTTTTCGTGTTATTGGACGGCGCTGGATTAACAGTATAAATCTTAATACAAACCCAAATATTCAGAACTCCCTTGCCATCGATGCTACCGGTATAAGTCAGACAGGCGTATTTCTTCAGATAGAACTTAAGGGATTGACCGGTATTGGGGAAAAACTGGATCAGTTCTTTGAACAGCAAATTTATGGTTATCGGGCACCGAAAGATGATTAAGCAAGAAAACATGAAAAGAACCATTGTAATCGTGCTGCTGTGTAATTTATTGTTCGGCAGCTTTTTAGTTCACGCTGAAATTCTTGATACCATCATCGCTGTGGTTGAAGATGACGTTATCCTTGAGCGTGAATTACAAAAAGAAGTGACGGCTATTGAACAAAGAATACAGCAAAGTAACGCCGCAGTTCCGCCTGTTTATGTGCTGCGTAAGCAAGTACTGGAGAAAATGATTGTTGATAAACTCCAGCGGCAGTTAGCGGAAAAAGCCGGGATTACTGTCAGCGAAGAAATGCTCAACAGTTCGGCCGCAGATATAGCCCGAAGAAATAATATGGATTTGGATCAATTCAGGGCGGAGCTGGAAGGGCAGGGCATTAGCTATCAAAGCTTTTTGGATAATATGCGCAATGAAATCATTATTAACCAATTACGCGGCAGAGAAATAGGCGGACGCATTAAGGTGACTGACCGGGAGGTTGAGCACTACATGGAAACTCAGGATAAAATCGGCGAAGAGTCTACGCAGTATCATCTGGGTCATATATTAATTGCAGTTAAAGAAGGCGCATCATCGACAGAAATACAAAAAGCGATGAGTAAAGCCGATGATCTTGTCAAGAAACTGCGGGTAGGGCAAGATTTTACTCAAACAGCGATAAGCGATTCGAATGACGCGAATGCTCTAAAGGGCGGCGATCTGGGCTGGCGCACCCTAAGTGAAATACCAACCTTGTTTGTTAATGAAATCAGGCAAATGAAGCAGGGCGATGTGTCCGAACCCATACGCAGTCCGAGCGGTTTTCATATTATTAAAATGTTAGAGCTAAAAGGCACGGACAATCATATGATTATCAAAACCAAAGTTCGGCATATTTTAATAAAAACCAATGAGTTGGTTGATGATGCCGAGGCAAATAAACGTTTGCAGGCATTAAAAGTCCGCATTGCTGATGGTGATGATTTTGCTGCATTGGCACGGGCGCATTCAGATGATAAAGGTTCGGCATTAAAAGGTGGTTTACTTGACTGGGTCAGTCCCGGCGATTTGGTTAAACCGTTTGAAGAAGCCATGGTGAAACTCGGCATTAACGAAGTGAGCGAACCTGTACAGACGCAGTTCGGCTGGCACATCATTCAAGTCTTAGGCCGGGAAAATAAGGACGACAGTAATGAGTTTAAAAAGAACCTGGTGAGAGAGGCTATTCGTAAGCGGAAAATCGAAGAAGAAACAGAGCTCTGGGTGCGCAGATTGCGCGACGAGGCTTTTGTAGAAATTTATCAAGATAGACTTTGAAACAGTGCGGCGCAGTTAGCCCTTCGATATCGGAATGATCACCAATAATAAATATGACTGCATGGATGCAGGCGGTACGACCCCAAGGATGGGGGAGGTAGAGCGACGCAGGGAAAGAGCACCAAAAGTAGGCGCTTTAGGCGACGCAGGAGTAGTTGCCGACGGGAGGCTGGCGGGAACAGTTATAGTTCAGACAAGCATTAAAATGGTTCGCTATCGATTGGATGTGGGGAGTAAACATCAGGTTACGTTGGAAGAGCTTAAAAAAATATTGATTGAAGAGTCTGGAGTCGACAAAAACAATATTAACAATATTAATATTCAGGGTGATTACACGCTTGTTGAGTTGCCGGATGAAATGCCGCAAGATATATTTCTGCATTTAAAGTCGGTAGAAATTAAGCAACATAAACTGGATATAAAACGGGTAAAGGCACGTAATAAAAGACGTAGCAACAACTATGGTCGACGTGGAAGACAGCGTACTCCTCCATCCAGCAACGGTGGCTCTGATCAAGCCCGTGGCGTCTAACCTAATCGAACAGATGCAGGGATTAAACG
Source organism: Methylobacter sp. (assembly GCA_030653175.1). Classification (GTDB taxonomy): domain Bacteria; phylum Pseudomonadota; class Gammaproteobacteria; order Methylococcales; family Methylomonadaceae; genus Methylobacter_A. The sequence goes on from JAURZV010000020.1 coordinate 79,214, forward strand.
CTGACGACTACATAATCCACATGAATACGGTAAATATAGATATTGCATAAGGTCATGGATGTCCAGAGTAGGGGCAATTACCGAGGAGCAAATATCTGTCCATCAATACTCTACTCTACTCTACCTCCTGCACCCATACACTCGATAAATTGATTTTGATTGAATTAATGTAACTTCTCATTAATAACAGGTTAAAAAACTTAAAAAGATTATCACCACGAAGACACGAAGGACACGAAGTTTTATTTCTTCGTGTCTTCGTGGTGAATAAAAGCTTTTAATTACCTGTTTGCTGGCATTCCGTGCGTAAGTAGTTATGCGAAAGTTTTTCCAGATTTCTATGGGGCTGTGCAATACTTTTGTACATATACCCGAACAGGATGTACTCCCGAATGAAATTGGTACTGAAATTTCCTTAACCGTAAAACGAATGTTTCACGGTTAATTTAATAACTGCTCGTTTAACTATATGACAAACATCCAATATATCACCATATCAGAGCATCGTTTTTTTGAAGCTCCGGTATCGCTCAAGCCAGGCTAAAATGGTTTTTTTGACATAAAACCATAAGACATCGAACCTGCCCATTTTGATCATGGAAACAGAGGTGGAATCAGCTTTTGATTTTCTAAATAGTCGTTTGCTGACACGATATGCTGGACAAAAGTAGTCTATCGACAAAGCCTAAAAATCATACCTTGCATTATTTTGGCGGTGGTCATAAAATTGATCTGCATTTAATGAGATAAACTTTTCGTCTATCTTGCCTAAAGTCTAACATAAATGATCCATCCACAGCTTTCAAGCATCAATCAAACTCAAAGAGAGCGTCTATTTCATATAGACTTTAGACTCTATTTTTTGGGTACAGTTAATCGGTATGATCTTGAGTCTCGCTTTGGCATTAAAGAGGCGGCTGCGACACGTGATATCACACTCTATAAAGAACTGGCACCGAAAAATCTGGAGTATGACACTAAAGCCAAATCCTACATTCAGCGCGAAGGCTTTAGGCCTTTGTTTAATTACGGCAGTAATCAGGCATTAGCCGCTTTGCTGTATGGCTTCGGTGATGATTTTGTCACTACCAACCCTGTCTTTGTTCCGGCTGAAGCACCAACACAACTTAACCTGCCTTCTAGTGATATTCTGGCCTGTATCACTCAGGCAATCTACAATAATCAAGCATTAAAGATTAACTATCGTTCACTATCCAGCGGCCTTATCCAACGGGAAATTGTTCCCCATGCCCTAGGAGGCTGTCGGATTTAAAAATCACAGCCACATAACATATTGATTTTAAAATAAATTAATTTTTTATTGCTTTTCGTTATAAAAAATAGTTTATATATATTTCAATGACTTAGTATTTTTAGTGAGGCATAATCC
>JAURZV010000021.1 GCA_030653175.1 Methylobacter sp.
AGGCCGGAATAAGCCTGTTTGAGCGGAAGCGAAAACAGGTGTTTCCGGCGCACACCGCGCAAATCGCCGGAAACGCCCACCCAGCGCTACCGCTTGGGTGGTCTATTCCGGCCTACGTTACTGTTTATCGTGTGGTCATGCCTGATCTTCCAAACCCGGGTGATCACCAGCCTCGCAGGCCGGAATAAGCCTGTTTGAGCGGAAGCGAAAACAGGTGTTTCCGGCGCACACCGCGCAAATCGCCGGAAACGCCCACCCAGCGCTACCGCTTGGGTGGTCTTATTCCGGCCTACGTTACTGTTTATCGTGTGGTCATGCCTGATTCATCGGAAAACTTCCAAACCCGGGTAATCACCAGAACATCAAGCTCTTTTCGCAACTCTGCGGGTAATGGTGCAAATGGCGCACTCATCCGGACAATTCTTTTAGCCGCCTCATCCAATGCAGGATTTCCCGAAGACTGGTTGATGCGTATGCTGTAAATACTGCCGTCTGCTTTAATTCCGACATCCATGGTTAAGGTGCCGGAAAAGTTTTTCTTGGTCGCTGCTTCAGGATAATTAAGATTGCCGGTACGCTCCACTTTATCTTCCCAATCTTTCATGTATTGGGCTGCAACGTATTTATGGGCGCTCACCGAGTCAACAAATTTTATCTTGGTTTGCTCGGCAGTCTGCTGATTGAGCCTGATTTCAGTACCCAATTGTGCAATTTGTTGCTGTAGCATCTCCGCCGTCAATTGCGGGTGTTTTTCAGTATGCTGACCGGTATCCGGCTTGCTTGCGGTAACGATCTTTTTTTCCGCTTTTTTCTGGGTGATCAGTTTTCTCGCCGCTTTGGGCTCACTGTGTTCGGGCTCGCTCTTTTTTACCTGCTTGGCCGGGCTATTGCCTTGGCTGGGCTGTTGTTGCGGAGGCGGCTCCGGCTTCTTGCTTTGTTCCCCCGCACCGATCTGATTTTCCTGTGCCAACAATTGCGCCTTTTCAGGCGCTTTTTTGGCCGGCATATTGACCAAGGTAATATCAATAGAACGGCTGACTTGCTCCGGCTGCGGCACGGTGAAATTAACCCCCAGTCCGATCACAACATGAATTACGGCCGCTAAAAATAAGGCGATCAATAACGAATCATTATTAGACAGCGGCGCAGGTGGTTCAAACATTACCTGATTTGTTCTCATTGCAGGGTCGTTTCAATATGATCCATTAATTGACCGCAAATATTCAATCCAAACTGGCGATCCAATTCCTGAACGCAAGTCGGACTGGTGACATTAATTTCGGTCAGCGTATCGCCAATCACATCAATGCCGACAAAAATCAGGCCTTTGTCCCGTAATGTAGGCCCGACCTGGCCGGCAATCCAGCGATCCCGTTCGGTTAATGGACGGCCTTCGGCACGCCCGCCCGCCGCCAGATTGCCGCGGGTTTCGCCCTGGGCAGGGATGCGCGCCAGAGCATACGGTATGACTTCGCCATTAACCAGCAATATACGTTTATCGCCGTCTACAATTTGCGGCAAGTATTTTTGCGCCATCACATAGCGGCTGTTGTATTGGGTCATGGTTTCCAAAATCACGCTAAGATTGGGATCGCCCTGACGCAAATGGAAAATAGAGGTGCCGCCCATGCCATCCAGCGGCTTTAAAATTATTTCGCCCTGCTCCAGTAAAAAACTCCTGATTCTGGCGGGCTCTCTGGCAACCAGGGTTTCCGCGCAGCACTGCGGAAACCACGCGGTAAAAAGCTTTTCATTGGCATCCCGCAACGACTGCGGTTTGTTGATCACATAAACTCCCATACTTTCCGCGCGTTCCAGCAAGTAGGTTGCATAAATATATTCCTGATCGAAAGGCGGATCCTTGCGCATCATAATCACATCCAGCTCATCCAGAGGAATGTCCTGCTCCGCCGTAAACCCGTACCAATTTTTTTCATCCCGCTGAACTTTAATCATCCGCGTCCTGGCATAAGCCCTGCCGTTTCGGAGGAACAAGTCATTGAGTTCCATATAATGCAGATCCCAGCCTCTGGCCTGCGCTTCAAGTAACATTGCAAAACTGGTGTCTTTTTTTATGTTGATATGGTCGATGGAATCCATGACCATGCCGAGCTTAATGGGCATTATTTTTTCCTGATAAGTACGTTAGGTGCAAGGCGCAAGGCTAAAGGCGCAAGGCTAAAAATATGCGCCTTTAACCTTTCGCCTTGTACCCTTCATCTTACCCATTTTATAGATTGTTATTTACCTTGAAAAGATTTTTTGGTATAAAGCTCGGCTAACTTTTGAATTTAGGCACGCATTAGGGGTTAATCATGTCCAGAGTATGTCAAGTAACAGGTAAACGCCCGGTTACAGGTAACAACGTTTCACACGCTAATAACAGAACTAAAAGACGCTTTTGTCCGAATCTGCAACACCACAGATTCTGGGTAGAGAGCGAAAACCGCTGGGTTCGCCTCAGAATTTCCACCAAAGGCATGCGCATCATTGACAAGAAAGGTATTGATGCCGTTCTTGCGGATTTGCGTAAATCCGGCGATAACTCTTAAGAGGATAGAAAAATGCGCGATAAAATTAAACTGATTTCGACCGAAGGAACCGGGCACTTTTACACAACAACAAAAAACAAACGAACAATGCCCGAAAAAATGGAGATCAAAAAATTTGATCCTGTTGTTCGTAAACACGTTATTTACAAAGAAGCAAAAATCAAATAATTATTTGGTTTTAAAAACTTCTTTTCGGTTTGCGTTCCTAAAGCGCCTGCTTTTGGCGCTCTCGGCAATTGCTCTACCTCCTGCATCCATGCAGTCGTCGGCAATTGCTCCATGGGCACAAACCCGGCATATCGTAACCCGGCATCTGCAAATCTGACTGTCGGGTTACACTCACGCTTTTATGCCCTGCGGGCGACTTGACCTACCCTCCTTTTAGCTTATCCAGTACCTGGGTTAGCTTCTCCATCTGCTTATGCAGTATTCGGCATTGCTTTTCAGCATGTTGCTTGTCAAATTCCAGTTTCATGCACTTATCATTGAGCTGTTGGTTGGTATTTTTGAGGGCTTCATTTTCAAATTTAAGAGCTTTTACCTGATCTTCCAAGATACTGGTAGTGGCGGCAGTCGTCGAATTATCGGCGGGGCGTTTCCTGTCATTACTTTCCAGAACATTCTTACTGGAAAGAGGGGTTTCATTTTCCGATTCAGGCGTAATATTCGACTTTATCGCCAGGGATGGCGTGTATGCCGCAAGCCTGTCGGGAACAGGTGCGGCGATCGCCAGGGATGGTGTGGATGCCGCAAGCCCGCCGGGAGCGGGCATAAGGCTTTCCATGCCGCCACTCAAAATCATTGCATCAATTTTATGCCTGAGCAATAAAAATGCGGCGGCTTCACTGGCCTTACCATCCTGACAAACAACAACGACAGGCTTTTCATGGCTCATTGTCTTAAGCTGCATTCTCAAGGAAAAAAAAGGCGCATTGATACTGCCCTCAAGATGACGATTTTCATAATCATCCTGCGAGCGGACATCCAGCAAAACCGCTCCCTTTTTTACCGCTTCCTGCATGCTTTCATAATCGACAAACTTTAAAGAAGGCTCTTTTATTAAGGATACAAATTGTTTTTTATCCAACCGCAATAAAACAATATCCGTCAGCGCCGTAATGGTTACATTTCTAGGTGCGCCGGAAAGCAATGCATCTTCGCCAAAGGTATCGCCGTTTGCCAGCTGAGCTAATTTAATTTCTTTTGCATTGGGTGACGGCTTACGTGTTAATAAGCATTGCCCATTTTTAATCAAATAATAATAGTCCCCTGTGCCACCTTGTTCGAGTATGGTTTCACCTTTTTTGAAATGAACGGCTTCCAATCTCATTAAGATTTTTTGCAAATTAGCGGGGGGGAGACGTTGAAAAATAGGCGACCGTAATAATGCTGTCATCCAGTCATCTGGATCGCCTTCTGTCTCGTCAATGACCATGTAACTGTTGTCCTCTTTATAAGCAAGGGAGGGTGGATTATTAACAATATCAGCATCCAGCCGCAAAAAACGCACCTTTCCGTTCGCGACTGCATCAATTTTTCTTGGGATCTGATGCGCCAGCGCAAACTTGGCAGAATCACTGTTTTCAGCAATGACTTCAACAACCAATCCAGCAGCCTGAAGAGTAACCTCGCCACTTATCAGATAAACAAGTTGGGGGGATACATCACCTTTTTTAAACAAAAAACCGTCTTGTATTTCTTCGACCGTCATGTCAGCGCATAACGCATTAAACCGAGCGCCCGGCAATGTTGCGAGCGGGATTAGCTTACGAATAATCAGCCCATCTTCAGAATTGACGCCTATAGCCATTTAAATATTCTAAGCAAGACAACAGTCAAATGACAACGTTGATTTTTAAAAAAACTACTTTACCACACCTTGCATTAAACATTTTTACACATATATTGTAGGTTATGTATGTTTCACAAATACGGAAAAACCTGATGAATACTAAACCTGTAAAGCAGCTGTTATTTATAACTTTTTTATCCATTTATTTTTGTATAACCACGGCCGTACAGGCCGCTTTACCGCCTTACGCAGAGGGACAGGCATTACCGTCGCTGGCTCCCATGCTTGAACGCAGCATGCCGGCAGTGGTTAATATTTCAACCTCGACCAATATTACGGTGAGTGAGAATCCACTGATGCAGGGCCCGGTTTTTCGCCAATTTTTTAATATACCCGACCAGCAACTGCGGCGGCAGCAAAGAAACAGCCTGGGCTCCGGCGTTATTATCGACAGTAAGCAAGGTCTGGTTCTAACCAACAACCATGTTATCGACAAGGCGGACACCATCACGGTGACCTTGAATGATGGCCGTCAGCTCTCCGCTAAATTGATCGGTACCGACCCTGAAGCGGATGTCGCTATCGTTCAGATTCCTGCCGATAACTTAACCATGTTGCCCATTGCCGATTCCAGACAGCTGAAAGTCGGCGATTTTGTTGTCGCCATCGGCAATCCGTTCGGCTTGGGGCAGACCGTAACATCGGGCATAGTCAGCGCCTTGGGGCGTTCCGGCCTTGGCATAGAAGGCTACGAAGATTTCATCCAGACCGACGCCTCAATCAATCCCGGCAATTCAGGCGGTGCACTGGTCAACCTGCGTGGTGAACTTGTCGGCATGAATACCGCAATTCTGGCCCCCACCGGCGGTAATGTCGGCATCGGTTTTGCAATTCCATCCAATATGATCATGACCATCAAGGAATCGCTGGTCAAGCACGGCGAAGTTCGACGCGGCTTATTGGGCGTAACCACACAGGATCTGACGCCCGAGCTGGTCAAGGCATTTAATTTAAAAAACATACAAGGCGCCGCGATCAGCCGGGTTGAAAGCAACTCGCCCGCTGCAAAAGCAGGGCTGGAGCCGGGCGACATTATTGTTTCAGCCAATGGCCGCCCCATTAAAAACAGCCATGACATACGCAATATCGTCGGCCTAATGCAAATTGGCGACAAAGTCGACCTGGAGTATTTTCGCAGAGGCGAAAAAATGCAGGTTACCGCGACAATCGGCAAACAGGAGTTGCCGAGGCTGGCAGGAAATCAACTGCATAATTCGTTACAAGGCGCGCTGTTAAGCACAACGCTAAAAGGTCAGGTTGAAGGCGTTTTAATTGAAAAAATCGACACAGCTTCCGGTGCATGGCGCGCAGGCTTGCGTCCCGGCGACGTTATCGTGTCGGCAAATCGCTATCGCGTTCGTAATATCGAGGAATTAAAGCAGGTGGTTGATCCGAACAGCCCTTTGCTAATTAACATTCAACGAGGACAGGAGGGGTTCTTCGTTGTGTTAAAATAAAACCATATTTGTAGGGGCGAGACCGGTTCGACTGCATGGATGCAGGAGGTAGAGCAACGCAGGAGCAGTTGCCGAGGCCGCCCTTTTTTCCGGATCACCCCAAGATCACACTGCATTACTCAGGCGACCTGCCGGTCGCCCCTACGCTTCGAAGACAATGAACACAGAAAAACAATTCATCCCTTTAAACATCGCCATACTGGTCGTTTCCGACAGCCGCACCGATACCGATGATGTATCCGGCAAAACGCTAATAGAACGCGTAACCGATGCAGGACATCAGGTTATCGAAAAAAAAATAGTGCCTGATGACATTTATCAAATCAGGGCGGCTGTTTCAAACTGGATTGCCGCAGATGACGTCAATGTCGTCATCTGCACCGGCGGCACCGGCGTAACCGGCAGGGATGGTACGCCTGAGGCGGTTGCGCCGTTGCTGGACAAAATGCTGGACGGTTTTGGCGAAATCTTCAGGATGCTTTCCTATCAGGATATTAAAACTTCAACCATCCAGTCCAGAGCAATTGCAGGGGTCGCCAATGCGACCTATATCTTTTGCCTGCCCGGCTCATCCGGAGCCTGTCGCACCGCTTGGGATACCCTGATCAAGGAACAGCTCGATCACCGCACCCGCCCCTGCAATCTGGTGCAGCTCATGCCCAGGCTTATGGAAAAATAATGAAACCGGTTTTTTTATTGCTCGGCGCGTTAAGCGCATTAATCGGTGTCGGTATGGGTGCATTCGGCGCTCACGGCTTAAAAACCGTCATCAGCCCGGAGATGCTAACCGTCTACCAAACCGGTGTGACTTACCAAATGTGGCATGCGCTGGGACTGATAGGCATTGCCCTGACCCACCGGCAAGCGCCGGACTCCAAATTATTGCACTGGGCCGGGTGGCTGATGTTCGCGGGCATTTTACTGTTTTCCGGCAGCTTGTATGCTCTGGCATTACTCAATCATACCTGGCTAGGCATGATCACTCCCTTCGGCGGCGTTTGTTTTTTGACAGCCTGGTTATTAATCACACTGTTCGCCAACCAAAACATCAGATCTTCCGATCACAACAGCAGGTATAAATAATGCGCGACCCTAATCCACAAACCATTTATCTAAAAGACTACACAGTCCCCGAATACCTGATTCACAGCGTTGCCTTAAATTTTACCCTGGATGATGAAAACACCCTGGTTAGTTCACGACTCACCCTGAGCCGTAATCCTGCCAGCCGGTCCCGCGACACATCACTGGCCTTATCGGGCGAAAACCTGAAACTCATTCGCGTAAATCTGGATGACGGCAATGACTTAACCAAAGATCAATACCTGCAAACCCAGGATGCGTTAATCATTAACAATGTTCCGCAGCAGCAACGTTTTGTGCTGAACATCGAAAACACGATCAACCCGAAAGCCAACACCGCTTTGGAGGGACTATATCTTTCCAACGGTATGCTGTGCACCCAGTGCGAGGCGGAAGGCTTCAGGAAAATCGCCTATTTCCTGGATCGGCCCGATGTGATGACCCTGTTCACCACAACCTTGGTCGGCGACAAAGACCGTTATCCGGTTTTATTATCCAACGGCAATAAAGTCGCTCAAGGAGAGTTGCCTGACAATCGCCACTGGGTGACCTGGGAAGACCCGTTCAACAAGCCGTGCTATTTGTTCGCGCTGGTGGCAGGGCAACTCGAATGCATCGCAGACCGCTTTACCACGCAATCCGGCCGCGACATCGACCTGCAAATCTTTGTCGAAAAACACGACATGGATAAATGCGGTCACGCCATGCAGTCGCTGAAAAACGCGATGCGCTGGGATGAACAGGTGTACGGACGCGAATACGATCTGGATTTATATATGATCGTTGCAGTCAGCCACTTCAACATGGGCGCGATGGAAAACAAAGGGCTTAACGTATTTAATACCAAATTTGTGCTGGCGCGGCCCGATACCGCGACCGACTCGGATTATGAACATATCGAAGGCGTGATCGGCCATGAATATTTCCATAACTGGTCCGGCAACCGCATCACCTGCCGGGACTGGTTCCAGCTCAGCCTCAAAGAAGGCTTTACGGTATTCCGCGACCAGGAATTTACCGGCGACCGCACCTCCAAGGCCGTTAAACGCATCGAAGATGTCAACATGCTGCGCACCCGCCAGTTTGCCGAAGACGCGGGGCCGTTGGCGCATCCGATACGCCCTGACGCCTATATTGAAATCAACAATTTTTACACCTTGACCGTGTATGAAAAGGGCGCCGAAGTGGTACGCATGATCCACACACTGGTTGGCGCGGAAGGCTTTCGCAAAGGCAGTGACTTATACTTTGAGCGTCATGACGGACAAGCGGTTACCTGCGATGATTTCGTCAATGCGATGGAAGCCGCCAATGACATTGATTTGACCCAATTCCGCCGCTGGTACGCCCAAGCCGGAACACCGGTATTAACTGTTCAACAGCACTATGACCCATCCGCACAAACCCTGACTTTAACCATAAGCCAAAGTTGCCCGCCCACTCCTGGACAAACAGTAAAAGAACCTCTACATATTCCGGTAACAGTAGGGTTACTTAATAGAAACGGCTCCGTCGCACCTTGCAAGCTGCAAGGCAGCGTTCCCAAGCCCGAGTTTGGGAACGCGCGCAATGAAGTCATTTTGCAACTCACGCAGTCAGAGCAGACCTTTACCTTTGAAAGTTTAGCCGAACAGCCGGCGGTTTCTATTCTAAGAGGTTTTTCAGCACCGGTTAAACTGGTAATGGAGCGTAGCCTGGATGAGCTGGCGTTTTTATTAAGCTACGACAGCGACACTTTTAATCGCTGGGAAGCCGGGCAGCAACTGGCCGGACAAATTATTACCGGACTGATTGCCGACCTGCAAAACGGCAGAGATATGCATGTCAATCCTATTATGATCACGGCCTTTAAGCAGGTGCTGGAGCAACCATGGGATGACTTGTCGTATTTTTCTTTGCTATTAAGCCTGCCTTCGGAAACCTATCTGGCCGAACAAATGCAGGTTGTCGATGTAGAAGCCATTCATGCTGCCCGCGAATATGTCACGCTGGCTTTGGCCGAACAGCTGCAAACGCAGTTCCAGGCTTTATACCTGAATAATCATCGGGATGAATCCGGGGAATTCGATTCCGGCGCAATCGGCCGCAGACGCATCAAAAACACTTGTTTAAGTTATTTAAGCAAGCTGGAAAATAAAGACATTCACCAATTGTCGCAACAGCAATTTAACAGCGCTAAGAACATGACCGACCAAATGGCGGCGTTAACGGTTATCGCCAATAGCCCGCATCCTGCCAAACAACAGTGCCTGGACAGCTTTTACCACCAATGGCAAGCGGAAGCGCTGGTTATAGACAAATGGTTTGCGCTGCAAGCCTCCGGCAGCATGCCCGACACCTTTGCGACAGTGCAGGCGTTAATGCAGCACCCGGCGTTTGATTTAAAAAATCCAAACCGCGTCAGGTCATTGATCGGCGCATTCAGCCAATCTAACCCGCTGCATTTTCACGCGTCTAACGGGCAAGGCTATCAATTTCTCGCCGACCAAATTATTGCATTGAACACCTTGAACCCGCAGGTTGCATCCCGCATGGTCGGCGCGTTAACGGCGTGGCGAAGATATGACGAAGGCAGGCAAGCGCTGATGAAAGCGCAACTGGAACGAATCATGACCACCGAAGCGATTTCCAAAGATGTTTACGAAGTGGCAAGTAAAAGTCTGGCCGTAGGGGCGACCGGCCGGTCGCCCCTACAAAACCCATGAACAGCCGGCCAAGCGGGGCGGAGCTTGCAACCCCGCGCCTAACGTTTGCGCACTCCCTAAGCAAAGTGATTACACTTTCATGCGGGGCGGGGTTTGCAACCCCGCTCTTAACGTTTGCGCGCTCCCTGAGCAAAGTGGTTACACTTAACCAACGCCTTACGTTTCGGACGTGGCAACATGCCTCGTCCGGCTTGGCGTCTTTCGTGTTTTTCGTGGACAAATCGCCGTTTTTACTATGAAGGGGCACGCCAAAAATGTGTTGATTACCGGTGCCGCCAAACGCATAGGCGCAGCTTGTGCGCGGCTGCTGCATAGCGAGGGCTGCAATGTTTTTTTGCATTACCGGTCTTCGGCAGCAGAAGCGCATCAGCTTTGCGATGAACTGAATCAACATCGCCCCGATTCGGCAAAAATCATGCAGGCCGATTTGCTGAACATGGCCGAGCTGGAAGCTGTTGCCAGGGAAGCCTGCATGACCTGGGGCGGCATTGATGTACTGGTGAATAACGCCTCATCCTTTTACCCAACGGCTATGACTGATGTGACCGAACGACAATGGGATGAGTTATTGGGCAGTAATTTAAAAGCGCCGTTTTTTCTGGCGAAAGCCTTGGCAAAGACCTTAGCCGATAATCAGGGCTGTATCGTTAATATTATTGACATCCATGCCGAACGGGGCTTAAGCGGTTATCCCGTGTACAGCATCTCAAAAGCCGGACTAGCCGCCATGACCAAGGTTTTAGCCAAAGAGCTGGGACCTGCCGTCAGGGTCAACGGCGTGGCTCCGGGAGCGATACTCTGGCCGGACAACGATTTATCCGAATCGGCCAAACTGGAGATACTGCAACGGGTGGCTTTAAAACGCAGCGGCGAACCGCTTGATATTGCCAAAGCCGTGCTTTTTTTGATTAAGGATGCCGGTTACATCACCGGCCAGATACTGACCGTCGATGGCGGGCGCACCCTATTTTGTTGAAACCCAAGCAGGTGTGACGCGCTTTTGCCTGAGACCGGTCTTGTCGAATTGATCCCAAAGCTCGGCGTAGCTGAGGTGACTGACAGGATGTTTCAAACTCGGGGCAATTTCCGCCAAAGGCTCAAGCACAAAAGCGTAATGTTCAATTTCATCCCTTGGTATTTGCAAGCGGCCATCATTAACGATCAGGTCGCCGTATAGAATCAGGTCCAGATCGAGGGTGCGCGCAGCAAATTTCCGGCTGTCGCGCGTGCGGCCATTATCCAGCTCAATTTGCCTAAGCTGCTTGGCAACCGCTTTCACCTCCAGATCGGAATCGAAACCGACCACAAGATTGTAGAAAACATCGCCTGTAAAGCCGACCGGTTCTGATTCATAAATACTTGAAACCGTCAGTTCGCCAAAAGTTTGTTCAAGTGCCAGCAGGCTGGCTGGGATGTGTTCATCCTTGTTTATGTTGCTGCCGATGCTGATATAGCCTCGGCTCACGGTTTCCATGCTCCCCGCTCAATCACAATACCGACATCGCTGGCGCCGCGGATAGCGCCTTTTTTATTCAGGGTTATTTTCACCCAAGGCACGCTAAATTCATTACGGATAATGTCGGCTATTTCTGAGATTAATTTTTCAACCAGCAAAAATTGGCTGGCTTCGACAAAAGAAATAATGCGGTGAGAAACGGTCTTGTAATCAAGCGTGTATTGAATATCGTCGGTTTCAGCGGCTTTTTGAATATCAAAAGCCATCTCGATATCAAGAATGACGGTTTGTTTTGTCACTCTTTCCCAGTCATAAATGCCGATGATAGTTTCGATTTCCAGCCCGCCTAAAAATATGATGTCCATTGTGATTTCCGGTTATGATGCGTGTTTTTTTAAAGTTGGTAAGTATCAGGGAAACGCCCCGTGCTTACAAGTTCTGAATGATGAAAAGGTTACGCAATGGTTGAATGGTTGTTTGTTCCGGCTGCCTATCTGATAGGCTCAATTTCCAGTGCAATTATTATTTGCCGCCTGATGGGCTTGCCGGATCCCCGCGAACAGGGCTCGGGCAATCCCGGAGCGACCAATGTAATGCGTATTGGCGGAAAAAAAGCGGCGGCGATTACCCTGCTGGGCGATATGCTGAAAGGTTTAATCCCGGTCTATGCCGCGAATGCGTTGGGACTGCCGACCGAGTTAGTTGCCGCGACCGGATTGGCGGCCTTTATGGGCCATCTCTATCCGGTGTTTTTTGGTTTTAAAGGCGGCAAGGGCGTTGCGACATCGGTCGGTGTGTTGCTCGGTTTTTTCTGGGCGCTTGGTTTTGCCTTCATGGCAACCTGGTTCCTGATTTATAAACTGGGCAAGATTTCATCCTTGTCCGCATTAGTCGCCTCTATCCTGTCACCCGTTTTTGCCTGGTTTATTACTGGCAACGAGGCTATCGTTGCCGCTTCCGCAGTGATGATGGTTTTCTTGTTATGGCGGCATAAGGGTAATATCCAGCGATTGCTGGCCGGACAAGAAGGCTAATTAAGCATTAATTCAAAACATATCACCACGAAGAACACGAAGCTTTTACCTTGATTTTTCTTCGTGAACTTCGTGTCTTCGTGGTGAATTAATTCGCTTACATTTCAATGACTGTAAGGTTGAGCGATTAGCAGCCCGATAACTCACTAATCGGCCAACGAGGCCGGGCATAAATTTCCAGCCCTTGCTGCTGGCCCGCCATTAAACGCTGACAACCCGCATAAGCAATCATCGCGCCGTTATCGGTACAAAATTGGAGTCTCGGAAAATAGAGTTGGGCATTTTCCTTGGCGACCATTTCCGCCAGACATGCGCGAATTTGCTTATTGGCGCTGACCCCTCCGGCAATAACCAGTCTTTTCAGGCCGGTTTGTTGCAAGGCCCGCCTGCATTTGATGCTGAGCGTCTCGGCAACCGCCTGTTGAAATGCGGCGGCGATATTAGCCTTATCCTGATCGGCTATGTTATGACCAAGTCCAGAGGCGTTGACGGTATTCAGCGTGAATGTTTTTAAGCCGCTGAAACTAAAGTCCAATCCGGGGCGATCGGTCATCGGACGAGGAAATTTAATCTGCGGTTTGCCATGTTCTGCAAGTGCGGACAGCTTCGGCCCGCCGGGGTACCCCAAGCCCAGCATTTTCGCGGTCTTATCAAAAGCTTCACCGGCGGCATCATCAAGGGATTCACCTAATAATTGATAGCGACCGATACCCTCAACCTGCACCAGCAGGGTATGCCCCCCGGAAATCAGCAACGCAACAAATGGAAATTCAGGCGGGTTTTCTTCCAGCATCGGCGCCAGCAAATGCCCTTCCATATGATGAACGGCAAGCGCGGGAACTTGCCATGTCCAAGCAAGGCTTCTGGCCGTTGCCGCGCCAACCAGCAACGCCCCCATCAAGCCGGGCCCTGCCGTGTAAGCAATGCCGTTAATATCGCTGCCGGCCAGTTGACTTTCCTGCAAGCATTGCTTGATCAACGGCACTAATTTTCGAATGTGGTCGCGCGATGCAAGCTCGGGAACAACGCCGCCGTATTCGCTATGCATTGCAACCTGGCTGTATAAAAGATGGCTGCACAGGCCGTGTTCGGAGTGATAAATGGCGACACCGGTTTCGTCACAAGAGGTTTCTATGCCTAAAACGTACATTGAGTTTTTGAAATTTATAAAAGTAAAGGTATAATTAAGGGTTCTGTTTGTTCAGTGGATTGAAAGATCCTAACTTTTTAAATATTAACATATTCGGGTCATTATAATGCCGTCAGTAAAAATCAAAGAAAACGAACCATTTGATATTGCGATTCGCCGTTTTAAACGCGCTTGTGAAAAAGCGGGTGTATTGGCAGAAGTGCGTCGCCGCGAGTTTTACGAAAAACCAACCGCAGAGCGTAAACGTAAAGGCGCCGCTGCTGTTAAACGTCACTTGAAAAAATTAGCGCGTGAGCGTTATGCGTTGAAAAACCTACGTCGTGGACGCCCTGCACTGTAAAAACTTAAGGTTAATGCGATGGATTTGTTAACAGATCGTATCAAGGAAGATATGAAGGCCTCCATGAAAGGGGGCAATAAAGCAAGACTCGGTGTGATTCGTTTGATTTTGGCGGCTATTAAGCAGGTTGAAGTCGATGAGCGCATCGTTTTGGATAACGAACGGGTTATCCAAGTGCTTGACAAGATGCTTAAGCAGCGGCGCGAATCTATCAGACAGTTTGCGGACGCCGGTCGACATGACCTGGTAGCCATCGAAGAGGCTGAAATTCCGGTGATTCAGGATTTTATGCCGCAGGCTCTGACCGAAACCGAAATTGATTTAATGATCAAAGACGCTGTTGCAGGGTCCGGCGCAGAATCCGTTAAAGATATGGGCAAGGTCATGGCTTTGCTTAAAGCAAAAATGCAAGGGCGCGCCGATATGTCGGTTGTAAGTATCAAAATCAAGGCTGCGCTAGCTGGATAGTTTTTTTACTGACCTTCCCCGGCAATTGCTCCTGAGTTGCCCTACCTCCTGCATCCGTGCAGTCAGTCGTCGGAGCATTACGTGTCCGGTAGAATCCCTCGCGAATTTATTGATGAGCTTTTGGTGCGGGTTGATATTGTCGATTTAATCGATTCGCACGTCCCTCTAAAAAAAACGGGTAACAACTTTGTCGCCCACTGCCCTTTTCATATCGAGAAAACCCCCAGCTTTTCCGTAAATCGGAAAAAACAATTCTTTCATTGCTTTGGCTGCGGCGCTAGCGGTAACGCCATTAGCTTTCTGATGGATTTTAGTCACCTTGATTTTATTGAGGCTATTGAAGACCTGGCAGGATTTGTCGGGGTCGACGTTCCCAGAGAGTCAACCGAATATCAGCCCAAGCAAAAGAAGGACGATCTAAGCAGCTTGTATGCGCTGATGGAACAGGTAGCTGCCTTTTATGCCGAACAACTGCGGACTAGCGACGAAGGGAAAAAGGCGGCTGAGTATTTAAAAAACAGAGGCGTCAGCGGCGATTGTGCCGGCGATTTCATGCTGGGCTACGCGCCTGACGAATGGAAAGCCTTGGCGACCCGCTTTGACCGGAAATTATTGCTCGAAGCCGGATTGCTGGTCAGCAAAGAGAGCGGACAGCCCTACGACCGTTTTCGCGGCCGAATCATGTTCCCCATCAGGGACAAGCGCGCCCGCATTATAGGCTTTGGCGGAAGAGTTCTTGACGATTCTTTACCCAAATACTTGAATTCTCCGGAAACGCCCCTATTTCACAAAGGCAAGGAAGTTTACGGTTTATATGAACTTCTGGAAAAGAATGCCAAACCTCAAAGGATTTTGATTGTTGAGGGCTATATGGATGTTATCGCCTTGGCTCAATTTGGCATTCATTACGCCGTTGCCGCCTTAGGAACAGCAGCATCGCAAGCGCATCTTGATTTATTATTCCGGTTTTCCTCGGAACTGGTGCTTTGTTTTGATGGCGACAAAGCGGGACGGGAAGCGGCATGGAGAGCCATGGAGCCGGCTTTTTCCAGCTTAAAAGATGGACGACAGATTCGCATCATGCTGTTGCCGCAAAATCATGATCCTGATTCGCTGGTGCGAGAGGAAGGGATTGATGGATTTATTGGTCGCATGCAGACCGCTGAAACCTTGTCGGAGTATTTTTTCGGGCATTTCTCGAAGGAGCTAAATCTGTCCGAAATGGAAGGGCGAGCACAATTAGTAAACAAAGCCAAACCGTATCTGGAGAAATTGCCGGAAAGTATTTTTAAAGAGATGATGTTTGCACGACTAAAAGAACTATCCGGCTGGACCAGTCTGGATGTTTTGGAGAATACAACTACACTTGCTTCTAAACAAGGCTCGAAACAAGATCGGAAGATAGGCAGAAATCGGCCTCAGGATAGCGGCAGATTATCGTCGGCGCGAGTTGCAATCGCCTTGCTGGTTCAGAATCCCAGGTTGGCGGAACTGATTGAGCAGCGAGAGATCGACTGGAACGGACTGGAATTTTCAGGCGCAGCCCTGTTTAAAAATATCCTGCAAGTGATTACAGATAAGAATCCGGCAAATGCAGCCGTTTTAATGGAGTGTTATCGAGATACCGCCGAAGAAAAGTCCATAAAGGCACTAGCTTTATTGGATTCACAGGTTTCAGATGACAAGATAGAGGCAGTATTTTGCGACTCCCTGGACAGGCTATTAACTCAAGCCAGAGAGACTGCTTTAACCGGATTACTGAATAAAGGCAAGACCGAAGGACTGGATGCACAGGAGAAAGAGCTGTTGCGCAAAATGCTGACAGCCAAAATTTTGGTGCCAAATAATAGGAATTCGTAGTATAATTTTCGGTTCGGCGAAGTCAGGTCGAGCAGAGTCTTCCGTGAGTAAATGATGAATCAAGAACAGCAGCAGTCCCAACTTAAACAATTGATAGCCAAAGGCAAAGTCCAGGGTTACCTGACTTATGCCGAGGTTAATGATCACTTGCCCAGCGATATTGTTGATCCTGAACAAATTGAAGATATTATTGGCATGATCAATGATATGGGAATTCAGGTTTACGAAGTTGCGCCGGATGAAGACTCCCTCATTACCGATTCAGCGGCTGTTACTACGGACGATGAAGATGCTGAAGAAGTTGCGGCTTTAGCTTCTGTTGATAGCGAGTTTGGCAGAACCACGGATCCAGTACGCATGTACATGCGGGAAATGGGTTCGGTGGAATTGCTGACTCGCGCAGACGAATTGAAAATTGCCAAGCGCATCGAAGAAGGGCAGCAGCAACTGGTTAAAGCCATTGCTCGCTCCTGCGTCGTTGTTGAAGATTTTTTACAATCATTTGATAATATTTCCGGCGAAGAAGGCAGCATTCGTCTTACCGATTTAATTTCCGGCCTTGTGGATTTAAGTGAGCCTGAGGATTTTGTTACTGCCCTGCCCGTAAGCGAGGATGTCGAAGAGACTGCCGCCGAAGAAGAACCAAAGGGACTAAATTACGAAGAAGTCAAAGAGAAAGTTGAGGCGCTAAGAAAGCAGTTGAAAACAGCCGCCGCAGCAATCAAAAAACATGGCTATTCGAGTGATAAAACGGAAAAAGAATTTGAGGCATTAGCTGATTTGTTCATGGAGTTTAAATGGACACCACAATATTTAAAGAAATTGACAGCTATTATTCCTAATGGCGTTACCGCTGTGCGTGAACAGGAAAAGCTCATTATGGATATTTGCGTCAATTATGCAAAGATGCCACGCAAGGAGTTTATTGCCTCTTTTCCTGAGCACGAGGCCAGTTCAGAATGGTTTGATCAGTATTTGAGTGCAGGAAGCAAGTGCTCGGAAATATTGAAAGAACGCGAAAAAGAAGTAAGAAAAGCCCAAAAAATATTGGCCGACATAGAGGCCGAGTATGGCTTGACCATTAGCGGGCTAAAGGATATTAACCGGCGTATGTCTATCGGCGAGGCCAAGGCAAGACGCGCGAAAAAAGAAATGATCGAGGCCAATTTAAGACTGGTCATTTCAATAGCTAAAAAATATACTAATCGCGGATTACAATTTCTCGATTTGATTCAAGAAGGTAATATCGGCTTAATGAAAGCAGTCGATAAATTTGAATATCGCCGCGGATACAAGTTTTCGACCTATGCAACATGGTGGATCAGACAGGCCATCACCCGATCAATTGCGGATCAGGCCAGAACTATTCGTATTCCGGTGCATATGATCGAAACGATCAATAAATTGAATCGAATTTCCAGGCAGATACTTCAGGAATTGGGACGGGAAGCAACACCGGAAGAATTGGCGGAACGCATGGAAATGCCGGAAGATAAAGTTCGCAAGGTATTAAAAATCGCCAAAGAACCCATTTCAATGGAAACGCCTATCGGTGACGATGAAGATTCTCATTTGGGAGATTTCATAGAAGATGCTAAAGTATTGTCCCCGGTTGAAGCTGCAACGATTGCCGGCTTGCGTGAGTCAACACAAAACGTATTGGCGGGATTAACGGCAAGAGAGGCAAAAGTTCTGCGCATGCGCTTTGGTATTAACATGAATACCGACCACACGCTGGAAGAAGTGGGCAAGCAGTTCGATGTGACGCGTGAAAGAATCCGTCAAATTGAAGCCAAGGCATTGAGGAAACTCAGACATCCTTCAAGATCAGAGCAATTAAGATGCTTTTTGGATGGCGAGTAAATAATAGTTAAGGGCCCTTAGCTCAGTTGGTTAGAGCGTCCGACTCATAATCGGCAGGTCGTAGGTTCAAGTCCTACAGGGCCCACCATACACAAGAAGGCTGCCTTATGCAGCCTTTTGTACATTTGGGTTTTACATTTTAGTAAGGTGGTATCGTGAGCAATAATTATACTTTCACATCAGAATCAGTTTCAGAAGGGCATCCTGATAAGGTTGCAGATCAAATTTCGGATGCGGTACTTGATGCCTTATTGGCACAAGATCCTCGCTCGCGAGTTGCTTGCGAAACGATGGTAAAAACCGGCATGGTCATTTTGGCTGGGGAAGTAACCACCAATGCCTGGGTTGATCTTGAAGCCCTGGTGCGAAAAGTCGTTTGCGACATCGGTTATGATCATGGCGACATCGGTTTCGACGGCCAAAGCTGTGCCGTTTTAAATGCCATAGGCAAGCAGTCGGCCGATATTGCAATGGGCGTCGATGAAGGCGACGACCATGAGCAAGGCGCAGGCGACCAGGGTTTGATGTTTGGTTATGCCAGCAACGAAACCGATGTGCTGATGCCGGCCCCGATTACCTATTCTCATTTGCTGGTCAAACGGCAGGCTGAAGTACGTAAAAATAAAACCCTGCCTTGGCTGCGACCTGATGCAAAAAGCCAAGTCACCTTCCGCTATGAAAATAACAAACCCGTAGCGATTGACGCCGTTGTTTTGTCTACCCAGCATTCACCCGAAATTGCTACAAAAGCATTACATGAAGCGGTGATGGATGAAATTATCCTGCCGATTCTGCCTAAAGAATGGCTACATAAAGATACCAAGTATTTCATTAACCCAACCGGTCAGTTCATTATCGGCGGCCCTGTCGGCGATTGCGGCTTGACCGGTCGTAAAATCATCGTTGATAGCTACGGCGGCATGGCAAGACACGGCGGCGGCGCGTTTTCAGGCAAGGATCCGTCAAAAGTTGACCGTTCTGCTGCCTACATGGCACGCTATGTTGCAAAAAACATTGTCGCGGCAGGACTGGCTGAACGTTGCGAGCTTCAGGTGTCTTACGCGATTGGCGTTGCAGAACCTACGTCCATTAGCATTGAAACCTTTGGAACCGGTAAAATCAGTGAAGACAGAATGGTACAGATTGTCAGGGATATTTTTGACTTAAGACCTAAAGGCTTGATTGCAATGCTGGGCTTATTAAAACCCATCTACCAAACAACAGCGGCGTACGGTCATTTCGGTCGTACCGAAGATTCCTTTAGCTGGGAAAAAACCGACAAGGTTGACGTATTAAAAGATGCGGCCGGTCTTAACTAAATAGCAAATAAAGGAAAAATAATGAGCCAACCAGATTATAAAATTGCCGACATTGCTCTAGCAGCTTGGGGCCGTAAGGAAATCAATATCGCCGAAACTGAAATGCCGGGCTTAATGGCTCTGCGTGAAGAATTCGGCGCGGCACAGCCGTTAAAAGGCGCGCGTATCGCCGGCTGTTTGCACATGACTATCCAGACAGCGGTATTAATTGAAACCCTGACTGCATTAGGCGCAACCGTGCGTTGGTCTTCTTGTAACATTTTTTCTACACAGGATCATGCCGCAGCGGCAATGGCGGCAGCCGGCATTCCTGTTTTTGCCTGGAAAGGCGAAACCGAAGAAGAAGCCGAATGGTGTATTGCCCAGACTATTGACGGTCTTGACGGCTGGCGCCCAAACATGATTCTGGATGACGGCGGCGACTTGACTGTCATGATGCACGAAAAATATCCTGAATTAATGGCCGACATTAAAGGTCTGTCCGAAGAAACCACTACCGGCGTACTGCGTCTGTATGAAATGGTCGCCAAAGGTACGTTAAAAGTCCCTGCGTTTAATGTTAACGATTCGGTCACAAAATCTAAATTCGACAACCTGTACGGTTGCCGCGAATCGCTGGTTGACGGCATCAAGCGCGCCACCGACGTGATGATCGCCGGTAAAATCGCGGTCGTCTGCGGTTACGGCGATGTCGGTAAAGGTTGCGCACAATCTTTGCGCGGCCTGGGCGCTACGGTATTGATCACAGAAATCGATCCGATTTGTGCATTGCAAGCGGCTATGGAAGGCTATCGCGTAGTAACCATGGAAGATGCGGCTCCGCTGGCTAATATTTTTGTTACCGCAACCGGCAACTTTAATATTATTACCCATCAGCACATGGTTGCCATGAGAGACCAGGCGATTGTTTGCAATATCGGCCATTTTGATGCGGAAATTGAAATTTCCTCATTGCGTCAGTACACCTGGGAAAATATCAAGCCTCAAGTTGACCATGTGATTTTCCCTGACGGAAAACGACTGATTATTTTGGCAGAAGGCCGTTTGGTTAATCTGGGTTGCGGCACCGGACATCCAAGCTTTGTGATGTCTAACTCATTCTGTAACCAGGTTCTTGCGCAAATGGAACTTTGGAAAAATGCAGCACAGTATGAAAACAAGGTTTACATACTGCCTAAAAAACTGGACGAAAAAGTCGCAAGATCTCATCTTAAACAATTGGGCGTGAATTTGACGGTACTAACTGATGCGCAAGCCAAATACATCAATGTGCCGGTTGAAGGGCCGTTTAAAGCTGATCATTATCGTTATTGATTAATCATCGTTCCCACGGAGCCTCCGTCACTGCCATTAAGTTAAGCCGAAAATAGTTATGATTGAATGTTGTGGGCGCGAATTTATTCGCGCGGCGGGTGTTTAAAAAGCGCGAATAAATTCGCGCCCACAGCGGTATCCCGGCAGAAACTGTGGGAACGATACATCTTTGATTCCCGTCAGTGAGACCATAAAATGCAATCACAAAAAAAACATCCCCAACTATTCAGTTTCGAATTTTACCCGCCAAAAACAGAAGAAGGCGCTGCAAGTTTGCAAGTTGTTCATAGCAAACTTGCAAAACTCAACCCCGACTTTTTTTCCGTTACCTTCGGCGCCGGCGGTTCGACCCGTGATAAAACCTTCTCTACGGTCGTTGATATTCAATCCAAAGGTATCTCCGCTGCGCCGCATTTATCCTGTGTTGCCTCAACCAAAGCCAATATTCGCGCCATTCTGAAAGACTATCAGGATCACGGCATCACTAAAATTGTCGCTTTAAGAGGCGATTTGCCTTCCGGCATGATGTCAGCGGGAGAATTCCGCTATGCCAATGAACTGGTCGAGTTTATTCGCCAGGAAACCGGCGATCATTTTCAGATTCATGTTGCCGCCTACCCCGAAGTGCATCCGCAAGCCGCCGGCGGCGTGGAAGATTTTAAAAACTTCAAGCGCAAAGTGGCGGCGGGCGCCGATGCGGTCATAACCCAGTATTTTTATAATGCCGAAGCGTATTTTCATTTTGTCGATACTTGTGAAAAAAACGGCATAACCATTCCTATTGTGCCCGGCATTATGCCGATTACTCAATATTCGCAGCTATTCCGCTTTTCGGAAATGTGCGGCGCGGATATTCCCCGCTGGCTCAGAAAACGCCTGGAAAGTTTCGGCGATGACAGGGAATCGATACAGGTATTCGGCCTGGACGTGGTCAGCGACCTTTGCCGGCGTTTGCTGGACGGCGGCGCACCGGGACTGCATTTTTATACGATGAACCAATCTGCACCGACCTTGGCGATTTTGGAGAATTTAAAGCGTTAACCGCATGTATTTGCTATGCTTGCGCACATGACTTGCTTTCAGCCGGTCTAAACGAACGTACGCATAAATCCGGCAAATATTCATTGAGGTAAAAATCATGGCGTTGGAATCAAAACAACAAGCCGAGTGGATTAGCGAAGAAGCCTATTTACAAGGCGAACTACTTAGCGAAACAAAGCACGAGTATATTGACGGCGCTGTTTATGCGATGGCGGGCGCGAGTAAAAACCACCAGCGTATTACAGCGAATGTTCTTAGCGAATTATTGACACAGTTAAAAAACACGCCCTCCGAACCCTTTTCATCGGATATTAAAGTTAAAGTAGGCAGCAAATTTTTTTATCCCGATGTCATGGTGGTTTGTAAGGATAACAGCGATAACGATTATTACACTGAAAACCCCGTTATTATTGTCGAGGTCTTATCAAAATCCACCCGCAGAATGGATGAAACCGCTAAAAAGTTCGCCTATCAAACTCTGCCTGCGCTAAAAGAATATGTGTTAATCGAGCAGGATTTTGTCGATGTCGAAGTCTGCCGCCGGAGTGAAGGCTGGGTATCCCATCATTATTTCATGGGTGACAATGTGACTTTCGATTCAGTAGGACTATCGTTATCGGTGGCCGATATTTATGCGCGCGTTGATAATGATGACGTAACCTCTTTTGTTGCTTCGCTTAATCTGCCATAGCGACTAACGACGAGAATTTCTTTAGCCTCCCACCTTTTATCTTTCACCTATGTCCAACCAATCCCTTTCCAATCGAGATCTTTCCGTTTTGTGGCATCCCTGCACCCAAATGAAAGATCACGAGACTTTCCCGATTATCCCAATCAAAAAAGGCCAAGGCATTTGGCTGGAAGATTTTGACGGCAATCGCTATCTTGATGCGATCAGCTCATGGTGGGTCAATTTATTCGGACATGCCAATCCTGCCATCAACGCGGCATTAAAAGATCAACTCGATACGTTGGAGCATGTGATTTTTGCCGGATTCACCCATGAATCCGCCGTCAAACTGGCGGAACAACTGGTTGAAATAACACCGGAAGGGTTGAACCGTTGTTTTTATGCCGACAATGGTTCCTCTGCGGTGGAAGTCGCGCTCAAAATGAGCTTTCACTATTGGCACAACCAAGGACAAAACCACAAAACCAAATTCATCACGCTGGAAAATAGTTATCACGGCGAAACGCTAGGCGCGTTAGCCGTCGGCAATGTGGCGCTCTATAAAGAAACCTACGCCCCATTATTAATGGATGTCATCACCGTGCCCGGCCCGGACTGTTATCACCGTGAACCCGGCGAATCATGTGCGGATTATTCCACCCGCCGCTTCGCGCTGATGGAACAGACGCTGCAACAACACAGCGATACGGTTTGCGCGGTCATCATCGAGCCTTTGGTGCAATGCGCCGGCAATATGCGCATGTATGATCCTGTCTATTTGAAATTGCTGCGCGCAGCCTGCGATAAATACAATGTGCATTTAATCGCCGATGAAATCGCGGTCGGTTTCGGACGTACAGGAACATTATTTGCCTGCGAGCAAGCGGCCGTCAGCCCCGATTTTATGTGCTTGTCCAAAGGCTTAACCGGCGGCTATTTGCCGTTGTCGGCGGTGTTGACCACTGATCGGGTGTATCAGGCGTTCTATGCCGATTATCAATCGTTGAACGCATTCCTGCATTCGCATAGCTATACCGGCAATGCGCTGGCGTGCAGAGCTGCACTTGCCACTCTGGAGATTTTCCGGCAACACAACGTCATTGAAAAAAACCGATCTTTGGCTGATATCATGGCAAAAGCGGCGATGCGTTTTCATGACCATCCGCATGTCGCCGAAGTTCGGCAAACAGGCATGATCCTGGCGATTGAAATGGTCAAAAACAAGCACACCCGCGAACCTTATCCCTGGCAGGAGCGTCGCGGGCTTAGAGTCTATCAATACGCGCTGTCCAAAGGTGTATTATTGCGTCCCCTGGGTAACGTCATTTATTTCATGCCGCCCTACATTGTGACCGAGGATGAGCTTTTGCTGATCGCCGAAGTGGCATGGCAAGGCATACAACAGGCGGTTAAAGACTGATTATGCGAAGCTCCAGATTATATACGCCATTGCCACTGGCTACAGGCAGATCTATCGAGCTGGATGATGACAACGGGCATTATGTCAGAACGGTGCTGCGGCTAAAAAAAGACGCCCAAATCATTTTATTTAACGGTCGCGGCGGAGAATATTTATGCACCGTTGCCGAAGTCAGCCGAAAAGCCGTACTGATTGATGTCGAGCAATGGAGTGACCGCAGTGTGGAATCGCCGTTGCAGATAACCTTGGGCCTGGGCATCTCGCGGGGCGACAGAATGGATTTGACCGTACAAAAAGCCGTGGAACTGGGTGTTAACCAGATCACGCCGTTATTGACCGAACGTTGTGTGGTGCAATTCAAAGGCGAAAAAAAACCGCAGCGCTTATTACATTGGCAAAAAATAGTTCAACATGCCGCCGAACAAAGCGGCAGAACCACCTTGCCCGCCTTGCTGGAAATTGAGCAGCTACAAAACTGGACAGGCAAGCAACAGGGTCTAAAAGTGTTTCTCGATCCTTATGCTGAAACGACATTAACGGAGTTAAAACCTGAAGCCACGAAAGTGACCTTACTGACCGGCCCCGAAGGCGGTTTTTCCAATCAGGAACGAGACGCGGCGAAAGCTTCCGGCTTTATTCCAGTCCGTTTAGGCAGTCGCATATTAAGAACTGAAACCGCATCGCTTGCTGCCTTAGCTGCGGTACAGATGTTGTGGGGAGACTTTGGCAAAGGAAACAACTAATGATCAGGAAAATTATTTATTCCATAGTGCCGCTTTTGGTATTGCTGTCAGCTGCATCGATAGCTTGCATCGTAGGTTATTTTATTTTTCAGGGAATAGACGGCCGGCTTCCATTGTCAAAAATAATCACCAAATCGACACAATTATTTTTGGTGCTGAGTATTTTTCCGGCCATGGCCTATCTGAAATTTAACAAAGGAGATTTAGGCTTTGCCACAAAAGACGTATTTTTAAAGCAAGTGTTGCTAGGCTTTGGCTTGGGCTTTGTCACCCTGATGCCGGTGTTTATTGCCCAATATGCACTCGGCATCAATATCATTGACGAAGCACAGCAATGGTCTGTCGGTTTAGTCGTTGAAAAAACGGTTATTTCGTTATTAGTGGCGCTGTTGGTTTCGATGATTGAAGAGCCGATTTTTCGAGGCATTCTATTTGCCGGTTTAAAAAAGAACTTGCCGGTCATAACGGCAATTTTACTCAGCTCAACTTATTATGCCGCCTTGCATTTCCTGGACAGCCATACCGAGATACCTTTTCAGCAAGCCGGGATATTAAGCGGCTTTACCTTGATGGGCGAAGCCTTTGCTAATTTATTGAATCCGGAAATTCCATCGGCATTTTTAGCGCTGTTGATGGTGGGTATTTTTCTGGGAGTGCTCAGAGCAGAGGTAAAACAAAGCTTGGGGTTATGTATCGGCTGTCATACCAGCTGGGTATGGCAAATTAAGATGAGTAAGAGTTTATTTAATACCGATTTCAGCTCGGAATATCTTTATCTGGTCAGCAGCTATGACGGTGTCGTCGGACCTTTAGTTGCCGGCTGGCTCAGCCTCGCCATCATGGGCTATTTTGTTTATAAAAAAATCCGGGGGTAAGCGGTGAAGTTTATTTTTACATCGCTCAACAGGATTATTAACCAACTTTGCGCTGATAATGTCATCAATAATTCGATGCCGGGCTGCATTCCCGGCATTGGGATTTTTTTCTGCCTTAAAAGCGGAAAGAATTTCCAGCCCTCTTTCATCCATAAAATCCTTGGCATAAATATCCAGGCATACCGATTTCTCGTTTTCGGCGTCTTGCATGCGAACCCCGCAGCAATAAAAAGCAGTGTTTGATATGGGTTTCATATATTCCTTTAAGGTGGGCTATCGTAAAGTTAATCGAACGACTGACCAGCTAAGTATTGAATCCATATTGTGTTCGGATTCTGATTGAGCGTATGTCAGCGTACATTGTTTACCCCGGCATCGACCAGTGCAGCCATTGTTACCGCCTCGCTTTGTCCGCTGGCATTCAGCCCTTGTAGAACACTACTCCGATTTTGTGGCGGTTGATTTTGACTTACTTTCCACTTGCCGGATAGTCGGGTGATAACCATTTCAATGCCTACCACAGCTTCACGGTAAAGTCAGCCGGAGCGTCCGATACCGCCCACGGCCCAGAAAAAGCGGTTTCGTTATGCTGCGTTAACGCTTCAAGCTGAGCGCGGACCCAAACAGCGTCATCGATGATGCGCAAAGAACCGTAGGCATGAACTACCGTGTAATTCCAGGTCGGAACAACCTTTCCGGCTTCCTGTTTAGTCGCATACCAAGAAGGGCTGATATAAGCGTCCGGGCCGTGGAATATGGCCAACGTATCAACTCCGAGTCAAGGTCGAGCCAGAGCGGATTTGCCCGTGCTATATGGCCGCGTAACACGCCAAAAAGTTCGGGTGTTGGTGCAAGATGCAACGGTATGTGATTGGCATTAATGCCGTTTGCGCCGAGTGTTACCAAGGTCGCAAGCGGTCGGTTGCGAATCAGCTCGTGCATGACCTCAATATCGGGCTGTTCAAACTGTGCTGGTGGGGGTACATGGGTATAGTCAACGGCTACTGAGAAATAAGGACTTCGCTAATTTGGATAATCGGCTCTATGTCTGTGTAATTGGGCATGTCGCCTTGCAGCACTGCGGCGTGCGGTGTGAAAGCGGCCATGAAGTCTTCAGCCGAATCAAACAGGAAGTGGCACATGGCGATATACGCGGCATCCGTTCCCGGCATTGCGCCGACTAGCCCGCGCTCGACTGAAATACCCTTGAACCCGGAATGGGCGCTCAAAAGTCCAATCGACAACGGCATGTGCGTGTCGATGTAATAGCCCATATCGAACCGTGCGCTTGGGGTGTTGGGGTACAGGATGCTGATTTTTATCATGAAGATTCCGTTAGTGGTGGATAGTGGGATAGTGTCGAGAATTGTTCCATGTCTGCTTTTATACCGTTTACGCTTCATTGTCAGTTTTTAAAATTTCCTCTCCCCAACCCTCTCGGTAACCGCTCCTGGGTTGCTCTACCTCCTGCATCCGAGCAGTCGTCCAGCAAGAGAGGGGGCGTATCATCGTCCCGGCTGCCATTCCGGGTAACAAGGAATGCCTTCATATTCTAGCCACGGAACATCGTGCGATGTCCAGATATGCATTTGAGGAGCGATACCGGGATCTTCATCCAGCGTTGCCACCCGAACAATAACATGAGGCTGGTTCACCCGCTCAGCCACCAGATGAGATCCGCACACCGAGCAGAAATAGCGCCGCTTTCCCGGAGAAGACTCGAAGGCTGAAAGCTTTTCTTCACCTTTCAGCCAGCGAAAATGTTCACGCATTACACCAGCCGTGGAGGCAAACACAGCTGCATGCGCTTTTTGGCAAGTCCGGCAATGACAATGGGCGACAGGCATATCGATGCTATCGATTTCGTACTCAATGACTCCGCATAAGCAACTACCTTTCATATTCTTTCCTTATCGCGGCATAACTAAATTGGTGGATACTCGCCCTAACCGATAATCGCTTCTGCACGTCAAAAACGCGCTGTTTAAATTCATACGGTTCAAAGCAAGCTTTAAACTCCAGCATTCAAATTTCTTGGAGTCCAAAGCTTGCTTTGGTCGCATTAAAATAGCCTTTGCGATTTAAAAAGGTGGGGAGCAGTTACCCGGTGAAAACATTTAACTTGTTTCCGCCCGAATCTTTAACGCCTGATTCATCGCGATGAACCCTGACTTTGTGCCACCCTCAAGCTTAGACTTGGCAAGCCCGACCAAAATACCGGAAAACTTTTCGCCGTGTATAAAGCGCACTCGACCCGGCGAGATAGGCTCAATTTGGAAGTAATGCTCGCCATCAAAAACCCCAGGCAACAGGAAATGCCCTAGCCAACGCAATTCCTGATTCGGTAGCGCGACAAGTACGGTGGGGCGAAACGTCATGCCTTTGTCGCCAGTCGGTTGAATGAAAGCAGTCAATCGCTCACCGGTTTTGACTACCCCGTTGATGGAACGAATAAACGGATTCCATTGGGGATACGCGCTGAAGTCAGTGAGTATCGACCAGACCTGTTCCGGTGTTGCGGCTATTTCAGTTTCGGTTTTAATTTCGTGCATAGTAAACGCTTTGCTCCGGTTTTATGTTTATGGAAAGATCGCCCCATTCCGGGCAGTTACGAAAGCGGCTACGGAGCGCTCCACATCAGCCACTGTCGTCGCCCATGAGCATACACTAATTCTAATGGCCGGTTCGCCATTCCAGACCGATCCGCCACACCAGCATTCTCCTGACTTTTGGATGTTTTCCAGCGTTGCTTTAGTGTGTTCCGGGCTATCGCAGGCAACAAGAACTTGATTAAAGACTACATCATTCAAAATACGAAAGCCTTCGGCGCGTAAATTGTCGGCAAAGCGTTGGGCATGATCGCAAAGACGGTCAACCAGTTCTTCCACGCCGTCTTTGCCCAGAAATTTCAGCGTTGCCCAAAGCTCAACTGCGCGTCCCCGTC
The DNA here is from genome assembly GCA_030653175.1 of Methylobacter sp. Taxonomy (GTDB): domain Bacteria; phylum Pseudomonadota; class Gammaproteobacteria; order Methylococcales; family Methylomonadaceae; genus Methylobacter_A. The sequence continues at coordinate 28,147 of JAURZV010000021.1, forward strand.
GCGACATTTCTGGCGTGTACTGCATGCCGTCGCGTTGTTCGCCATGAGGAATATAAGCTGCCGTTACCTGCATAGCTGCAATCAGGATTTCGCGATATTTGCATAGGATAATGCCGCAATCGTAGGGAGCATTGAGCGTTTTATGAGCATCAACAGCCCACGAGTCGGCCTTGTCGATGCCCTGCGTAAGGATTTTTTTAGTGCGCGATCCTGCCGCCCAAAGGCCGAAAGCGCCGTCAACGTGAACCCAGGCATTCACGCGCCGAGCGCGATCACATATTTCATCTATCGGGTCAAAAGCACCCGAGTTGACGTTTCCCGCCTGAGTTATCACCAGACAACGGCTGTCCAATTCGGGCATTTTGTCGGCAATCATGCGTCCTTGACTATCGGTAGGCACTATTTCAACCCGCGACTTGCCAAGGCCTAACAGAGCAAGGGCTTTAAATATGGTCGTGTGCGCCTGTCCACCCACAACAACGCGCAGCTTGGGCGCATCAAACAACCCGTCTACGTTCACGTCCCAGCACTGCCGTTTTAACAGTTCGTTGCGCCCAGCCGCAAGCCCGCAAAAATTAGCGGTTGAAGAACCGGTAACGAAACCTGTGGCGGTGTCAGCGGGCAATCCAAGCAAATCAACTAGCCATTTTTCACAGGTAGCTTCCAGCTGGGCGTTGATCGGCGACATAACATATAAGGCGGCATTTTGATCCCACACATCCGCCAGCCATTTGGCGGCTAAAGCTGTGGGAATCGAGCTTCCGGTTACAAAGCCAAAGTACCTTCCGCCCGTTTGGGTGACTGTTGCCGGTGATCCGTATTCGTGCAATATTCGCAGCAGTTCGGCGGCATTGCTCGATGCTGCCGGGAAGGGTTCGTCAAAAACAGCCAGATTTTTAACGGCCTCATCGGTTGGAAAAACGTTTCGCTCGTGTATCCCATCCATGTAGGCATAGGCGTAAGATTTTGCCTGCTCGAATGGTTTCTTGCCAAAGGTTTGCGAGTACATTTCATCTTGAGTATCCGGTTTTTTTATCACTCAATAATCTCTTCTTGTCTTGTTGATGCCAAGCACTTAAGCCGAAGGTGGAACTTTTAGTTGCATGGTGTTTTGATCGGAATATTAGCTCGCATGACCAATCACAGCTTCCAAAAAAGCTGTAATCAACGGATGCGGTTTTTTTGGCGTAGAGCGCGCTTGCGGCACGAACAGCGTCCCGATAAAAAACGGATGATCAGGGTGTTCAATGACGCGAATTTCACCTTCGGCATCGGAGCCTGAAATATTCAACGGCCCTTGCCTCAACTCGTCAATGCAATCGGGATTAACCCCGAAGTTACAATAGTAGTGTTCTTTCGCTGACAAGCCTCCGTAGATTGCCGCTACCTGAGACCCCGGCACAAAATTAAGCTGCATCTCGCGCCCGGCCAGCGAACACGCCAGTTGCGAAATGAACAGGTTTGAGGCGGACGGATCGTACTCGGCATGTTGCGCGTCCTTAAAACCTAAGACGTTACGGGCATACTCGATCACCATATGCTGAAAACCGCCGCAGGTACCGAGGCAGGGAATTTTGTTTTCCCTGGCATAGCGAATCGCCCACAGCGTAAACTCCATGTTTTTATATGGACTTCCTGGCGCAACCCATATACCCGAATAATGTTCAAACAGCTTTGGATCGATGTCTTCAGTTGAAACCCAGTCAGCCGTTAACGCCACATCCAGCAGATTCTGGGCATGCTTGATGGCCGCATCGGTGGAAATGTGCGGTGGGAATGTCGGCGTGTATTCACCGAGCAAAGCAATTGACTTAGTCATACTGTTTATTTTCCTATGTGGACGGGATGGCAAAGTGATAAACAAAGAACAGCTCATCACGCTGCCATCCGGCGTCTTGATAAAGCCTTTGGGCTGCTTCGTTGGTTGTCGCGGTTGACAGCGAAACGCGAACCGCGCCCAAGGAACTCGCGTAGTCAACGGAAGCAGCCATCAGTTTTGAGGCCGCCCCCTTTCTGCGCGCGTGCTCATCAACGAACAGATCGTTGAGCACGAATATCCGCGCCAGCGATACCGATGAAAAACTTGGATAGAGCTGGGTAAAACCAACTGCTTTATTGTCTTCATACGCAATGAACAAGACTGATTCATCATGATTGAAGCGTGCCGACAAAAACTCTGTTGCCGCATGCAAATCGCTGGCGCGACCGTAAAACTGGCGATAGCCGTCAAAAAGCGGTGCGAGTGCCTCAAGGTCTGACAAAACGGCCTGCCGAACGGTAATAGTAGTGCTCATATTTCCCCAAGTTACCTAAGCTGCGCGAATGCGAATTGCAATGCGGGAACCAAACAGGTTGATGCACAACCCCATAATAACCAACGTGGCAGCGTTTATCTTCCATTGGGAAAGAGGCTCCCCCAAGGCCAGCGTTGAAGCCGTAAACCCGAACACCGGTACCAGCAAAGTAAACGGAGCCACTGTCGCAGCCGGATAGTGACTCAATAACCAACTCCATACGGCAAACCCAAGCAGGGTTACCGGATACACCATATAGCCAATCGCACCGATAGTGAGCCACGAAATATGCGAAATGGTTTCAACACTCCAACTGTTTTGTTCCAGAAAAAACGACAGAACCAATAGCGGTGGCCAGGCTACGAGGCTTCCCCACACGACCAGCGCAAGCATATCGACTTTGCCGAGCTTCTTGGAAATCAGGCTGCCTACCCCCCACGATGCAGCGGCGGCGATTATCAAAATCAAACCATAATTCGAAATTTCACCACCAATATTTGCTGCAACCAGCCCGATTCCGGAAAATGAAACCAAGGCTCCCACGATTTGCCAAATGGATGGTTTTTCAGCCAAGAATAAGACAGCAAGCAAGACAGTGAAGAACACCTGCACCTGAAGCAACAAAGACGCCAGACCTGCGGTTGTCCCTGCATACATGCCGGAAAACAGCAATGCGAACTGGAGCGAGAACATCACCAACCCGAAACCGACAACCATACGCCACGAAGCGGCCGGACGCTTGATTAAAAAGACCGCCGGAAACGCGGCGAGAAAAAACCTGAGCGCGCAAAGCAGAATCGGCGGGATTTCTTTAAGGCCAATTTTAATTACAACGAAGTTGAATCCCCAAATTGCGACTACCAATATCGCCAATGCCATGTGATGTAAACGCATAGTTTTCCCAGTGTTTGTTATGCCCAATATTTGAGGCAAGGGGCGCGCCAGTTTTGGCACGTCCTGCTTAATCTTTCGGTTAGCGTAATCCGGCCCGCTTGCCGACTTTCATCGTAGAGAACCTAATGTAGTTGAAGTGATGCGACGCGCTGATCGCCAGAGGCTACACCTAACTGACGGCATATTTCAGGCGCCGCCCGATAAAGGCATGAGTAATGCGACAGGCCGTTAAATATTTCAATCGAGGTGCAGCCGGGAATCGCCGATTGCAAATATTCCGCCATAGAGACCGGCGACCAGTTGTCCTCTGTTCCGTGCCAGATGTGCGTATTGACGCCGATGCCTGAAAGCGTGTCTTTCCAGGACAGGACATAAGCCCTGATGTCTCTGACATACCCTTGAACCCGGCCAATAAAGCACGATCTCAATACTTTGGTGATGCTGGATTGAAACTCGTGGTCAACGGATAATGCTTTATCACCACCAGCGGCGCTGGCAAACAACAAGCGAAATAACGCATTGGGGAAAAGCAAAGCGAGTAACCCTTGCCAGTAAGACAATAGAACAAATAAAACCGGGCATGTCTTTGCTAACTGAAAAACCTGCTTCCCAGCCATGGCTTCAAGAAAAACGCCCGCGTCCAGCGGTGCGGCAGCCGAGATCAAATGCAAATTTCGAACGACTCCGCTACCCAAATAGCGGCAGGTCTGTAGAGCGATGAACGCACCGATTGAAAAACCGACGACATCTACTTGTTTTCCGGCGGCTTGCTTTGAAATCTCCTGCGCCAAGAGCTGATAATACGCCTCACCGGCTATCGAATAATCGCCGGAAAACCGGTCGAAACAAATAAAAGTCAACCCCTGCTCTTTAGCATAAAAGTCAAAAATTGCACATTCTTCCGGTGCGCCGGGGGCACCGTGGAAGTAGATAACTATTTTCCCATTATCGGAATCGAACTGACTAAATTTCAATGGTTGCTCCAGTTGATACATGTACTTCGCACGATCACAATTGCGGATTTTAAACGCCGATAAAAGCCTTCAATCATAGTAACTACTCCCCCCTATACTGATTTTGTTCCTATTGAGTTCAAAGCCAGCTTTGAACTCCTGCATCTACGCTTCAAAATCGGCTTTGCGATTTAATGGTGTGAGTGGTTACATTAGCTATTTAGGCGGCAATTGAGGAAACTTAGGCAAATCAGGATTCATAAAATCCCAAGACTGCGCACTTGCAGTGTAAATGTCCATAGTCGGGTGATATAACTCTGGATTATCGAGGCTTCCTGCCCTGACCCCCAAAACTCCAGCCACTATTTCCGGTTTTCCAAAGACCTGAGAACCACAGCTTGGACAAAAACCGCGTCTGACCAGATGACCGCTATCACCGTTTTTATCGAAATATTTCACTTCGCCTGTGATGGTGACTGAACTCTCTGGAACAAAGAAAGTTGATACATAGCCACTGCCACTGATGCGTTGACAGTCGCGGCAATGGCAGTTGCCTGAAAAAACGGGTTCGGCAGAACATTCATAACGGACAGCTCCACAAAGGCAACCGCCTGTGCGTAAGGTAGACATAATAAAACTCCTGATTGGTGTTTAACCTGTAATAAGATAGTAATGCGAAAATTCACAACTTGTGTAATTTAAGCGACTTTATGAGGTACCTTGGTGATTCGGAGTAACCTTGGCGATAGTAAAACCTGTGGGCCGCCTCTCTCCGGCTGTGGCAATGAACCTCAATTCGATCACATTGGCGTCGCTGAGCCTGAAATGTAATCTCTGCCTCCAACATTGCGCCAACACCTTTGTTTCTTGCCGTCTCTGACACGCAGAAATAACTAATTCTGCAAAAGTCCCCTTCTAGTGCTATCTGGGGAATAAAGTGCAATGAGACAAACCCGAGAACATTAGAGCCTTCTACTGCAACAAAAAGAGTTGCGTCCGGGCGCGAAAGTAGTTGCCTGATTTTCTCGTCCATGAACAATTCGGTTCCTGGATAACCTAGCGAAACGAGTAGCTCCGCTATGGATTCACTATCGGATTGCACTGCGCTTCTTACTTGCATGAGACCCCCAGAACTATAAGGTAAGGGACGTAAAGCTTTTTGCATGCCCCGCTTGACTGCAATGCTAAACATGCTTGATGACCAGCATTTCATTGCCGCCGCGCTGAAATTCGTAAGGAACGTTTTTGATCTGTACATCAAGACCTTGGTTTGAAAAATGTTCGGTCACAAAAGGGAGATGGGGAGACAAAGAACCGTCAAGCGTAAGCAGCGGAAATACCCGCACTTCGCTAGACACACGCAACATTTCCTGAACAGCCTGAAGATGAAATTCTGCTGACAAATGGGTACTGTACAAAAACAGGAAATGCGATGACAGGGCAATATCGAATTGTCCGCTTGCAAAAGGCAGCGAAGGCAATTCTCCATCAATGTATCGGCCTTCCAGCTTTCCTAATTCGAAGTCGGCCAGGAAGGCTTCCATCGCAGACATGCGAAGACTTCCAAGTTGTTCTACTGATGGAATGATGCCCCAAACAAAGTCACTGTGATTCTTGTGCATTTGTGTCATCACGGTTTCATAGGTTTCTGAAACACGGACTCTGATCTGTCCCTCGTCAAAAACGTAGACAGGGTCTACCGAGACAATATGCCCGCCACGTTGGCTTAGTACCGAATTGAACGCCGCAGGCCCGTCGGCGCAGCCAAGAATGCGCAGTCCAAGCTCAACTGCTGTAAGATCAAACATACTGACGTATTCATCGTATGATCGTCCCCAAGGTACGACTTTGTCGAGTGTAAATCCCATGAATGATCCTTTTTTTAATCTAGGAAGTAACCGGTGCTATGCAGCTTTATCGCGCATCGTCCGAATTGATTGACGAGTTAAGCAATTTCTTCTGAAAAGTGATAACAGACAATGTTCATATTCCGGTTCAAATAAAACTTGTGCGCCCAATAATGTTGAACGCCGGAATCGAGGTGGATGGCGTTGCACCCTTCAGCCGTCGCTAGATTACGAAGCCAAACTATTGTTTGTTTTCCATAATTTTTTGATCGTTCACTCTCCAATGTTGACAAATCTTCGACGTAGAGATGCTTACCAAAAAATAAATTTTTTGAAATTTTAAATCCGGCAACGCACACAACCTGAGTTTCATCCCGGAGGTATGTGAGCTGGTAACCGTCAGTCATTAGCTCCCGAACAAGAGGGACAAAAGAGGCTTTCTGAAGCTCCGTGCGAAGCTGCTTCATTACCTTAAAGCAGCCGGCTATTTCGTTGTCGTTTTGTGCCAGTTTGATCATGAACTCACCATTTGTTTCAAAAGGCCTAACGTTAGGCAAGCTTCTCACCCACTGTGATTAAAATAGGAACCGCAAAATGAATTTCATTACCGTGCCGATGTACATTAATTCCCATTCGATCCAATTCGAGATCAGTTCTGAACATCTCTCGGATTTTGTCCGCATCGCCAGGATTTGGGAAGGATGCGCTCAGTTGTTTTTCAAGCTCTCCGTCGACTTTATATCGGGCAGTTTTCACATTTGAGAGACCGGATTCCAGAACGATAGCAGCCATCTCTGAAGATGTGAGTGCGTGAACATGGGATGGGTCACGCAGTTTTTCCAACTGATCGTAGGCCTCTGCTTTTTCCGGCGGTTGTACGACATCAATGACCATTACTTTCCCACCGGGTTTGCATACCCGGAGCATTTCAGCCAAGACAGCCGCTGGATTGAGGAAATGGTGAAAACTATAGCGCGTCAACACAACTGAGAAATACGCATCTGGAAACGGCAAGGGAAATACATCCCCGACCTGCCATGAGAGATTGCTAAGTTGTTTGTCCTTTTGGCGTTCCTTGGCCTGCTCAATCATTTGCGGTGTAATGTCGATGCCCGTGACATACCTGGCGTGCAGGGCAAACTCACAAGCCACAAGCCCCGGACCACAGGCGACATCAAGGACGTCATCTGATGCCGACACTCCAGACAGTTCAATCAACATCTGCATTGATTGCGAGTGTCCGGGCAATTCCGAGAACGGAATCGCTTGCTGAGAGAATTGTTCGACAATAGTCTGATTATGTTTCGTTGTGTCCTGCATAGGGTTTCTTCTAATGATGATTGTTTTGTTTGCGTCGAACAGGCGGTTCAGGGCTAACCGTCTTCACTATCCTGAATAGCGCTAATTAGACTGGATTTTGCTACCGGGAACAACTGTTAATATTGACAGGTTCTGCCGCTTTTAATCGAGCATATTCCAGACTCAGGCATCATAATATAGCCATAATAAAACCTGATATTTGTAAGCAAAATTACATGAACACTTGGCAAGAAAATCAACTTCAAGCATTGCAGTCCATTCAATCTGAGCAGCAGCTTTTCCAAGCCATTCTTTCGTTTGCCAAGGAGCTTGGCTTTGAGCATTGCGCCTATGGCCTGCGCACGTCCTTTCCTCTGGCGGCACCTAAGACCGTAATATTCAATAATTATCCAACGGCTTGGCAAACGCAATATCAAGCCCAAGATTATGTTGCGATTGACCCTACGGCACAGTACGCTATGCATTCGATCCTAGGAGGCTGTCGGATTTAAAAATCACAGCCACATAACATATTGATTTTAAAATAAATTAATTTTTTATTGCTTTTCGTTATAAAAAATAGTTTATATATATTTCAATGACTTAGTATTTTTAGTGAGGCATAATCC
>JAURZV010000023.1 GCA_030653175.1 Methylobacter sp.
TTGGGGTTGCGCTAATGAATTCGCGCCCACTATCATGTTCCTGAACGCAAAAAATCGCCACCTGCTCCCCTTCAACCAGTGCGCATACACCCGAATCAGGCTGTAAGTCATCAACACTGCAAACATCTATCCACTGAACCATTAGGCTACCTCCACCAATTTAAAATGCTTGCGTTCTTCTTCATCGGCGGGACGGATCTGGCCGCGTTCTTCCACAAACACCACGTTATCATCGGGTTGATCGCTGTTGACAAAATGACGGAATCGCTTCAGTTTTGACTCATTTTCAATAGTGGTTTTCCATTCACAGTGATAGGTATCAATGACGTATTGCATTTGCTGCTCCAGCTGATCGCACAACCCCAGTTTGTCTTCAATCACTACCGACTTCAGGTAATCCAGTCCGCCTTCCATATTTTCCATCCATACCGAGGTGCGTTGCAGACGGTCGGCGGTACGCACATAAAAACTCAGAAAACGGTCGATATATTTAATCAGGGTTTCTTTATCCAGGCCGGTGGCGAATAAATCTGCGTGGCGCGGCTTCATGCCGCCGTTACCGCACACGTAAAGATTCCAGCCGTTTTCGGTGGCGATAACGCCGACATCTTTGCCCTGCGCTTCGGCGCATTCGCGGGTGCAACCGGACACGGCGAATTTGATTTTATGCGGGGAGCGCAAGCCCTTGTAGCGGTTTTCCAGCTCTATCGCCAAACTCACGCTGTCATCGACGCCGTAACGGCACCAGGTGCTGCCGACACAGGATTTAACGGTGCGCAGGGATTTGCCGTAAGCATGGCCCGATTCAAAACCGGCATCGATCAATTCTTTCCAGATATGCGGCAATTGATCGACCCGCGCACCGAATAAATCCACGCGCTGCCCGCCGGTGATTTTGGTATAAAGTTTGTATTTTTTGCCGACCTGCCCCAGCGCAATCAGCATGTCGGGGCTGATTTCGCCGCCGGTGATGCGCGGCACAACCGAATAAGTGCCGTCTTTTTGCATATTGGCTAAAAAGGTATCGTTGGTATCCTGTAGTCCCAAATGATCTTTTTCCAGAATATGCTCATTCCACTGTGAAGCGAGAATATTGCCGACGGTCGGTCTGCAAATTTCACAGCCTTTACCCTTACCGTGTTTATGCAGCAAATCGGCAAAGGTTTTGATTTGCTCAACCCGAATCAGGTTGTGAAGATCCTGCCGGGTATAGGCAAAATGCTCGCAAAGATCGGTATTGACTTCAAAACCCTGTTTCGACAGCTCCGAATCCAGAACCGACTTAAGCAAGGCTGAACAGCCGCCGCAACCGGTTGCGGCTTTGGTTTCCGCTTTTAAGGCGCCCATCGTCATGCAACCGCCCTCAATCGCCGAGCAAATCGTGCCCTTGGTCACGTCGTAACAGGAACAAATTTGCGCCGAAGCGGGCAAGGCATCCGGCCCCAAACCGACCGACTCGTCGGAACGGTGCGGTAATATCAGCGCGTCGGGATAAGCCGGCAGTTCGATACCGTTCAGGCAATATTGCAATAAGGTTCCGTAACCCGAGGCATCGCCAACCAGCACCGCACCCAGCAATTGTTTTTTATCCTGGCTGACTACCAATCGTTTATAAACTTCGCTTGCACCATTTTGGTAAGTGTAAACCATCGCACCCTGAGTTTTGGCATGTGCGTCACCGATACTGGCGACATCAACCCCCATCAGTTTCAGCTTGGTGCTCATGTCCGCGCCGGTAAAACCAGCAGCCTCGCCCGCCAAATCAGCCACCACCGTGCGCGCCATCGCATAACCCGGAGCTACAAGCCCGTAAATCATGCCATTCCACAACGCACACTCGCCAATCGCATAAATGCTTTCATCGGAGGTGCGGCATTGGTTGTCGATAACGATGCCGCCGCGCTGACCGACTTCCAGCCCGGAAGCCCTGGCAAGATCATCGCGCGGGCGAATCCCTGCCGAAAACAGCACGATGTCGGTTTCCAGCTCTTCGCCGTCGGCAAAACACATTTTGTTGATGCATTGCTCGCCATCGGTAATGATGCTGGTGTTTTTGCCGGTATGCACGATTACGCCCAGATTCTCAATCTTGTGCCGCAGCATCGCCCCGCCCGCATCATCGAGCTGCACCGCCATCAAGCGCGGGGCGAACTCAACCACATGGGTTTCCAGGCCTAAATCCATTAGCGCCTTGGCCGCTTCAAGACCCAGCAAGCCACCGCCGACGACAGTGCCGACCTTGCCGGTTTTGGCAGCGGCGGCTATGGCTTCAAGATCTTCAATAGTCCGATAAACCAGACATTGCGCGCGATCATGCCCGGGAACGGGCGGCACGAATGGATAAGAACCTGTCGCCAACACCAGCTTGTCATAAGGTATCGTCAGGCCTTTTGCCGACGTTACGGTTTTGTCGCCTCTATCAATGCTTGCGACTTTATCGCCTAGGTGAATGGTAATGCCATGCCGCTCAAAAAAACCGTCTTCGACTAAAGACAACTCCTGCGCAGTTGTGCCGGTAAAAAATGCCGATAAATGCACCCGGTCATAGGCGGCTCTCGGTTCTTCACAAAAAGTAATGATTTCATACTGTTCTTTAATGGCGCTTTCGACCAGGCTCGCCAGAAAAGACTGCCCGACCATGCCATTACCAATGACGACTAATGTTTGTTTTACGCTCATATACAACCCCGATAACGATGTTTCTTGTTTGGGAGTTGTAGAGCAATGCCTGTGCCACAATGGACAAGCCAGTGATTTTAATTACTTATTGAATCATCAACCTGAAAATAAAGCATCCTAATGAGCCAAGATGGTGCATACAAACAAGTAACGCTCATTATAAGTGCAACAACAATTACATTTTCCTCGCCGCAGACAAGTTTACGGTTATACCGACACGTATCCGCATTATTCGGCACAACTATAGAAATCAATGGGGGCTTTATTTATTGGATTGGCTGCTTAGGCGATTAATTCAATCGTCTTCAATAAATGGCGTAGTTTGTGCTAATTATTTGAGAATGAACACCTTAAATATATTACTTATTGAAGATGAAACTACAGATCAGTTATTAGAAAAAATACTGACTACTAAAGGCTATTCAGTCACAAACACGGTAACATCTGAAGCAAACATTCCATCTTTGGCGATGAACAGCAAAACCGATATTGTTATTTTTAATATCGACAGCCCCAAAAAATATTTTCCGCACATACATTATCTTAACCGGAACCAGCCGCTCCCCATCATTATCTTTGCAGCTGACGACACCTCCGACACCATCAAGCAAATCGTTAAGGCCGGAGTCAGCGCTTATGTTGTCAACGGCTTGGAAACCAGCCGCATTAACAGCATCATCAATATCGCTGTGGCGAGATTTAAGGAACAACAACGGCTTACAAATGAATTGGAAAAAACGAAATCCAGGCTTGAAGAGAGAAAATTAATCGACCGGGCAAAAGGCATTTTAATCAAAACCCGCGGCTTTACGGAAGACGATGCTTATCATACCCTGAGGAAACTGGCGATGGATCGCAATATTGCAATCGGGGAAATGGCGAAAAACGTTATCGCCATGGCTGAACTTCTTAAGTAGCCGATTTACGCAAATCGCTTAAAAATACCACGAAGCGGGATAGAACTTCGTGGTAAAAACGCCTTAGCTATCGAATAAACCGAAAGTCATGGGCACCCTGAAATTAAGCGTAACATCTTGTGAATCTGTCGTAGTACCTATACCTAAAGATAAATTGAAAGTAGTTCGTTTGGAATATTTGAACGAATAGCCCACCAACAGTTGTCCGATATCCAAGGTACTCCCCTTAATTGCATTTCCATTAATTTCAGATTCCATAACATGTTTGTGCGAGTATCCTAAACTATATGATGATCGCTCATTAATACCGAACCCCATGCCAAAACTTAATCCTAGCGTATCCCCTGGATTAATCTTACCGAAGTTCGTACTGGTTTCGGCATTATAACTGTAGCTAAGATTACCGAAAAAAACCGCTGGATCGGTTGGATAAAGCGCTGTAATACTGGGTTGAAAACTGAAGTATCCGGCGCCCGTCGGCAATTCGGTTGGAAATGTTGCTCCAGGAACTCCTTGAGCTTGTACAGACACAACGTCGAAAGGACTTTTTCCTGTGGGTGCCGTTGCGACTATGTTGCCGACAAAAATCGGCCAACCGCCGGATCCACTGTTAAGCTGATAACGACTGGCAAATTCAAGATCGCCAATACCGCTTCCGGTTGCATTAAAGGTTTCATCAATGCCCGCACCAATACTTACCGGCCGTGAGCGTTGAGTATCATCACGATATACATAAGGAACCCTGAACTCTACCTCCAGGCTATCGGTTATACCATAACGAGCCCCCAGAGCGCCGATAAAACTGTGTCGCTTAACTGAACGAAGATCAATAAGGCCAATGGCAATAGCGGGAAGAAATGTAAATGCATCAAGAAACACCCGATCATTACTGGTGTAAGCATAATACATCGACGGTTCAACAACAATTTTCCCTTTTCTGGTTAACACGCCACCTACGGTGTCGCTTAATCTGGGTATTTCCGGCGGTCTTGGTTTTTCCGCTGCTCCGGGAGGCGCCTGACCAACAGGTTTGGACGGGAGCTTATTAGGCGAGTTTGACGGCTCATTATTATTTTTCGCCGAAACGATTTGAGGTTTATTTGATGCCTGCTTGACCGGTACCTGTTTATTCTCAGCAGTCTGGTTTATCAAAGCATCAAGGCGCAATTTAAGTTGCTCCAGTTCTTTGCCTTGCTCAGCAATGATTTGCCGTTGTATTTGGAATTCTTTTTGCTGCTCGGCAATTAATTTCTTGTATTGTGCCGCAGAATTATTTTGCTTACCTGTTTCTGCATAACTCCTGTTTACAAAAAAAACACAACAGATAAAAATACCTCCCTTAATAGCCAAAAACAGAGGAAATTTACCACTCCTAAATTTCATCTTCATAATTATTATTTCCATTTTTTAGGTATTAGATTAACAGCAATTAAATTCCCTACGTTGTTCATTTAGGATTGAACTTAGCTGCAGCAATCAATAAGCATAACGGACTTATTAATTGTTTTTTAAACATCACTGTTAGTATTTATTACTTGGATTTTATATATAAATAAAAGATCCGGAAAAAGACAGGTGCGAATAAATAAGCATCCCGTTAACTTTATAAATTATTAAGCCCATCAGGACAATTAGTATAAATGCGTAGGCGATATATTTTTAAGCTGGTAAATGGTGGCGTTTTTTACATCGTTACTTCATAAATAGCGGTACAAATCAGTTCCATAAAAACCAGTGCCCTGGTTTAAGGCTATAAATTTTTAAGATACTCGTTTGCTCTAAAATGACTCCATGCGATTTATCAGGATTTATTTAACAACGCTACAGAGTGGATAAAGATTGACCACTACACTCTTTAATTGGATTAATGCACATTGGGCATAATCAGGTTATTAAAAACCGCGCCACTATTATTTAAATCTAAACCTTTTAAGTTACTAATCGCTATATTAATATCGGTAACAGTTCTAATAACCTGATTATCAACGTTATTCTGAATAACAGAACCCAGCCCTGACATTGCCAAATATGGAACTTGATTCAGGGTTCCGTTCTGAAACAATGAAGCATTCTCCGGTAATTGGAAAAATGAAGAAGAAACTACCGAGCCGTTCAACGAAGTGATTCTATCTAAACTAAAATCGATGTTCGTTCCGTTTTGAAGTACAAACCCCCCTCTTAGTTGATCCAACTCACTGTCAGACGCACGATTCCAATTGTCAAATCGTTGAGCGGAAATGTTTGACATTTCATCCGCCAATACCTGACAGGCGAAGCCGGAACCGCCTAAAACCGCCATCCAAAGCGCAACCTTCATGAGTTTTCGGTAGACGTTAAATTTATATGTTTTCACGTTAAACACTCCGCTTAATTAAAAATCCCAACGTCCGGGTTGCAACATATTGAATTGGCCTAAACTGGCCCGATCGACGGCGGAACCCAGCGGCGCCTTGACCCGAAGCGCCCACTCTTGCTGATCTTGAAAATGCCTTGCCGCGACATCCTGCTTGTCATGGATTAAAAATAAAATACGGTTCCCCCACATTTCCTCAAACTCATCGCGGGGCATTACCTTTATGCCTACAGCGGGATCTCCCACCAGAACTTCCCGCTCATTAACTCCTTTAATAATAACGAAATGCATATAACCGTTATTATTGATAATAGTGATTGCCGGAACATTGGCTGTAATCAACTGATCCAATTTGATCTTGAAACCATCGGAGCGATAGCCGTGCCTTTCCAGATAAAGCTTTATATCCAGCAACGAAAAACCCTGTTTTTGAATCTTCTGCCGATCACCGTTTTGGTACATATCAACAAATACACTTTGCTCGTCTACCGCATCATCATAATGATAGGTAAGCAAACTGGCCAAAGTTGCCGAACCGCAACTGAAGTCGTACTGTTGCTTGTATACAGTCTTGAATCGCCGTTCTAAAAAACTGGTCACGGGAACGTCATAGTTGCCGGCGCCTGCAACGCCATTAAAGTTCAGCGAACCTGCATTGCTACAAAATGTAGGTAGCATGAGAAGAACACATTTAACAAAAAATCGTATCATGTCGCACTTCCACTAAATAAAAATTTATTAAGGTACGATCGTTACATTGACGATAGTCGAATCCTGAATGATGACGTTGTTACCGCTGTTTTGAATAACACTGGTGAAACCGCTTGCCTGTGTAAATGAGCCACCATCAATAATGTTGGCGCCGTTCACATTATTGTTTGCCTGGCTGTCAGTCAGCGTAGCACGTACGTTCATGTTATTAAGGGTAAATATATCGACTCCTTCACGCCCTCGCGCATTATCCAGCTCTTCCGATAACGCTGTCTCGGTTGGAGAAAAAAGTAACTTATCCTGATTTTGAACAGAACCGGCTTGTGCCGCTTGGCTTTGCATAATTAGTAGAGCTAAAAAACAACTCTTTGAAATCGTTACCATAACATCCTCCTCAAACCACACTTTGATGCTGTCGGTAAAAGCCGGTGAGCAAGAACCCACTCACCGGCAAAAATCACCAACTAAAGTTGACTAACTTCTGAAAGTGAAAGCTTAAGGAGCTACTGATGGTTGATTAACATTTACGTTGCCTTGGAACGATACCTGTTGCTGTGCCAGCGAATTGTTACCCAGGTTTTGAACATTCTGGTTAATACCCGCGCTACCATTGAAAGCATCAGTTATCGTGTTGCTGGCTGTATAGTTAGCTGGGACAGTATCACCGCCAAAGCTAACCGGTGCGCCTGTAAAAGTGGCCGCCAAAGACGAATTATTCACGTTGTAGGTACTAGACGCATCGCCGCCGCCATTAGCCGCTGCCGAACCGTTACTTGCACTAGCCTGACTGTTATCAGAGTGGTCGCTGTTGTCCGTAGTGGCATTACCGCCACCATTAGCCGCAGCTGATCCGATGCCATTTGAATTTGCCTGACTATTATCGGTAGTTGAAGTTGCAGTACTGCCATTATTAGCCGCAGCAGAACCCTGAGCGTTAGCACTAGCCAAGCTGTGGTCAGAACGATCTGATGTAGCGGTACTGCCGTTATTTGCAGCCGCATCGGTTGCAGAAGCTGAACTGTTATCAGAGTTGTCAGTTGTTGTAACAACGCTGTTATCGGAGTTGTTAGTGTTGTCAGTTGTTGTTGCAACGCTATTATCAGAGTTATTGCTGTTATCAGAGTTATTAGTGTTGTCAGTTGTTGTGGCAACGCTGTTATCTGAACTATTGCTGTTATCAGAGTTGTTAGTGTTGTCAGAGTTATTAGTGTTATCAGTCGCAGTTGAATATTCATTTGCAGCTGTACCTGTACCACTTTGGTCACTAGACGCCGTTGCAGTCTGACTGTCAGTTACTGTATCCGCTGTATTAGTAGGATTTGCCCATGCACTGGAAGCTGCGCCTAATGCAAGAAGAATACTTGCAGTTAATATTTTTTTGTTAAATTGTTTCATTGTTATTACTCCATGAATATATTTAAATATAATCAGATGCCGTTCAATAAAAATATCTGACTCTGTTGTAACAACCGCCTATTTCGCCATTTCTGTGAGTTAGCCGGTTACCACAACCACAGTATCCTTAATTGCCCCTTAAATTTCCATAGAGACAATATCAAAAAAACATTAAAAATCAGCAGTATACGCATAAATACCTAGGTAATAAGGCACGTATTTACAGCGGTTTCAATTTTGATTAGTAACTATTAAAAGGCTATGTCGCCATTAAGTAATAAAACAACATTGTCGCTGGAGTGCAGGCTTCGCCTGCATTGGCAAGCAAAGCTTCCGCTCCTGCTCTCGCCCCTTACCTACATCCATGTAGGCAAAGCTTCCGCTCCTGCTCTCGCCCCTTACCTACATCCATGTAGGCAAAGCTTGCACTCCCGTCACACCATAGTTTCAATAGGCATAGTGGTTATTTTACTAATTAACTGAATTTGAAAACGCTGTAAGAGGGCTTCCGAGAATCCAGCGCTTCGACAAACTCGGCGCGAACTCAGAGAGTTATCAGTGTCGATCCTCATATCACCGCCAAATTAGAACGCGATGGCATAATCGAACATTATCTGACCTGCATCGGTTTGAGTGATGTCCTGCATACAAAAAGCCGACTGCATGTATGCGCCAACGGTCCTGTAGTGCCCGCGTCTTTGCCTTATCGTCCAAACTACCATGCCCGGATTAACCTTTCAGTATGCTGGATTTTATAACCCGCCGGGAATTACAGGGAATGCTGATGGAAGTCCGGGGAAGCCCCCGTCACTGTCATTTTGATCACCTGCGATGAGGCTATCCTGCCGGGAAACCGAGTGGTGGTCGTGATGACTCAAGGCTCACACGCCAAAGTCAAAGACATTGAATGCCGTGAGTGGCTGGGCCTTGACCGGCATTACCGGAAAATTGAAGACGCGCCCATTTCTATCATTACGATAAAAACGGCGCGGTCAATGAAGCATCAGGCTGAACCTGAAATGTAGATACGACGATAATCAGTCAGTTTGTCTAAACAGGTACTCGAACTGCACTGCGGCAGCCCACAATTTCATCCGACTATACTATTTTTTCAACCAATCTTTAACAACAGGCCAGCCGCGTGTTAACCATTGCTCTGTTACAAAAGCCGCTGCCCGTTTAACCTGCTTCGCAAGCACTTTGCTGTAAAACCATACCCTATCGGCAATCGACGTTGCCGAGCTATCGCGCCACTGTAAATAACGCGAACCTAAACCATTAATAAATACCGGCTTAAAAAACCACATTTCCAAAAGAGAAGTCACCCACATGAACGAGAATGAAACAGCCATGCCCATACCGGCAAGAATCACCAGCCAGGCAAACATCGGATGAATTTTAGTCAGCCACCATGACAATATATCGGCAATCAGAAACATATAGGGCATGCCGATCGCAATGCATTTATATTGCATTGTCGGGGTCTCCGCAAAACTGAAAATGAGCCCTATAAACATGAAAATAAAACTGATCCCGAACAAATGAATATGTGAAACGCGGATTAACGAGCTGAACGTAGCGCCTGTATCTTGTGTGGTTAAGGCTTTTAGCGACTCAAACCTGGTAAAATCCGGTATGCCGGATGCGTCTTTGTTATGGCACATCACACAACGGCTTTCAATTATTTTGTCGACACCGTCATCCTTATAATCATCAATATCTGCGCCATCCCTAACCCATTCCATGATCTTAAAACGCTCCTGTTCCGGCGCCTTATCCTTCATCGAACCATTCAGTTTCTGCTCCAAAACCGTGCCTGAACGGTTACCGTAATAACTGTAAACAATATCGTCAACGGACAAGCCGAATTTACCGTCCGCCATACCATGGGTAAACAATATTTGAATTAATGCGAAAAGATAACCTATGCCAACCGTACACAGATAACCGGTAAACAATACCTTGATAGGGGTATCGTGATCTTTTAGGGGGGTATATTTTGTTGTCATAATGTCGATTGATAATTTGTTGCATTCCAGGTTCAATCATGAACCCATGATTTCATGTCTGGCGCCCAGCACGAGCCAATGACCGAACTACAGCGCCCAACAAGATTATACTTTGTCTTGATTACGTTATTATTGCCATTCTCTTAACCCGATTTCTGCTTGTCGCGGTTATTCAGCAGCATCCCCTCCGCCTTGCTGCCCAAGTAAACATAAATACCCAGCGACACCAGCAGCGACGCCACCGCGATAATGATCCAGACCGCTTCAATAATATGTTCGCTATCACTCTTTAACGCGAACTTAAAGATCATCAACAGCGATTCGATGGACACAGCGATAATAATTACCGAAATAAAACGAGTAATCGTCCGACGGGTCGAGCTATGCCTGAGTACATCCTTGTATAACAGCACCTCTTCCTCCAGCGTTGTTTTTCCCAAATCAAAAATCGCCAGACTCAAGGTCAGATAAATAACTACACTCAACGGCATCTCCAACCGCTTTTCCGGAGTTATCATTGAATATATCACGTCCAAACCCTCAACCCCGGCCTCGTAAAGCAACATCAACGCAACAGTAAACAAACCCAGTACAATCAACGTATACATGGTTTTAAAATAAGGCTCGAAATGAATGCGCCGATTGTCGCCGGTTAATATTGCCAGCATGGAGCCAAGATCGATATCCAGCACAACGATACCTTTTACCGAGACGTCATCATTGCTGATTTTCATACTGGCGGACAGGCATAACTCCCGTCTCACGCTGGACAAATAAGGCTCGGTTACCGTTACACCGTCAGCCTTCATCGCAGCCGAATAATAGGGGCGGTTACTACGGTCTGCGTCCATGCCGATTTTGGGGTGATGCTTAAAATGACTGCCCGGCACATTCATGCAGATTTGCCTGCCTTTTGCGTCAAGCAAATAAAGAAGGCTTACAAACGGGTAATAAGAGCACAGAGAATTGAGCAACTCGGTAAGTTCCTCATGATTTTTCTCAAACATTTTTTCATCGGCAAAGCAGCTCAAAATGGAAGAAAGCAGGTTA
This sequence comes from Methylobacter sp., assembly GCA_030653175.1. Taxonomy (GTDB): domain Bacteria; phylum Pseudomonadota; class Gammaproteobacteria; order Methylococcales; family Methylomonadaceae; genus Methylobacter_A. The sequence goes on from JAURZV010000023.1 coordinate 11,115, forward strand.
TGAATAGCTACGCGATGCTCATCATATTTCTCAATAACATTGATATGGCTCATTTTAGACATGCTCTAGATCCTGAGAGTTCATGATAACTATTCATGCTCCAGCAGATTTTATGCCAGACGGCCAAAAACAGTCGGCTAACGCTCCTGCGCGCCAAATTACATAGCAAAAGAACCTGATTGGTGCAATGCATAGGAAAGCCGCACCTGTTAAGTGCGTTATTTTAAGAATCCAAATTACCCTTATTATGCTAAAGGTAATTTATAACCACTTATATTTGTTAAATAATTAACATAAATAATTCATATCACAATTTTGGCACAACGATTGCTTTTCAACACTATAGAGACGCCAATGGCGGAGCACTAAAGGAATCCTGGTTTGATGGCGAACCCTATTGACAAAGACGTCTAACAGACTGAATGCGTTAAGCATTCCGCGGGGAAACGCTTTTTTTTGCCTGATCCAAGACGGTTTCCATGAGTTAAATTACTCTGTGTATTTGCCAGTGTGTTGATATTTCCACATCAAAAATAAAAAGAGCAATTATTGAGACATCTTGGAACCGAAAAACAGCAGTTTCTTGCGGACATGGAAAGCGATGTAATCAGTAAAAAATGAATTACAGCAATTTCAATTTAAAGGGATTACTAACTCTATTAAAAGGCTATGTCGTCATCATTGTCGCTGGAGTGCAGGCTTCGCCTGCGCCGGCAAGCAAAGCTTGCACTCCCGTCACGCCATAGTTTCAATAAGCATCGTAGCTATTTTAGTAATTAACTGAATTTGAAAACGCTGTAAGACGAATTTGAAGAATGGAAACGGGTAGATCAACTAAAAACGATATTTACCACACAGCAAAAAACTGGCGATGAGCAGCAATATAGTAATCGGGGAAATCACAAAAATTGTTATTTCCATGGCTGAACTCCTTAAATAAATACCCATATTATGAATCCTGAAAAAAAACTATTCTCTTTGTCAATGGCCAACAGAATTGAGCCTATTGTTAGCACTGCCAGCGGCTCTATCAGCAGCTATAAAGCATTAGCCAAACAACACCAATATATGAGTCAAGAAAAAAAACTATTTCCTTATTTTCAACCTATTATTGGCGCTGCCAGCGGCACTATCATCGGTTATGAAGCATTAGCCCGGCAACATGACGCAAATGGCCAGGTTATTTCAGCCGGTGAATTATTCTCTTCGCCGGACATTGCCGCCGACCAACTGATAGCATGGGATCGCATGGTTCGACGTCAAGCTTTGGAGCAATTCAGTCGATCCAATTACAAGGGATATTTAACCATCAATATTTCAGCCGCCTGGATCGACCACCTCGCTGACTTTAATTCATTACCGACGCTGCTAATGCTGGACGAGTTTAATGTGGATAGAAGCCGCGTCATTATTGAAATAACCGAATCAAAAGGCGACCTGGACAAACTCGTTGAAATTGCCAGCCTGTATCGCCAACACGGCTTGAAAATAGCAATTGATGATTTTGGCGCCGGCTTTTCTCAGCTGGAAAGAGTCATGGCCATACAACCCGATATCATCAAACTGGACATGCAGTTATTCCAGAATGCCGCCAAAGGCGGTATCGCCGGCGATGTTGTGCATTTGATATCTCGTCTGGCGAAACGCACCGGTTGCCGTATCGTTTGCGAGGGCGTGGAAACCGTTGGCGACTTTCATTTCGGCTTAAGCTGCGGCGCCCAATATATGCAAGGCTATCTGTTTTCGCCCGCCACAGCGGAATTTAAAGAACCGCTGCATTATCAAAAACAAATCAGCTCGCTGAGAAAAACCTTCCTGAAAAAGACCCTGGCCAAGGAAGAACACAAGATACAGTTTATCGCCAATATTAAGGGCTTGATCGAACTCCTGAAAAAAGCACTGGAAACCGACTTCAACCTCAAAAAATTATCAGCGCACCCGTTTGAAAAAAGCGGCATCTTACGATTCTATTTATGCAATAACGAAGGCGACCAAATCTCATCGAATTTTAATTTTGCCGATGGTAAGTGGTTCGAGGACCCGGCTCAAATTGGCTTTAACTGGGCATGGCGACCTTATTTTTATCAATTGCTGGCGCTTGAGTCGGCAAAAGACAGTTACCGCCTGGTCACTTCCGAACGCTATCGGGATTTTAACAGCGATATGCTTTGCAAAACCCTATCGCTTAGACTGGACGACGAGCGTATTTTATTAATCGATATTGCTGCCGAATGGCTATGATTTTGAATCTTCGCCGTTGTTAGCATCAATAAGCGAGTCATTACTTTCAACAAAAGCGCTCAAGATCGAACGTGAAGACAGGGAAGGATAGCCAACCCTTCCGCTTCATAACGACATATCGATATTTTATAGTGCTCTTTTTGCACCGATTTGAGGCGGATGCAATGGTCAACTAAAACAGAAAAGCGACCACCGCTTTCAACTTTCCGCCATCGATGACAGGCATTGCAAGCATGGAACTCAAGCGCCCTTCTACAAGCGCAACTTCCGAGTTATTTCTGATAGCAGGAACGCCGGTTAGCCATACTCTGCCCAATAGTCCCTCGCCTTTGCGTACCGAGATGGTTTCAAACATTTCCGCCAGCTCATCATTTTGTCTACTGTATCCTGACTGACACACCAACCGTTGACCATTTTCATCCGGCACCCATATCTGTATGCGTTTGGCAATTGGCGTAGCTTTAGCCGACAGAAATGTCATGATATAAACCTGATTTGCAACAACCGAAACCGGGATACCCAGCGCCGTCGTTATCCCGGCTTTTCCGGCATCCGGGCTTCTGATAAAAGCGGGCGCTTGTCCCAGATCCTCTATGAGTACGGGCATGCCTGTTTCCCACACCTGTCCGGGTAAACCGGAACCCTTGATGAAGCTCATTGTTCTGGATATGCTTTTAAATTCATCCAGCGTACCGTAATATCCGTCAACCACAGCCAGCTCGGTATTTTTTTCCAAGCTGTTGCTCCACACTTCTATAGCGCCGGCATGATGCTGATCGTCTCCACACAAAAAAACCACCACGGCCATTATAAATTCACCTGAAAAAACAGGTATCGCAATACCGCAGGTTAAACCTGCTTTTTTGGCCGATTTTGTCCGCTTAAAATAAGAGTGATCAAATTCCGTTAATACGACAGGATGACCTGCGGCCCATGCTTTACCGGGCAACCCTTCATCATAAGCGAAGGACTCTTTTTCGCTGGCGACCCGGAATTCATTCAAAGCGCCATACAGTCCTGCGCTAAACCCCAATCGGGTACGATCTTTTGTGGGTATCCATATTTCCGTTACCTTAATAAATGTTTTCATATCAAGCCGTTTTTTTTATACAAGAAAGCAGCTTATGAGTAACTGATCGACGTTCTTCATATTTTTCAATAACATTAAGATGACTTATCTTGGACATAATCGGAATACCTGAGAATTAATAATGACTCTCCAAGTAGTAGCAGGTTTTATGCCGAATTGGAGAAACAGCTTGGACGACAGCATGAATGCAGGAGCTGTATCGCGGTGTACCGAGGAGCTTATATCTGTCTATGCTCCCGTAAAACGCCTGCTTTTGGTGCAGCCATTCCTATACCGTACCTCAAGGGAACTCAATTGGTGCAACACATAGAAAGATTGCACTCATTCGATGCATTGCTCTCGAAACCCTCATTATCCTTGCGATATAAAAGGTAATCGGTAACCAATTGTAATTATTAAATAAGATCTATGGAAAAATATCATATAACCATTTTGGCACAACGCTTGCGTTAAACACTACAGAAGCCCTGATAGCGGGGCACTGAAAGATCTTGGTTTAACGGCGAACCATATTGACAAAGGCGTCTAACAGACTGAATGCAGCAGCATTCCGCTTGAAGACGCTTTTTTTTGTCCCCCTTTAAGAATAGAAAAACCTAACAATGGATTAATAAATGTCCGCAGCAATTTAAGCCCTCATTACATTGCAAGCATTCGATACATTCTGGATTTAATAGCGTCGGCACAACAATCGTAATGACCGGCCGGAACATGGATCTAATCGAAAATATTTACTATTTAACAATCCCAATCATAAATATAGAAACAGGAGATTGCATCATGCTGAATAACTTGAAAAACTCCGGACAGTTAACTATCAAAATGCGTTTTACGATAATTGTCAGCACTTTGGTCATCGGTTTTTCACTGTTCGGTTTCGCAACATTCAAGGCCATGAATACACTGAATGTTAATGGCCCCATTTATCAACGCATAGTCCAGGGTAAGGATATTATTGCCGATGTCCTGCCTCCGCCTGAATACATCATCGAATCCTATCTGGTGACGCTGCAATTAACTCAAGCCACCGATCCTGCTGAAATCAGCGCTTTAGTAACGCGTTTTCAAACGCTAAAAACGGAATATGAATCCCGCCATAGTTACTGGTCAGGTCAGACTTTGGAGCAGGAGCTTCACACGCCATTGCTTCAAGTCTCTTACCAGGCTGCGCAAGACTTTTATAATGAAGCCGACCATCATTTTCTGCCTGCCATCCAGACACGAGACCGCAATGGATCGCTGAACAGCCTCCAAAAAATGCGTCATGCCTATGAACAACACCGTATCGCTATTGATAAAGCGGTGCAACTGACGACGGCTCGCAATGCAGCGGATGAGACGCAAGCTCGAAACACGATCCATCGGTACGGCATCATCCTGATCGGCATTTTCGCTTTCAGCGTTGCGGTGGCCGTAACATTGACAGCCCTAATCAGCCGCGGCATTATTCGATCAATCAAAACTGTCCAACAAGTTGCAGGAGCCATTGCAAATGGAGATCTGAGCTCCAGCATTGATACTTATCAAAAAGATGAGGTTGGGGATCTATTGCGTTCGATGAAAATCATGCAGGATTCTATCAGCTTCTTCGTTGTAAGCCTGGACGATATGGCACAAAAGCATGCACAAGGCTGGGTCAAAGAGCAACTTGATAGTTCGGCATTCTCCGGTATCTATGGCAGGATAGCCTATGAAGTTAATGACTTAATTCAATCGCGTATCCTGATAAATAGAAAGCTGATCAGCATCGTCGCTCAGTATTCAAAAGGTGATTTCTCTGTTGACATGGACGTTTTGCCGGGAGAAACAATTGCCATTACCGAGATTATGGACAATGCAAAAAAAACCTTCCTCGCAGTTAACAACGAAATCAAAATGCTCGCAGAAGCAGGCGCTCAAGGCGACTTCTCAAAGCGTAGTGATCCGGATAAATTTGAGTTCATGTTCAAGGAGATTTTGACTAATCTCAATAACCTGATGAAAACCTGCGATGCCGGCTTCAACGACGTGCTGCATGTCGCCGATGCCGTGGCTCAAGGCGACTTGACCCAAACTATCGACAAAGACTATCCCGGCACTTTTGGCGAAATGATTGTCGGCATGAATAGTATTGTAGAAAACCTCAAAGGCCTGGTAGGCAATATCAAGGACTCCACCGACAGCATTCACACAGCGGCTAACGAAATCGCCGCCGGTAACAATAACTTGTCTCATCGCACCGAGGAGCAAGCCGCCAGCCTGGAACAAACCGCCGCCAGCATGGAAGAACTGACCTCCGCCGTGCAGCATAATGCTGCAAACGCCCACCACGCCAACCGGCTCGCCGTTGACGCATCGGACATCGCGGGCAAAGGCGTTGAAGTGGTCGGCCAAGTCGTCACGACCATGAATGACATCAATGAATCTTCACGTAAAATCGGCGACATTATCTCGGTGATCGACGACATCGCGTTCCAGACCAACATTCTTGCGCTCAACGCTGCGGTAGAAGCCGCCCGCGCCGGCGAACAAGGCCGGGGCTTTGCCGTTGTAGCCGTAGAAGTGCGCAATCTTGCGCAACGCGCCGCGACGGCTGCCGGAGAAATCAAACACCTGATTAATGATTCGGTGGACAAAGTCTCGGGAGGCAGTAAATTGGTTGCCCAAGCGGGGCTGACTATGGAAGAAATCGTCGCCTCCGTCCGTGGCGTTACCGACATGATGGCCGAAATCACCGCCGCCTCCGCAGAGCAAAGCTCCGGCATCGAACAGGTCAATCAAGCCATCGCTCAAATGGATGACGTAACCCAACAAAATGCCGCCTTGGTAGAACAAGCCGCAGCGGCAGCGGAATCGCTGGAAGAACAAGCGCAAAACCTGGTGATCACAGTGAGCAGTTTTAAAGTGGCAGGTAACTCAGGCACTTCAAACAGCTGTTTTCATTTGCCGCCCGCGAAAAAAGAAACCACACTACCCGGAACAGGCGCCGGTAAGCATTTACAGTTACAACTTGCTGATAATGATGATTGGGATGAGTTTTAATCCCCATTTATTATCTAAAAGTAACTGCTCACCCTAGCAGAGGCTCGCTCCAACACGCCGCAAGACGTGCTATTTGGAATTGTAAATTTCAAAGCGAGCTTTGAACTCCGGCATCCGCATTTCCTGGAGTCCAAAGCTTGCTTTGGTCACTTAAACCTGAAAAAATCAGTTAAATGTGATGTCTTCGCGTCTTGGTTTTCATCGATCAATTGATTCTCCCAGGTTAAAGATTGGTTTTACCTACATGGATGTAGGTGAGGGGCATGAGCAGTTACATCTAAAAAATGATAAAACCAGATTTTATTTTGAGGCATATTAGCCGGGAACCTTTATATATAGCCATGGACATCACCATTACCACACCCGCCCTGTTATTTCCCGCCATTTCAGTGTTGTTTTTGGCCTATTCCAACCGTTTTCTGGCGATTGCCGGCCGGATTAGAGAACAGCATAACCTGTTTAACAAAACCCAAAGCCCGGTTGCCAAAAAACAGATCGACAGCTTAAGGCTCCGCATCCGTTTTATTGTGGCTATGCAAGTGCTGGGAGTCGTTGGGATTATCTGCTGCACACTCGCTATGGGGCTGATTTTTTACGGATTGCAATATTACGGCAACATTACTTTCGGCTTCAGCATGGTGTTTATTGTTTTATCGTTGTTAGCATCAATAAGCGAGTTATTACTTTCAACAAAAGCGCTCAACATCGAGTTGGAAGATATGGAGGCGCATTAGTCATAGTTGGTGCAAATTAATAGGCGAATGCACAAAATTGATGCATTACAGACATAAACCCGTCTCACCTTACCCTACCCAATACGAGCTATAACCGCCTATATTCATTAACTTAAATCCATAAAACAAGCATTTACCAATTTTGGCACAACGATTGCTTTAAACAATACAGGTGCTCCAACGACGGGGCGCTAAAAAATAGGGGTTCAACGGCGAACCCAAACAGACAAAGGCGTCTACCAGACTGAATACATCACGTATTCCGTTAGGTGACGCTTTTTTTTTGCTGTTTTTTTTCAAACCTGCTGAGGTCAATATGAAACAAACCGGACGATTTACTATCAAAAAACTGGTTACAGCGCTGGTTGCTGTGACTGCGGTATCAACCTTTTCCTTTGCAACCAGTGCTTATGCAGCTGAAAAGCTGGAAAAAGAAAGTTTAAAACTTGGCTTTATCAAACTGACCGATATGGCGCCTTTGGCGGTTGCCTCTGAAAAAGGCTATTTCGAAGAGGAAGGCCTCTCCGTGCAAGTGGAAGCACAAGCCAACTGGAAAGTTTTATTGGACCGTGTCGTCAGCGGCGAACTGGACGGAGCGCACATGCTGGCAACCCTGCCCTTTGGCACAGCCATCGGCTATGGCACCAAGGCCGATATTGTCAGCGCTTTCACCATGACCTTAAACGGCGATGCGATTACCGTATCCAACGATGTCTGGAATCAAATGAAGCCGCAGATTCCGATGAAAGACGGCAAGCCGGTACATCCTATCAAAGCGGATACTTTAAAACCGGTACTTGAGAAATACAAAAGTGCGGGGAAACCTTTCAACATGGCGATGACCTTCCCGGTCGGCACGCACAACATGAAATTGCGTTACTGGCTGGCGGCCGGAGGCATTAAGCCCGGTTTTTACGCACCGCCTGAAGATACTTCCGGTCAAATTGACGCCGAAGCCATGTTGTCTGTCACGCCGCCTCCGCAAATGCCGGCCACCATGGATTCAGGCACGATTGTCGGCTACTGCGTAGGCGAACCGTGGAATCAGCAAGCGGTATTCAAAGGCATTGGCGTACCGGTCATCAGCGATTATGAACTGATGAAAAACAGCGCTGAAAAAATATTTGGCGTGACCAAAGAATGGGCGGATAAAAACCCCAATACCCATAAAGCGGTGATAAAAGCCTTGATTCGCGCATCGATGTGGCTGGATGCGGAAAACAACAAAAATCGTAATGAAGGCGTGGAAATGTTGTCGCAAAAACAATATGTCGGAGCTGATTACGAGGTTATCGCCAACAGCATGAATGGTACTTTTGAATATGAAAAAGGCGACAAACGCGACCTGCCCGATTTCAACGTATTCTTCCGTCATAACGGCTCTTACCCTTATTACAGTGATGCGGTCTGGAGTCTGACGCAAATGCGCCGCTGGGGACAAATCAACGAATACAAAACCGATGCCTGGTACATGGAAACCGCTAAAAAAGTGTATCGTCCTGATATTTACATGGCTGCGGCCAAGGCGCTGATTGCCGAAGGCAAGGCGAAAGCCGGCGATTTTCCTGCCGACAACGAAACCGGCATCAAGCCGCCTAGTGCAGACTTCATTGACGGTATCAGTTTCGACGCCACCAAGCCCAATGATTATCTGGCTAAGTTTCCTATCGGTCTTAAAGGCAAGCAAAAAGTAGTGGGCGGCAAGGTTGTTGAGTAGCAGGAATACCATTATTTCGCTGGTTCCCATGCACGCTCTCGTTTCCACGCGCTCCGGCGCTCATCGTTATACACATCTTCCGCCGGTTCCCAAATCTCCAGTTTGGGTACCCGCGCAAAGGCCGCCCAAGCGGTTGCTGATAAATGGAGTGCAGGCTTCGCCTGCAAGCGCAAGCAAAGCTTGCACTCCCGGTGCAGTTGAATTTGTGTATAACGATAAGCGCTCCGGCGTGGGGACAATACAACCGTAAATGCGAGTGCTTCTACACAGTGGACGTGTGCTAGTGCAAGGACGCACCTTTTTTTGCCTTTAACCTTTTGCCTTTCACCTGCTTTTAGAGGTACCGACAATGCATAACCAACTCATAAAATTTTTAAATATAACCGGGCTAACCTGGTTTATTCCTTTGGTAAAAATAGCCGCCGGAGAAAATGCCTCGCTGCAAATCCGCCAGCTGTGGCTGATTATGGGGGTACCCATACTCGCTTTTATGGTATTTCTGGGGCTTTGGAGCTTCTCCGCATCCAAGATCAACACCAGCCTGGGCGCTATTCCCGGCCCGGTCGCGGTATGGCACGAAGCAGCCGGATTACTGGACGATCATTACGCCGAACGGGCTAAAGAATCCGAGTATTACCAACGCCAGCAAGTCCGCAACGAGCAAAAACACGCAGAAGATCCGGCTGCTGAAATCAAAGTCCGCCCCTATAACGGCCAAGCCACCTATATGGATAAGATTTTCACCAGCCTTTACACGGTTTTTGCAGGCTTTGTGATTGCCACACTGATCGCCGTGCCGCTCGGTCTGTTCTGCGGCATGAGTCCGATCTTTAACTCCGCGATCAACCCGCTGGTGCAGATTTTTAAGCCGGTATCGCCATTGGCCTGGCTGCCCATCGTCACGCTGGTAGTCAGCGCCGTCTATGTAGCCGGCGATGACGCCTGGTTTGAAAAATCTTTTCTGACTTCCGCGATTACCGTCACGCTGTGTTCGCTGTGGCCGACCCTTATCAACACCGCGGTCGGCGTGTCATCGATAGACAAGGATCTGATCAATGTCGGCAAAGTATTGCGTCTTAACTGGAGCACTCAAATCAAGAAAATCATTTTGCCGTCTGCATTGCCTTACATTTTCACCGGCATGCGTTTATCCTTGGGCGTAGGCTGGATGGTGTTAATCGCTGCGGAAATGCTGGCGCAAAATCCCGGGCTGGGCAAATTCGTCTGGGATGAATTCCAGAACGGCAGTTCCAACTCCTTGGGCCGGATCATGGTCGCGGTATTTACCATCGGACTGATCGGCTTTGCATTGGACCGCATCATGCAGTCCTTACAAAACATATTCTCTTTCGATAGAGCGATTTAATCAGGAGCCGTTATTATGTCAGTCGTTAATCTTAAAACTGTGGGAGCGGCTTTAGCCGCGTTTGTCGAGACTAAAGTCTCTCCCACAATATTAATGCCGCCTGCGCCATCGAATGACGCCCACCAGCCTTTACTGGAATTAAAAGCTGTCTGCAAAAGCTATGGCGCGACATCCATACTCAACAACATCAACCTGAGCATTAATGAAGGCGAGTTCGTTGCCATTGTCGGTTTTTCCGGCAGCGGCAAAACTACGCTGATTTCAACCATTGCCGGGTTAATACAGGCCGATAGCGGCGAAGTGCTAAAACAGGGCCAACCGATTACCGCACCGGGACCGGATCGCGGCGTGGTGTTCCAAAACTACTCGTTGATGCCGTGGCTGACGGTGTTTGAAAACGTGGCGCTGGCGGTCGATGAGATTTTTAAAGACTGGTCTGCCGAACAACGCAGAGCGCATACCGAAAAATACGTCAAGATGGTTAATCTCGGCGCGGCCATGGATAAAAAACCCGCCGAACTTTCCGGCGGCATGCGGCAACGGGTCAATGTAGCCAGGGCCTTGGCGGCCAATCCCGATATTTTGCTGCTCGACGAACCGCTCAGCGCGCTGGATGCGTTGACGCGCGGCAATTTGCAGGATGAGATTTTGCAAATCTGGGTGCAGGAAAAGAAAACCGTCATTTTGATTACCAACGATGTCGATGAAGCTATCTACATGGCGGACCGGGTTATCCCGCTTAATCCCGGCCCTGATGCGACCTTCGGCCCGGATTTTCATATCAATATCGAGCGTCCCAGAGACCGGACTGCGTTAAACCATAACGCCGAATTTAAACGCTTACGCGCCGAAATAACCCGTTATTTAATGGACATCGGCATCGAAAAAAACCTGAGTTCGGCCGCTGATAAAGTCGTCCTGCCTAATGTTAAACCCAATACCAGCAATGACTGGGATCGTGACCGTTCGGCCTTCGCCGCGCCTGCTCCCGGCAGGCTTGCGGCATACACACCATCCCTGGCGATAAAACCCGCGCAGGACGATCTAGGTCGCGCCCGTTACCTGGAGTTTTCGCGGCTGTCAAAAATCTACCCGACACCCGACGGCAACAGCTCGGTCAAGGTCGTGGACGGCTTCGACCTGAAGATGAAAAAAGGCGAATTTATATCGATCATCGGCCACTCCGGCTGCGGAAAATCAACGGTATTGTCGATGACCGCCGGCCTGAACAGCGTATCCGAAGGCGTTATTATCCTGGACAACAAGGAAATCGACAGTGCGGGACCTGATCGCGGCGTGGTATTCCAGGCGCCCAGCCTGTTTCCCTGGCTTACCGCCTTTGAAAATGTCATGCTGGGTGTAGATAAGGTCTACCCGCACGCCTCCAAATCGGAGCGTGATGACATCGTCGAATATTATCTGACCCGCGTCGGCTTGGGCGACTCGCTTCGCAAAAAAGCCGGAGACATGTCCAACGGCATGCGTCAGCGTGTCGGCATTGCCCGCGCCTTTGCCTTGTCGCCCAAACTGCTGTTGCTGGATGAACCGTTCGGCATGCTGGATTCGCTGACCCGCTGGGAATTGCAGGAAGTGTTGATGGAAGTCTGGGAAAGAACCCACGTCACCGCCATTGTGGTCACTCATGATGTCGACGAGGCCATCCTGCTGGCAGACCGGGTGGTCATGATGACCAACGGCCCGCACGCCAAAATCGGCAAAATAGAAGACATCGATTTACCCAGGCCGCGCAGCCGCAAAGCCCTGCTGGAGCATCCTGATTACTATAAATACCGGGAAAGCATACTGAGCTTTCTTACCGAATGCGACCATACCCATTAGCTGTAGGCCGGAAACACCTGTTCGAGCGACAGCAAGAACAGGTGTTTCCGGCAAACTGCCCGACAAGCCGGAAACGCCACCTCGCGCTATGCTTGGGTGGCCTTATTCCGGCCTACTTTACTGACCGAGTGCGACCATACGCATTAACAATACATACAATGGAACGCTGATGACGCAGATGATTATGATTAGATAAGATTTTTCTTGAACACTCTGCGTTTATCATATTTATCTGCGTCATCTGCGTTCTATTTTTGGCTGCTGAGTAATAACCGATTTTAACCTCAATAAGGAGGCTTTATGCCGAAGAAAAAAACCAAACTGTCCGCATCTTTGCTGGCGCTCTCTGTCATGAGTGGCCCGGCCTTGGCCGGCGTTACACAGGATGTTGAGGATGCGCTTAATTTCTATCATTACGGTAAAAACGGCGCGGTCAAGTTTGACCTGAACACGCGTTGGGAAAACGTCGATCAGGGTATCGCCAAAAACCCGGCAACCGGCCTGCCTCTACCTGCCGCAAGACAACCACACACCGCCAATGCCTTTACCTCGCGTTTAAGGGCTGGTTTACTGTCGCCTGTATTCCATGGAATTCAGGGTTACGCCGAATACGAAGGCAATCTTGCCATGCTGGAAGATTTCAACAGTACGCGTAACAACACCGGTTACTCAACGGTCGCCGATCCTGAAAAAAGCGAACTTAACCAACTATGGATCAGCTATGCGGGCATCCCTGACACGGTGATTAAAGGCGGACGGCAGCGCATCAAGTTCGATGACGACCGCTTTATCGGCAACGTCGGTTGGCGGCAGATGGAAACAACTTTTGACTCGGTGTTGATCACTCACAACAATCAGCAGCTTTTCGGCCTGACTGTTAACGCAGGCTATATCGGCAATATACAAACCTTTACAGCTACGACTGAAAACATCGACGCCCCGATTTTGAACGTCAATTATAAAGTCGGCGATTACGGCAACCTGATCGGTTACGGCTACTGGCTGGATTATACCGAAACTGACGAACGGGCCACGATGGAAAAATCCAGCCAAACCTACGGCTTGCGCATGACCAATTTTCAAAAACCCGGAGACACTCTGAAATTAAGCGATAATTACGGCGTGGTTTACACCGCAGAATGGGGACATCAGGAAGATTACGGGCATGGCCCAACCCCCTACGCAGTTGACCGTCTCAACCTGATGGGCGGCCTAACCGCCTATAACCTCACTTTTCAGGGCGCTATAGAGCAGCTTGACGGTAAAGGCACTAATAAAACCTTTGATACGCCGTTGGGCACCAACCATGCCTTCCAGGGCTGGGCGGACTTATTCCTGGTAACGCCTAAAAATGGTATTCGCGATGTGTTCGGCACCCTGATTTCCACCTTTGACCGTGGCGAAGTTATATTAACCGGGGTTTATCATAATTTTACCGACGATACCGGACAAATTAAGTACGGTGATGAATGGGATTTTCAGGCCACCAAAAAATTCGGCAAGCATTATTCGGTGTTAGCGAAATACGCTTATTACAGCGCCGATAACTATAGCGGAGCCGATACCTTTTCTAATACAGATACCCAAAAAATCTGGTTACAAGGAAATATAAGCTTTTAAAATTTATCGCTTTCTTTGCACCAAAATAATGCGCGATACATTGCACCATGATAATGCATGGTGCATTATTATGGTGCTTATTTGCCCTTTCCTTTCAATTTCATATTGTTCGGCACATTGCTATGCCGCTCTCTACATCGCCTATATGGATTTAGGTAAGGGATATAAGCACGACTACAGGAATACAGTAGGCGAGCAATGCAGAAGTAAATGCCGAGGAACGAAAGCTTATCTAAAGCGCCTTCTTTTGGTGCTTTATTTCCTGCATTTCCGGCCGTCCGCAGCTTAAATAAACCAGTATTGCAACCGTCTCAGCATATGTGGCATGCAACATGCTTTTGCTAATCCAGTAATCTTCATAACTGGAAATCTATCATGTCATCTCAACGCCTTAACCTGCTCTCCTTCTCGGGAAAAACCAAAATTCTCCACATGACGTGGATGGCTTTTTTTATCAGCTTTGTGGTGTGGTTTAACCATGCGCCTTTAATGATGGTGATCGCTAAAACGCTGGGCATGAACAACTCGGAAATAAAAACCATCCTGATCTTAAACGTCGCCTTGACCATTCCGGCACGCATTGTGATCGGTATTCTGGTCGATAAATTCGGCCCTAAACGCACTTATTCAACGCTGTTGGCGGCGGGCAGCATTCCCTGTTTTATGTTCGCTTTTGCCACCAGTTTTGAGCAACTGGCCCTGGCCCGTTTCTTGTTGGGCTTTATAGGCGCCGGTTTTGTGATCGGTATACGCATGGTTGGCGAATGGTTTCCGGCCAAACAAGTGGGTATTGCCGAAGGTATTTACGGCGGTTGGGGAAATTTCGGCTCAGCCGCTGCGGCCGGGGCTTTGCCCGCTCTCGCCCTGATCTATGGCGGTGATGAAGGCTGGCGCTATGCGATTGCAACGACAGGCGTTATTGCCCTGGTTTATTCGGTCATCTATTTCTTCAGCGTGTCCGACACACCCAAAGGGTCAACTTACTTTAAGCCTAAAAAAGCGGGGGCGATGGAAGTCACCAGTATCTGGGACTTGTTCTTCTATATTCTGATGAGCATTCCTTTGTACGCCACCTTGAGCCTGCTAACCTGGAAATTATCGCCGGCGGGCGTCAACCTGTTGTCGAACGTTACCGCCATCTGTATTTATACCGGCACTTGGGCTTTATTTCTCTACAACGTGTATAAAATCATCCACGTCAACGAGGAACATCTACAGCACCCGATAGATGAAATTCATAAATACAAATTCAAACAGGTTGCCATCCTTGATCTGGCTTATTTCATTACCTTTGGCTCGGAATTAGCCGTTGTTTCCATGCTGCCGCTGTTTTTCTTCGATACTTTCCATGAGTCGCACGGCATTACCATGGTCGAAGCGGGTTTGCTGGGAGGTAGTTTTGCCTTTATTAACCTGATTGCGCGGCCTGCCGGCGGATGGATTAGCGATAAATTCGGCCGTAAACTATCCTTAAGTATTTTCGTCTTGGGTTTGTCAGCGGGTTATTTCTGCATGTCGCTGATTGACTCGGAATGGCCTATTGCGTTGGCGGTATTGATAACAATGGCCTGCTCTTGCTTTGTATCCGGCGGCTGTGGTGCCGTATATGCAATCGTTCCGTTGATTAAGCGGCGCATGACCGGGCAGATTGCAGGCATGGTCGGCGCTTACGGCAATGTCGGCGGCGTACTGTTTCTGACCATATTATCGTTTGTTACACCGGCTGTATTTTTTGTGGTCATAGCGGCGGTGGCGTTATCGGTGTTGATTGCCGTACAGTTTATTGATGAACCGAAAGGTCACATGGCCGAAGTTCAGGAAGACGGTACAGTGGAAATGATTGAGTTGAATTAAAGGTGGAACTAATATTGTGGGCGCGAATTTATTCGCGCTTGCTATTATTGGATTATTCAGCGCGAATAAATTCGCGCCCACCGCATATAGTCACTCCACTGACAGCCGGACTGGGCATGTTGCCCCGTCCGAAACGTTTAGGGTTTTGCGTTGGCTGAGTGCAGCCGCTTAGTTCAGACCGCGCTTATCCGGTTAACACACACGACAAAAACACATGTCTTTTTTCAGGCAAAATGTGGGCCACCGGCCCGGTTTCCGGCATCAGCAGACCGACGCTGCGCCGGTTTTGCCGAGAATTTGGCACGGAAGTGGGGTTTCCAGCTTGGTGTGTGTGACAACCGGATAAGCACGATTCAGACATCGCAGAAACGTTAGGAACGGGGTTACAAACCCCGTCCCGCTTGCGATACGCTGGTATACGTAAATACTACAAGCTACAAGCGCGAATGAATTCGCGCCCACCCCCAATATAACTACGATATAACCTATGTCCAAACCAACACTCAAAGTCAGCATCGGCTTTGCCAGCGATAAAGGCATCAAGCCGGATAATGAGGACTTTTTCGGTTCGTTAATACCGGAAGGCCCGCAATTGGCCCATAAAGGCATAGCCGTTGCCATTGCCGACGGCATGAGCGGCAGTGACGCCGGAAAACAGGCCAGTCACTGCTGTGTCGTCAGCTTTCTAAGCGATTATTACAGCACCCCCGACTCATGGTCAGTCAAACATGCCGGGCAAAAAATCCTTTCCGCCACCAATTCCTGGTTATACAGTCAGGGACAAAGTCGCTATGAATCGACCAAGGGAATGGTCAGCACACTCAGCATTATTGTCCTGAAATCGACCACTGCGCATATTTTTCATATCGGCGATTCGCGCATTTATCGTTTACGGCAAGGTAATTTTGAGCAGATAACTCGCGATCACCGCATCTGGGTTAAAGAAAAAAATTATCTTAACCGGGCCATGGGCATAGAACCGCATCTGGAAGTCGATTACCGGTCGCTTCCATTAGAAACAGGAGACCTGTTTTTAATGACGACTGACGGGGTACACGATTTTATCGATGAAAAAACCCTAAAAAAGCTGCTCGTCCAAGATAATGCGGATTTAACCCTGCTTGCCGAAAAAATCATGCAACAGGCCGAAAGCAATCACAGCGATGACAATCTGACCTGTCAACTGGTCAGAGTCGATGAATTACCCGAAGCCAACGAAGACGAGATTATTCGCCGCCACACCAACCTGCCCTTCCCTCCGCCGTTGGAACCCGGCATGGTAATCGACGGCTACCGGATCGAAGCGGAATTACATGCCAGTAAACGCACCCAGATTTACCGGGCCTTCGATACGAAAACCGATACGCAGGTTATCTTGAAGACCCCGTCTATCCTTTATGATGACGATCCCCATTACATAGAACATTTTCTGCATGAAGAATGGGCCGGAAAACGCATTCATCACGAAAATGTACTGAAAATTCTCAGCCCTAACCGGGAAAAAAGCTGCCTTTATTACGTCACGGAATTTCTCGAAGGGCCGACGCTGAGACAATGGATAACCGCTAATCCGAAGCCTGATATTAAAGAAGCCAGAAAAATAGTTGAACAGATTGCCAAGGGACTGCGCGCTTTTCATCGCATGGAAATGCTGCATCAGGATTTGAAACCCGAAAACATCATGTTCGATAAAAACGGCATCGTTAAAATCATCGATTTCGGCTCGGTTAAAATCGCCGGTATCGCCGAAATTACGCCACTGGAACACAGCGGGGCGGACAACATACTCGGCACCTTGAATTACACCGCGCCTGAATACCATCTGGGGCAGCACGGCACGGTAAAATCCGACCTGTTTTCACTGGGCGTCATCACTTATGAAATGCTAAACGGCGCCTTGCCTTTCGGTCAGGATATGCCCGAAAAACCCAACAAAATGAATCTGGGAAAACTCCATTATGTGCCCAGTTTTCATCACAACGCGATGGTTCCGATCTGGATTGACGGTGCATTAAAAAAAGCCACCGCAATCACCCCGCAATTTCGCTATGACGATTTATCGGAGTTCCTTTATGACCTGTCCACACCCAACCCCAGGTTTTTGAGCGCTGAAGAGGCCATACCTTTAATACAGCGCAATCCGTTATTATTCTGGAAAGGCTTGTCGATAATGCTGCTGTTCACAAATCTGGTTTTGATGTATTTGTTGGTGCATGAAAAAAACTGACAATTAGCGGGGCGATAATAGGCGACCGGTTGGTCGCCCATCGAAGCTTATGACGGCTTTACGTGCTCATAATTCAAATTCTGCAGGATCAATCCCCAATTCCTTGGCTATTCTGGTAGCTACCTTTTTTTCAGAGTAATCAAAATTTCCGTCCGAAGAGGCAATGCCGATAATCATGCGAACCAACAGGCGCGAGGCTTGAGCATTCGACTTCATCTTGCCTAATGCTTCATAAGCTTTGGCTTCGCCTATGTCCTTATCGAATTCAAGCTGGCCTACAAAGTCCTGAAAGGCCTTTATCACATCGCTGGTGGTAAAAATCGACAGCGCTTCATGACTTTCGATGAATTTAACCATTTTTTGCTTTTCTTCCGAACTGACGCTGCCGTCGGCCATGGTGATCAATGCGGAACCTGCCATCGCGGCATTCAGAAAATCCTTGTTCTTGAATTTTAAAGCCTCTGTTTTTAACTCATTGGCTTTGCTTTTTAATTGACTTAGAAAATTATCGAAACTCATTGTGCTCTCCTGATGTTAAATGTTGTTGTGTAATTTTTACTTGCTGCCTAACCTATGACTATCTTTTTGATTAAATCTTCATGTTCTTCGTGGTGAAAATTTCTTGCCTATTGAATAATATCCGCTATTTAACAGCCATGTAGGTCGGGTTAGCGGTAGCGTAACCCGTCCTTTGCCGCTTCGATGTGTCGGGTTACGCTACGCTAACCCGACCTACGACTACGACTGGTTTTTCAGAGTAAATTTTCGTGGTGAAAATTTCTTGCCTATTGAATAATATCCGCTATTTAACAGACAGCTCAGTATACTCCGGCAAGACGAGTGACTCTCTGTCGCCATAGCACAACTGCCTATCTATAATCCCCTGCCCCCATTGCTTATGGGTCGCCACTTCGCACATCGCGTCGTGCATCCTGAACACCGCGGGCGATGCTCTTCGACTCAAGGCGAGCGCCATTTCGTAGTCTTCACTATCGACGCTGTACATAGCTTCAATGACCGGTACCTGGGTAGGATGAATGGCTGTTTTACCGATCAAGCCATGCGCCAAATCCAGTCGAATCTCTTTTTGCAGGGTGACGGCATCATCCAGGTATTCGAACACCGGCGCCGCCAAAGAGAAGCCGTAAGGCTTAAACAGCGTAACCAGCTGCGCTATCACATGACCCAGCGGTGTTTCATACAAGGTCATAGCCCTTGGCCGCCTGACACCTAAAAGGTTCATCAAGTCGTTGCCGCCAATCCGAAGCATTAATATCCGCGCAAAAATATCGTCCTGTAATAAGCCCTGACGCAATTCACTCATCGCGCCGACATCAAAAACATCCTTGGTTTCCAGCGTCGGCATGACCTTAAACTGTGTGTCCTGCAATTGATCGAAGTAGGCGTGGAAATTAGTTTCGTTAAATTTCGGCAACACAAAGCCGTCGACTTTTTCAATGTCGGGCAGATCCAGCAGCCGGGCCAGGATTTCGGGATTTCTGGCGCGAATAAAACGGAATCGAGTCGGCGAGTCTCTAAAGCCCTGCAAGCAAAGTCCTAAATGACGCAGACTGCTGTCTACCTCGCTATGAGAGACAGCGTCTTCGGTACAAAAAATCATCGACCGCAAGGCTTCCAATTTTTCGCCATTGGCGCAATCCATAAGGTCTAGGCGATGCGCGGGCATATACAGCGACGCACCTAAACACCACGGTGAAAAAGATTTTGGCGGTGTATTCATAATTGGCTCTCTCGGTAATTGCTCCTGCATTACTCTACCTCCTGCATCCCTGCAAGTCGTTTAATTAAGGCCACCGCTCGGTACGGCAGGTCGGTAACAATATCTATCGGAATAGACCGGGATTCGGCCAGCCAGCGCAAATGCCGGGTGGCCTCGCAATCCAAATCCTGTAACAGCAACACCCGCGCTTCACGGCGCAATAAAACCCGCGTCGCCTCGCCGATACCGGGCTTAACGTAATTGTACTGTTTAACGCCGTAACGTTCGCTAATCCAGTTCAATAGCTGCCGGGAAACACTTTGCAATTGTAGCCGGTCATGGGAGCCTATTTCAAAGCCACACTCGTATTCTTGCCACGCATGTTCAACGCAAGCCAGCATCGTGTCAATGAAATAGCGGGATAAATCGTGTTGCTCAAACTGCCGGTAATAAACGCAACCATGAAAATCGGTAGCGGCGGCTGTCTGCGGATCGTAAACCGAACGGCTGACCAATCCGGATACGGTGGCATTCAAGATGCACGAAGGGATCAGGTAATCCTCCGAACAAGCGGCAACCGCCGCGCTGCCTGATAAATCGGTCAGCACATACAATTCAGCCGGAACAGTCACGCTATCGGTGACGGCAAAAGCCTGTAAGCTGGCGGCCAACTGCCGCGCAATAACGCCTTTCCCCGTCCAACCGTCGACAAAAACCAACGATTCCGGCGCATGATTTTGCAAAATATGGCGCAAGGCATTTTGATCGATACCGACATCCCGCAGTATGGAAATGGAATAATGACTCGCCTCGGTGTTGAAATAGCGTTTGAGCACATGCTTGAGCAGCACGCCGACCGGCGTTCCGGCTCGCGCCAGTGAAACCAGGGTAACGCCGTGCGGACGGGTGTCCAATATGCGCTCCGCCAATACCAGCAAATGTCCCGCCATGCGCTGCTGATTTAAGTCCATCGCCTGATAAAACAGCGGCAAATAATGTTCCGGCGGCAACGACTCATGCGTCAGCATCTGGGAATAATGTTTTTTGCCGGATTGAATTAGGGCTTCTTTGATATGGACGGGCGTATCCTGCATCGTCATCGGTTTTAGCAGGAACTGCACATCGTCTGCGCTGTAACTACCGGTGAAAGGAATGCTCATTTAGTAATTTCTCGTTCCCACGCGCTGCGCACAGCCTTATACGCATTACCCTCGTTCCCACGCAGCGCGTGGGACCGAGAGCGTACTTGTGTATAAGGCTGTGAGGGGGGGAGGTAAAAATCTGTGTTCATCATATTTATTTGCGTTCCATTATATTTGATGACCGAATAGTTACGTTATTTATAGTGTTTCAACACAAGCCAGCGTTTGAAACAACTGGGTATTTTTGGGGATTAACGCGTAATCGCACAACGCCATAAACGGCGCGTCGGTCTTGCTGTCGCCCGCGCCAAAGGTTAATAATTGGGGATGCTGCTGTCTGTAACCTTCCAGCAGGTAACTCACTGCACTTTCCTTATTGATGATTTTCGGTAATAACGCGAGGTTGTTGCCGTTCAAATGCCAATACAGACTGCCGTCGACAACGTGCGGATGCGACTTGATCACCTCATCCAGCAGCGTTTTTAATATCGCTTCCGTGCCGTCGCTGTGCTTGATTACGCCGTACCAGGTTATGCCGAAATCATCTACCAGCCGGGGTTTAAAACCGGGGCGGCGTTTTGCATAAAGCTCAACTTCCGCCCACACCTCCAGCAACTTCTCATGGTACGCGGGCAAGGTTTGCATGATGGTGTTCATCCACACCTTATCGACAGCGCGCTGTTTGTCCAAAATCACCGCACCGTGATTCAACACCACTTCTTCCTGAAACGGCAGGTTGACGCGCTCAAAGGCGTGAACATCGCGCGCCGTCACCGGTACGATTTTGAAGCCTTTGGATAGCCAATGCCACAACCATTGCTGCTTTTGCGTGGCGAACGAATTGGCCGAGCCGTCCGGCAAAAAAGCCCGCACTTGCAAATCCACGCCTGGAGCGCATTTCCTCAGGGTCTGAAACAGCGTGTCATCAAGGTCTAAAAAAATGTAGCTTTGCATGGTTTGGCGTGTCCGGTTGAAGTTCAAATCTTGCGCTAATGGCTCGCCATGCGTGCAGCCGGTCATTTAACGATGCGCACAGCGGCGTTTCATGGCAAAGAATAATGTCCCTGTAATCGTCCGGGTTCAGGTTGTAAATAAAGTTGGGGATGCCATCGTCATAGTTATCTTCAAACCGGCACACCAAGCCAATATCGTTGCCTTGATGTATCGGCGAGCGCGTGGTGCTTTGCACCTTGACTTTAAAGCCTTGGCTTTCCAATTCCCTCCCCAGCAGATAGGCGGGAGCGTTGCATTCGCCTGTGCCTAAGACCAGAATCGGGCGCTCATCGCGGCTGAAGCCGCTCCCACGCAACTGCTCGACCACATCTTTTTCCAAGCTGATCGGCGCATCCAACCCTAACCGGCCCGGCCAGGCCAACAGCGCTTTTTTACACGCGCCATTACCCGACACATTGACGGTGATGCTGTCGATGGCGGTGTTTTGGCTGTCCTCGAAACGCAATAATCCCTGCCTGAAACACACCCATTCCACCGCCACACCGGCTTGATCTTCCAAGGCAGTGCGATCATCGGGATGGGCAAAATTGACCAGACTGACAATAAACACTTTACGCAAACCGGGATTAACTTCTTTGTAAGCTTTAATCAGGCGCAAAAAGGTAAGCCCGGTACTGATTTCGTCGTCGATTAACACCAGCGTTTCGGCCGTTAAAAACTGATCACGGTGTTTCGCCTGCTCAGGATAATACAAGAAAAAGTCAGTAGCATGACTATGGGCTTCTTCAAACTCAAGCCGCTCGATGCCGTCCAGATGATAACGGGTCGTCTGAATAAACAAGGCTTGCTCTGCACCTTCGCGGCAGGCCGATTCAAATACGCCGTAACCCAAGCCGGTTGCGGTTTCCGCCATGCCGATCCACAACGAAGCCGTTCCAGCTCCGCGATTTAACACCGCCCGAGCCAGGGCGCGATATGACCAGCTCATGACTTTGGGCGATACCGGATAATGCTTGCCCAATACCTTGCTGACCAACAAAAACTTGCGCTTGCTGCTCACTCTTGCAGCAAAACCCAGCAATCGGCTAAGCGGGATGTGTCCGGGTTCCAGATCGAGATGCAGGGTTCCGGTGTCTAATTTTACGGTTAATATTTTTGACATAGTTTGTTGTGGAGTCATTGCGTAAGTTGCATCGTTCCCTCGCTCCGGCGTCACTGCCATTAAGTTAAGCCGAAAATAGTTATGGTTGAACGCCGTGGGCGCTAATTTATTCGCGCGATAAGTATTAAAATGCGCTAATAAATTCGCGCCCACAATATATTAAACTCTTAAACTAATGGCAGTGACGCTCCGGCGTGGGAACGATAAATTTTTATAGATGCCGGTCATAACATCACCACCGGCGTATTAATCTCGGTCACCCTAAGTCCATAACGAATGGTCGGCGGCTGGAATACTTCACCTTTAATGCTCTGCAACGCAATCTGCGCCAGATTTGCCCCGGATAAACACGCCATGCCGAAACCGCCCGAAGGACGCGGGTTGATTTCCAATAAGCGCACACCGTGCACGCCTTCCTTGAACTGGATATTGAACAAACCGTTGAGCCGGTAGTGGGCGGTTAACCTTGCCACCATGCCGTCAATCTCGGCATTGTTATCGATCATTTGCCCGCCGCCTGCCAGTTGCGATTTTTTGCGCTGTACGGCACACAGCAATTTACCGTGCCGCCCGGCGCAATCGACGCTCCATTCGGGGCCGCCCAGATGTTCCATGACCAACAGGGTGGCAAATTCCGGGGTGTTGGCCATGCCGGAGCGCAACTCTTGCAGAGGAATCTGGTATTCAACGCCTTTAAGTATCTGGGTGATGCTGTCGCGCTGGGTATCCAAAACCCGAAAGCCCAGGCCGAACACCGAAACCGCAGGTTTTACGCACAATCTTTGATGCTTTGCCGACAACTTTGCAACCGCGCTATCGAACCCATCACGGTCATTAACGGCGATAAAATCCATGGTTTGTGCGACCTCTGCATTCAACGCGGTATAAAAATCCGCCTTGTCATGTAATAAGGTCAGCGTGTCGACATCGGCAACCGACAGCACCTGCACACCAATCGCCTGAAAAAACTCATGGTGCTTACTGATAAATGCCGCTTCTTTGCCGGGCCAAAATAACTGGATATTGTGTTGCCGACAAAAACCCACGCACCACTCAAGATATTCTTGCCCGGTGAATTCGGCAGGTTCAAGGTAACTCTCATCCGCAGCCAGAAAGGCGGCGGCATGGGCGTGGGTGTGAGTGCAAATTAAGGTGATTTCGCCGGCCGGAACCGACTGGCGAAGATTTCTAAATACGGCATGTATGGTCGAAAATGTAAGGTTGAACCAAATTCTCATTGATGCCTACAAATGAATGATAATTTGCGGCAGCAAAGCATCAATGGTTCGACCTACGCCATTTTCGCCTATCGCATGCATTTTCCATTCGCCGTTATGCCGGTACAGTTTCGCCATGATTTGCGCGGTATGGGAGCCTTGCGAACTCAAGGTGTAACGGGCAACTTCCGCATTATTGCTGCTGTCGACTATGCGGCAATACGCATTTTCAACTTCATCAAAAGTCTGGCCGGAAAAGGAGTTAACGGTAAACACCAGCGATTTAACATTGGCAGGCACTTTATCCAGATCAACCTTGATTTGTTCATCGTCGCCGTCACCGGCGCCGGAACGATTGTCGCCGGTATGCACAATACTGCCGTCGCGGCTTTTCAGTTGTCCGAAATAAATGGTGTCAACAACCTTGTTTTGATCGTCAAATAATACGCAAGAAGCGTCCAAATCAATGGATTCGCTTTTCCCGCCGCCGCCGAACAAGCCTTTCAACTTGCCGACGGGGACTTTTTTAGCGTCCCAACCCAGCCCCATGACAACCTTACTCAGCGTACCGCCGGATTCTTTGGACAAGGAAATTTTTTGCCCTTTTTGTAGATTAATAGCCATACATATTACCTCAATAAATGAACCGCGTTGGTGTTAAAACAGGGTCTGCAACCTCATTAACGTCAACACTGTTTTTGATGATTAGGGATTCGATTTATCCTAGGAGGCTGTCGGATTTAAAAATCACAGCCACATAACATATTGATTTTAAAATAAATTAATTTTTTATTGCTTTTCGTTATAAAAAATAGTTTATATATATTTCAATGACTTAGTATTTTTAGTGAGGCATAATCC
>JAURZV010000024.1 GCA_030653175.1 Methylobacter sp.
GGATTATGCCTCACTAAAAATACTAAGTCATTGAAATATATATAAACTATTTTTTATAACGAAAAGCAATAAAAAATTAATTTATTTTAAAATCAATATGTTATGTGGCTGTGATTTTTAAATCCGACAGCCTCCTAGCCCTCTCCCGAGGGGAGAGGGGACTTTGTTGCTTTACCAACTTCGGACCCTATAGCTTGAACAATGAGGATGGCGGTAAACACTTAACCAGCAGATTAAGAATCGGGCATTTTCCGACGATCGCGATATGAACCAACCAAAAATTGTGAAACAGAGCGGGTTGTAATATTTCGTGATTGGACGGTAATTATCGTTCATGATAGTTAGAGCGTTCGATAACTGTAGCTGTTTTGACATTACAGCCTTGAACCATAATCTTTGTGAGAGACAATTGCTATTCTATGACAATATCGCATATCTATCGATTTAGCTTTATTACATTTTCCCTGAGTCTTGTTCTGGCGTTGTTTATAGGTGGTTCACAGCCGGAAGCTGCCGGTTTGTTTGTGTCCCCTGTTGATAAGCTGGTGCATTTTCTCTACTTTGCGATTTTCACCTTCGCTATAGTAATGAGCAATACTATACAGCTCAAATATGCCGCTATTTTGACAGTTGCGTTGGGCGCAGCAGATGAGCTGCACCAAATGCTGCTACCGGGGCGCTCACCCGGTATTGATGATTGGCTGGCCGATAGTTTTGGCGCTGTTACCGTTGTCTGTATTTTTTCCATCATCAGAAAGCAGCAAGGCTGCACAGTATGATCAATAGTTTGATATAAAAATTCCATAATTAACAATGACACAGCTATCTATTATGTGATCAATAAGCCTGCGACAACCGCTCCAACCAAAGTACCTCCGACTCTGATCGCCAAGCCCCGACCGCCGATAACCCATGAAAAAATGCCTTTAATGCCTGAATTGACGGATACTGCAATAAGAATTGCCTTGGCGGCGACGCTGACGTTCAGTCCGTCATTGCTCATTTGTGACATCGAAAGGGTAATAGGATCAACATCCGCCAAACCGGAAGTCGCGGCTAAAAAATAAGTGCCTATATCACCGAAATAAACTTTTAGCAGTTTGGATAGCAACATGATGACGACTAGAAATGCACCGAACTTTAACGCCATCCCTAATTGGAAAGGATTTTTCAGTGTTATTTCTTCAATAGTCAGAAACTCTCGTCCGCTTTGCCATAATAGAAAAGCAACAAGGTACGTAAAAATGGACATTACCAGCAGGGCAGGGAGCAGCGTCAGGAACAGTGTTGGATTCATCACCGAAGTTAGCAGAAGCGTACGTGCAAACATGGTGGCGCAGGCGGTTAAAATGCCGGCAGCCAGCACATTTTCCATATTCGGATATTGCGTTGATAACCTGGATAGATTAAGAGTAACGGCTGTAGAAGATACCAATCCTCCCAGTGCACCCGTCAAAATCGGCCCATGCTGATTACCGACAATCTTGATGGCAAAATAGCCCAGATAAGAAATACCTGCAATCAGCACCACCATCCACCAAATATGATAAGGATTAAAGGCGGCCCAGGGACCATAGCTCTGATCCGGCAGTATCGGAAGCATAACGACCGAGATCAACAACAATTTCAGCGTTGCATGCAATTCGATTTGTTCCAGTTTTTTCATCCAACCGTGGAGCAAGGGCTTAAAACCGAGCAGTGATGTAACGACCACGGCACTTGCAGCAGCAAGCGTAATATGACCGAAAACAGTTAACGCGCCCAAAGTAAAAGTAGTCAGCGATGCAATGGTGCCGGTGATGCTGTAGTCTTTAAATTTGTCGAGACTTTTACTATAAGCAAGCAGCAAGACTGATGTCAGACCCAGAAAAACAAACCCCATAAAATAAGTGTCCACTTGTTGGGCCAGGATGCCCGACAAGCCGCCCAACAAGCTAATCATCCCGTAGGTGCGCAGTCCGGCAACCCGCATGCCCTCATTCAGGTCACGGGTGCGCCAGCCACGCTCCAGGCCGATTAGTAAACCTATTGCCAGCGCAACGCTCAGAAACTTGAAGTTTTCCAGATCAGTCATGTGTGTAAATCCGAAACATTAGCAATAATCCTGTAAGTTGGTGCCTAATAAATGTTAGTTCCATCAGTTTACGCGTAATTAAGCAAGCTGATCATCATTTTACATGGTCAATTTTGACGCTGTTTAGCGGCAAACGCTGGATGTCGATACCGGCTGTTTGGCGGCAATGACCGGCAGCGTTGATTTTGACATTCAACAGGCAAGCGGTATTAAAACCATGTTGTTTGGCGGCAAAGGCCTGTTTTTTGCCAAATTAACCGGCCCCGGCGCGGTTTGGTTGCAAAGTCTGCCGTTTTCTCGATTGGCAGGCCGAATGCTTTCAGCTGCACCGCAAGGCGGTGGCAGGCAGCAGGATGAAGGTTCAATTCTGGGCGGTTTGGGTAATTTACTCGGTGGCGATTGACGCTGTTTAAAAAAATATTCAGCCATTTTGCCCGGTGTTACCGGCAAAAAAGCGACTTACAGTAATTTCAATTTAAATTGGTTACTAACCATTAAAAGGCTATGTCGTCGTCATTGTCGCTGGAGTGCAGGCTTTGCCTGCGCCGGCAAGCAAAGCTTCCGCTCCTGCTCTCGCCCCTTACCTACATCCATGTAGGCAAAGCCAGCATTCCCGTCACTCCATAAGTAGGTGATCATAAGTTTCTTAACATTATCGGTATTAGTGGGAGCGGCTTTAGCCGCGATTATCGCGGCTAAAGCCGCTCCCACTAATGTTAGAAAACTTTTGCTCAACTACTTAGTTTCAATAAGCATCGTAGCTGTTTTAGTAATTAACTGAATTTGAAAACGCTGTAATAGTTAAAGATTAGCGGCTTGCCGCTCTTGTACTTGACCGTTGACGCCAATTAAAACCGTCGTTGCCAGTGCGTAAAAAATGCCATGCTCAACGATACCGGGGATGCTGTTTAAAATGTCGTTGAGTGTTTTGGCATCGGTATGCACGTCAAAGCTCATATCCAATATTAAACTGCCATGGGAGCTTATCGCAAAACCGTTTTTATTGGCATTTTGGCGTAAATCGCCTTGTCCTCCGTTCGCTTCCAGCTGCTTTTTAACCAGTTGCCAGGCAAAAGGCATCACTTCAATGGGAATCGCAAAATGCTGGCCGATACGCTCAACCAGCTTGTTGGACTCAACCAATACTAAAAATTGCTTACTGGCGGTTGCCAACAGTTTTTCGCGTACCAAGTCAGCCCCTTGACCTTTGAGCAAGGTTAATTCCGGCGACACCTCATCGGCGCCATCTACATAAAGATCAATATGACTAACCTGCTCGAAACCCAGCACCGGTAAGCCGAGTTGTTGCGCCTTAATCGCACTCGCAATCGAGCTGGAGACAGTGGTCACTTTAAGTCCCTGTTCACGGATGCGATGCGCCAGTTCCTCAATAAAGCAATTTGCAGTCGAGCCGGTGCCAAGCCCAACCAGCATCCCGTCCGCCACTTGGTTGGCGGCATGTTTGGCAATAAGTTCTTTATCATTCATGGTTTACACCTCAATGTAATGGTTGGACGGGCTTAATAACGTTTTTGTATGTTATTAGGGGTTGGGGGTAATAAAAAGAGTTGCGTCGCAAAATCAGTTAAACCGATCCGTAGGGCGTGCCGTGCGCGCCTTGGTTTCTAAGGCGCGCACGGCACGCCACCCATTGAAGATTTTACATCGATCAAGTCCGTTTTAAATCCGTCTTATCAGTTCTATTATCAAACGAGTTTTTTGTGGCTTTCATGGACAATGCGTAACATCAGTTACTACTTGAAAGAGATTATTCTCTCCGCCGGTTTTTATGTCCAGTATGCTGACGCAAAAATCCGTAATGGCGGCCATACTGAGAAAAATACAGCCTTGCTCGGTTTTGGGCCTTTGAATATTTGCGACAGGACCCGGAAAAACTCTGGCATACTTATACTTCCGCTAAACGGCAATAATTGACGGATGAGGGTTTGCTCAATAAAAATACATCGGCAAACGGCAACGTGTCGTCGAGGGACGGCTTGTTTTTTATCACGGTTGACTATGGTTGTTTTCAATCTTTATATTCTGTACTGTCAGTCAATGCGTAACGTCCAGGTCTTTAAAGCTATTGTAAAGAATACGGCAGTTACATTTTTTTGTTCCTGAGGGTTTCTAATGCAAAATCAGCAAACACTTACAATCGATGGAAATCAGGCTGCCGCTACGGTAGCCCATAAACTCAACGAAGTCATCGCAATCTATCCCATAACGCCGTCATCCAATATGGGGGAATGGGCCGATGAATGGTCGTCTCGCGGGCAGGTCAATTTATGGGGGACGGTGCCGCAAGTTACCGAAATGCAAAGCGAGGCGGGCGCCGCCGGAGCAATTCACGGCGCGTTGCAGGCCGGATCGATGGCGACGACATTTACCGCCTCCCAGGGCTTGCTGTTGATGCTGCCCAATATGTACAAAATTGCCGGTGAATTAACGCCGACGGTGTTCCACATCGCCGCCCGTTCGCTGGCTTGTCAGGGTTTGTCGATTTTCGGCGACCATAGCGATGTGATGTCGGCGCGCATGACCGGTTTCGGCATGCTGTGTTCCAATTCGCCGCAGGAAGTCATGGATTTTGCGTTGATCGCCCATGCCGCCGCCTTGGAAAGCCGCATCCCGCTGATGCATTTTTTCGACGGATTTAGAACCTCGCATGAAGTCGCCAAGATTAGCGTGTTGGATGACGATGTCATGCGGGCAATGATTAACGACGAGTGGGTTTGGGCGCATAGAAGCAGAGCCTTATCGCCCGATAATCCGGTATTGCGCGGCACGGCCCAGAATCCCGATGTGTATTTTCAAGCCAGGGAATCGGTCAATGCTTATTATCAGGCGATGCCGGGGATCATGCAGGGCGCGATGGATCGGTTTGCGAAGCTGACCGGCCGCTGTTACCGCCTGTTTGAATACCTGGGTTCGCCGGAGGCTGAACGCGTTATCGTGATGATGGGATCAGGCGCAGAGGCCGTAGCGGAGACGCTCGATTATCTTAACCGTCAGGGCGAATCGGTAGGCTTGCTTAAAGTGCGTTTATACCGGCCTTTCGATGCGGACAGCCTGTTAGCGGCGCTTCCGGCAACCTGCCGCAAAATCGGTGTATTGGATCGCACCAAAGAGCCGGGCGCGGATGGCGAACCGTTGTATAAGGATGTGCTTGGCGCGCTTGCTCAGGATTTTATCAGCGGTACGGCCAAGTTTTCGGTACTGCCGAAAGTGGTTGGCGGCCGTTACGGCCTGTCTTCCAAGGAATTCACGCCCGGCATGATCAAGGCTATTTTCGATGAATTGAAACAGGCGCAACCGAAAAACCATTTCACCATC
The DNA here is from genome assembly GCA_030653175.1 of Methylobacter sp. Taxonomy (GTDB): domain Bacteria; phylum Pseudomonadota; class Gammaproteobacteria; order Methylococcales; family Methylomonadaceae; genus Methylobacter_A. The sequence goes on from JAURZV010000024.1 coordinate 5,411, forward strand.
GGCATACACGATGATGTCACGCACACCAGTCTGGATTGGGATGCGGCTTACCGCACCGACGCACAGGCCGACACTTTTCAGGCCATGTTTTACGGCTTGGGCAGTGACGGCACGGTCAGCGCTAATAAAAACACCATTAAAATTATCGGCGAAGCGACCGATTTGAACGCTCAAGGTTATTTCGTTTACGACTCGAAAAAATCCGGCGCGATTACCGTCTCGCATTTGCGCTTCGGCCCCAAGCCGATACGCTCCACTTACCTGATTGCCGAAAACGACGCCAATTTCATCGGCTGTCACCAGACCATTTTTCTGGAACGTTATGACATGCTCGCCAATGCGGCCGAAAACGCGGTATTTTTGCTGAACTCGCCGGAGTCGGCGGAACGGGTTTGGGAATCGCTGCCCGCCAGAATGCAGCAGCAGATGATAGCCAAGAAAATCCGGTTTTATGTGATTGACGGCTATGCAGTCGCCGAAAAAAGCGGTATGGGCAAGCGGATCAATACCATCATGCAGACCTGCTTCTTTGCCATATCCGGCGTGTTGCCGCAAGAGCAGGCGCTTGCCGATATTAAACACGCAGTCGAAAAGACCTACGGCAAAAAAGGCCGGCATATCGTCGAACTGAATTTTAAAGCAATCGATGAAACGCTGGCCTGTTTGCATGCAGTCCCGCAATGTGGGGGCGACTTCAGTCGCCCAGTCAGCCGGCAGCCTGCCGGACAATGGGCGACTGAAGTCGCCCCCACATCCGTTATTCAATCGCGTATTCCCGATGCCGCGCCCGATTTTGTCAAGCGGGTGACGGGTGAAATTATTGCCGGTAGAGGCGATGCGTTGCCGGTCAGTGCGATGCCGGTTGACGGCACGTTTCCAACCGGCACGGCGGCTTATGAGAAACGCAATTTGGCCCTGGAAATTCCGGTTTGGGAAACCGATTTGTGTACCCAATGCGGCAAATGTGTGATGGTTTGCCCTCATTCGGTCATCCGCAGCAAAATTTTCCCGACTGACGTTTTGGCAAATGCGCCTGAAACCTTCAAACATGCGCCGATGTTGGGCAAGGATTTTCCGGCCGGGTTGGAAATCAGCTATCAGGTCGCGCCGGAAGATTGCACCGGCTGTACGCTGTGCGTAGATATTTGCCCGATCCGGGATAAATCCAACGCCAGCCGTAAAGCAATCAATATGCAGCCTCAACCGGCGCTATGCGAAACAGAGCGCGACAATTGGGATTTCTTTTTGACGATCCCCGAATACGACCGCAAGCTGTTGAAAACCAACACCATCAAAGGCTCGATGGTATTGCAGCCGTTGTTCGAGTTTTCCGGCGCTTGCGTGGGTTGCGGCGAAACGCCGTACATAAAACTGGCATCGCAGTTGTTTGGCGACCGCATGGTGGTTGCCAATGCGACCGGATGTTCGTCGATTTACGGAGGCAATCTGCCGACCACGCCCTGGACCAAAAACCCGGAAGGCCGCGGGCCTGCATGGAGCAATTCCTTATTCGAAGACAATGCGGAATTCGGATTGGGGATGCGGATCGCCCTCGACAAGCAAAACGAATACGCCAAAGAATTGCTGGCCTCATTGCGCGAGCCGTTAGGCGGCGAGCTGGTCGATGCAATACTGAACGCCGACCAGTCCGATGAGGCGGGGATTTACGAGCAGCGCGAACGGGTCGCGGCACTTAAACGGCACTTGCAACTCTTGAATAATCAAGCCGGGCAAACATTACTTCAGTTAGCGGACAGCTTGTGCAAGAAAAGCGTCTGGATTATAGGCGGCGACGGCTGGGCTTACGATATTGGTTTTGGCGGCGTCGATCATGTCTTAGCCAGCGGGCGTAATGTCAACATCCTGGTTCTGGATACCGAGGTCTATTCCAATACCGGCGGGCAAACGTCCAAAGCAACACCGTTAGGCGCAGTGGCGAAATTCTCCGCCGGGGGCAAAGCAACGGCTAAAAAAGATTTGGCATTGCTGGCGATGGATTACAGCAATGTCTACGTCGCCCACGTCGCTTATGCGGGTAAAGACACCCAAACCCTCAATGCGTTTTTGGAGGCGGAAGCCCACGACGGCCCGTCCATCATCATCGCTTACGCGCCTTGCATCGCGCACGGCGTGGATCTATCCAATAACCACAGGCAGCAAAATCTGGCGGTAAAAAGCGGGCATTGGCCGTTGTTCAGGTTCGACCCCGGCAAAATCAAACAGGGCAAGAACCCGATGCACCTGGATTCGGCGGAACCATCCATCCCTTACCGCGATTTCGTCAAAACTGAAACCCGTTTCAGCATGCTGTGGCAAACGCATCCTGAAGATGCGGAGCGTTTCCTGGAGCAGGCGCAGCAGGATGTTAAAAACCGCTACCATTATTACAAGCAACTGTCTGAGCTGGCCTGGAACGAATCGACCAGCGTTTCAGCGGTGAAAGCCCAACTCAAAAGCGAAACTGCCAAGGAGACCGACAATGGTTGATTTAACGACTGAATACTTAGGCTTGAAACTGGCTAACCCCTTGGTGCCGTCGGCGTCGCCGTTGAGTCATGATACGGACAGTGCACGAAGGCTCGAAGACGCGGGCGCCTCTGCGCTGGTGATGTATTCGCTGTTCGAAGAAAAAATCGAAGCCGAAGCGCAGCAAATGGAGCGTTTTTTTTATCAGCAAGCCATAGGCCATGGCGAAGCGGACTCGTTTCATCCGGTGCCGGACAATATCCAAACCTATCAGGAACAGTATCTGGAGCATCTGCAACAACTCAAGTCAACGCTGGCGATTCCGGTCATCGCCAGTTTGAACGGTACTTCCTTAAGCGGCTGGGTCGAGTACGGAAAACAATTACAACAGGCGGGTGCCGACGCTTTGGAGCTGAATATCTATCATGTGGCTGCAAATGCCGAGGAAAGCGGAGATGCCGTCGAACAACGTTATCTGGACATATTGCAGGAATTGAAAGGGCAGGTCAGTGTGCCGATTGTGATGAAGCTCTCTTCGCAGTTCAGCTCGCCGATTCATTTTGCCAAACGCCTGGAAGCCGCCGGAGCCAATGGCATAGCGTTATTCAACCGTTTTTACCAACCCGATATTGACCTGGAAACGCTGGAAGTGCTGCCGAAATTGGAATTGTCATCCTCGGCGGAAGCGTTATTGCGCGTACGTTGGACAGCGTTGCTGTACGGTCGGACCAAGTTATCACTGGCCGTAACCGGCGGTTTTCACCAGACGCCTGATGTGCTGAAAGCGCTGTTAGCCGGAGCCGATGTGGTGCACCTTTGCAGTGTATTGCTAAAGCACGGTGTAGGTCGGTTAAGCGAAATCCTGGCTGAACTGGAGCAGTGGCTGGTCGAGCATGAATACGAGTCGATCAATCAACTAAAAGGCAGCGTCAGCCAACAACACGCCATTGATCCCAGCGCTTATGAACGCGCCAATTATGTGCAGGTGTTGGATAGTTATTCCAGCCCGGCGGGGGTGTTGAGATAGTTTTTATTGTTCGATTCTCGTTCCCACGCGCTGCGTGGGAATGCAGTCAAGGCGCGCTGCGCCGCGAGTCACGAACAGCGTCTTGCGTATACGGGACGTAGCACGTCCAGCAATGCATTCCCATGCAGCGCGTCACTGCCATTAAGTTAAGGATTTTAGTGAGCGCTAGTTCCCAAGCTCCAGCTTCGTGAGACGGGAAGCTGGAGCTTCCCGCACTGAATTCCCAAGCTGGAGCTTGGGAACCAGCGTAATGATCACTGACTAATTTAGAAAAAATTCATTAGATAATTCTCAACAGCTAGGTTTAGCGATTATCGTCTTCAGTAACACGCAACAAGTGGAGTTAACAAAATGACAAAACAGCGGCGGGTAAAGCAATTTTGCACCACGCGTGACACAGCCTATCGACTGTCGGAACTGGCGCCGATAGAGTTCGAATCTGCCACGAATTGTTCCGATCCCTCTGTGTTCATAGACACGACCGTTAAGTTTCAAGAAATTCAGGGCTTCGGCGGGGCTTTCACAGAAGCGGCTGCAGTAACCTTAGACAAAATGCCGGCCCACTTGCGGCAAGAAATTTTGGCAGCCTATTTCTCGCCAAATACCGGCAATGCCTATAGCTTATGCCGAACCCACATCAATAGCTGCGATTTCTCGCTAGGAGGCTGTCGGATTTAAAAATCACAGCCACATAACATATTGATTTTAAAATAAATTAATTTTTTATTGCTTTTCGTTATAAAAAATAGTTTATATATATTTCAATGACTTAGTATTTTTAGTGAGGCATAATCCGA
>JAURZV010000026.1 GCA_030653175.1 Methylobacter sp.
ATACCAATAATGTTAAGAAACTTATGAACACCTACTTATATAGGGTCCGAAGTTGGCAAAGCAACAAAGTCCCCTCTCCCCTCGGGAGAGGGCTAGGGTGAGGGCATTTCAAATGTCGCTTTACCAGCTTCGGCTACTATATGGCTTCCTCTTTCACAAAAGCGCCTCTAAATAGTCTTTCAAGACCGCAGCATTGTTGAGACTGGATTCCTTCGAGCTAAACAGGAGAGTGGCATTTCCATTCCCGATTTTGGCGATAAGTTCCTGTACCGGACCGGGATTGCCCTGTAATTCGGCAACGTATTTACGCTGGAATTCAGGCCATTTCTCCTGCTCATGTTGATACCAACGCCGAAGCTCATTTGAAGGAGCCGCTTCCCTGGCCCAGAAATCGATCCTGGCCTCAGCCTTTGAGAGGCCGCGCGGCCATAGGCAATCAACCAGGATGCGGGTTCCATCAGTATCCGCCGGCGACGCGTAAACCCGTTTAAGTTGAAGTCTCATCATTGCCTCCTGTATTCGAATAGCGACTGTCACGCGAGCCTTGGGACCACACGCCCTTATTAGCCCGCGTCATAAGCGCCCAAGCGCCAAGGTGACTTCAAGATGCTCAAGACGCCCAAGAAGCTGCTCGCGCCATGCTACAGCGCACTCCGGTCGAGGATTAACAGCTCTATGAACACCTTTAATCGATTTTAAAATTCAAGAAATATAATTTTGTTAAGATTTCAGCAATCTCTGTTTCTAACAAAGGCTAATTTTTCTCCTTCTTCAAATGACAGTCTGTTCAATAATCGCTTTTTGCTGCTCGATAACGGCCAAAGAACGTAAGCTAGCCAGCACCTGTTGCAACACAATGGAATCGCTGTCTCGCGGAAAAACCATATAAGCGGGCAATTTAAATTGCGGACTGCCGGGCACATGAAACAATTTTTTGGCCTGGATCAAAGGCTCGGCAATGCGCATAGGCAAAAAACATGAACCGCCATTGCTGATGATTAACTGCACGCCCAACCAGCCGATATTGACCACCTGGGGCGGGCGCTCCAGCTCAGGGTAACTGATACTGTGCTGTGCGTAAAATGCCGCCCCCCAGTCTACATAAATGTAATCATCATTCGGCCAGGGTTTGTCCGGATCGGTGGTCAGCAGCACCAGCGTTTCATCAAAGAAATGCTCAATCTGAAGACCGGGATTATGTTGCGGGGTGTACATCAAGCCCACATCCATCCTGCCTTCGATGAGTCCCCGCATTAAATCTTCTTCAAAGCCGATTTCGCTGCGAATGGAAATATCCGGGGCCTGCTCCCGCAGTGTGCCGACCCATCGAGGCAACAATCCTTCCCACAAAGCGATTCGAGCCCCCACGGTAATACTGGCTCGAAAACGGCTGGGTAAGCCGATGTCATGTCGCGCCTGTTCCAGTGTTAATAACAGGGATTTGGCATGGCGCAAAAAGCGATGTCCTGGCGGCGTTAACGCGGCGCCGGAGCGATTGCGCACAAACAGGGTAACGCCCAGATAGGATTCCAGCCGCTGTATACGGGTGCTCACCGTCGATTGGGTCACATGCAGTCTGTTGGCCGCTTCCAGAAAGCTGCCATTGGCGACTACCCCTAAAAAAGTTCTAATCTGATCTATGTCCATAGCTTTAATATCGGATATATCGATACTAATGTCCAATAAATATCGTTTGTCTTATACAACGCCCCGCTTTTATATTAGCAAGCACGAAAACTAATAAATCTCTTGTTGCCATGTTTTTAGCTCTAATCGTCCTGAAACCGATAAGACAGATAAATATGGCTGTTGGCATGATTTGTCTGCTCTTAATGCCTAACCCTTAACTCTATCCGGAGGCAACATGCTTCATCTACAGCGGTTTTTACCAAACATGAAAAGCTATTGTGTGTTGCTGCCACTGCTCTTTATCTTGAGCGGTTGCCTCGCCACACCGATCAAACCTTCGACCCACACAATGAATGAGATACACACGGTTCTTGTGGTGCCGGTAGAGCCGCCACCGCTGGAGGTGATACCTGATCTGATTGAAAGCCGATTTCCCGTGTACAGTCAATATCAGTATCAGTCCATGCCGCCCTATCTGTTCCTGGAAGAAAATGTCTACAAGAATCCCGGCGGAGTGCTCATCGCCGGCTTGGTAAGTAAAAATGACACTGTGCCCATAGCGGATCTTCACCAGCCATCGGCCTCAATGGAAAAAATCGCCGGCCTGGAACCGACAGCATCGCTTTCGGAAAACTGGACGCCAACCTTCATATTGGCTCAGGAAGCGATCTCGCAACTGAATGGGGAAAGAATCAAGGCAATACTGAGCAAGCATTATTATCGCCTGCCAATTGCAAGCGGGGATCGTAACGCCAATCTCGGTAATTGGCGTAGCGCCATTGAGCAATGGTACGGCCGAAATATGTCATCCGTTGATTATCGACAGCATGGCCTGGAACATGTCGATGCGGTATTAGAAGTCGGCATCAAGACCTACAGGATTTTTAACGCACAAACCTCATTGCAGGTGTTGATCAAGCTTGTCGATCCCAGCACCCGACAAATTATCGGAAGAATCAGCGCGAAAACCTTCTCTGTTGAGGACTCGCCGCAAAGCTTGCTCAATGATGAAGCCGAAAAGTTCAAGCGGCTTGTGGCCGATATGGGCGCACAACTGGTCACTGATGGGTTAAGTGACCTCGGACTACCGCTTAAGGTATCCGGTCAAGTAACAGTTGACCGGTTAACCCCATGACCATCGTCTACGCCAAGCGCCTGCGCGGCTGGCGTTTCATCCTGTTTAATGTCGTGCTCGGTCTGGGACATATGGCAGTGCTGTTTAATGTCGGGGCCTATATTGCGCTGCTGCCCCATGTTGCCGGCGATCTGGGAGGAGTATTCCCGAGCTTCGGCACCTGGGGTCAGACGTATTTTATCATTGCGCTGGCGCTGGCCTTTCCTATCGCACGTTGGCTGTCAGGCAGGTTTGGCGACTACCGCTTGTTTACCGCGGCGTTTATCGTGTATGCCCTCGCTTCCTATCTATGCGCGATCAGCCAGTCCTTGTGGTTGTTTATTCCAGGGCGCATCCTGCTCGGGTTTTCAGGCGGGATTACCCTCTATATCGGCCAGTCCCTGTTGTTGAAAGAGTACCCCGATCAGCTGAAATTGTTGGGTTTAGGGATATGGGGGCTGATCACGCTGATGCCTTTTACGATCAGCTTTCCGATAGGCGGGCTGATCGCCGACGAACTTGGCTGGCGCTACCTGTTTTATCTGAATATCCCCCTCGCCCTGGCTATCGCCGGGATTACAGGTTCATTGCTAGCCGGACGGGGCTTCGAGCGTAGATACACTCGTTTCGATAACATCGGTTTTATTCTGCTGGCTTTGGTGCTCGGCAGCATGCAGACCCTTCTGAACCTGGGTAACGATTTTGACTGGCTGAATTCGCCATTCCTGTGCAGTACGCTGATCATCTTAATCGTAGCATTGCCCTGTTTGATTATTTGGGAATTCGACGAACGCCATCCGGCATTCAACATACGGCTTTTCGCTGACCGTAATTTTACGATAGGGGTGCTTTGTCTCTCTGTTGGCTTTCTTTCAATCCAGGGGCTGCTGTCTGTGTTCATTGTTCAGCTTCAAGTATTGCTGGGGTATTCTTCATTTCTGGCGGGCATGGTTTACCTGCCCATGATCCTGCTTGCGTTGCCGGTGACGGTGGCGATGCACAAGTTGCCCAAAAACCTCGATGCTCGGCTGCCAGCCTGCCTGAATCTTCTTGGCTTTGCTTTTACTTTTTATTGGATAGGCCTGTTCGATGATCCCGGCTCATTCGATCAAATTTTCTGGCCCATGTTGCTGCTCGGCTTTTTTCTGGGTTCGTTTTTCACACCACTGACCAGGCTGACTCTTCACGGACTGTCCGGCAATCAGGAAATACGCGCGGCTGAAGAGACGGGGTTTCTACGCGTTGTGGCCGGAGCGTTCGGCATCACCTTACAAGGGGTCATGCTCTATCGACGCACCCCTTTTCATCAGCTTCATTTGGCAGATCATTTCGGGGGACGACAATTTGCTTCCATTGATTTGCTGCAAAGGTTTTCTTCGAGATTGGAGGCCTTTGGCCTTGATAAAACCCTGGTCAACGGCAGGCTCTTGGCCCTCATCAAACAGCATGCAACCATTCTGGCATTAAACGATGCCTTTCTCTTGGCAAGCTTCCTCTTCATCGGATTGGCCGGACTGGTGTGGCTGGCCTATCCCACCCATCAACCGCTGTATCCGATTCTGGCAAAAGAACTAGGGGACATTCAGGCGGAAGAGATCATGGTGGAACCATGATCCGTCAAATCACGCTAAATCGATTGCTTCTTTTTGGGTTCTATGTTGTGTTTATGCTCTTGTTGATGTCCGGTTGCGCCTGGATACCTTCAGGGGATAAGCCGGCCGAGTTCTTGGAACCCCCATCCATGGAACATACGCTATCCCATACGGGTCAAAATGGGTCGTATGCTCCTGCCCGGCATTGGCCGTCTGAACGCTGGTGGCGGGAATTCGGCAGCTCAGAACTCAACGGCTTGATGGATGTTGCGTTAAAGGAGAACATCGGCCTCAAGGTGGCGGCCGCCAGGCTCCGTCAGGCGCAAGCCATGGTCCGCGTAGAGGGCGCAAGACTGCTACCGTTTCTGGATGCGCAAGCGGGGCTGGAAACCGGGCGTTTTTCAGAGAATAGTTTTAATGTGGCACTGCGGGGGGAGAATTTTGTTTCAGCGTTTATAACCCCTTTGAGCTTGCGCTACCAGTTTGATTTCTGGGGGAAAAACCGCGCCGCATTGGAAGCGGCACTGGGCGAGGCGGCGGCCGAAAAAGCGGAACAGGCCGAAGTTCTGCTTCAGTTGACTGGCGCAATTGCCCGATCCTATATACATGGCATGGCACTGCGTCAGCAGCTCGATCTGGCGCATGACATGGCTAAGTTACGGCGCGACTTGCTCAGCATGGACGAGACCCGGTTACGGTTGGGCCTGGATTCCGCCGATCCGGTGAAACAAGCGACCATTGAATTAGAGCAGATCAATAAGCGCGAAGCCGGTATCCGGGATCAGTTGGATATTCAGCGGAACCTGCTGGCCAGACTGATAGGTAAAGGGCCTGACGCGACACAAAACCTGTTCGCCGACACTGTGATTAGCCCCGAAAGAATGCGCTTGCCTACGCAACTTCCGCTGGAGCTGCTCAGCCACCGCCCCGATCTCGCCTCCGCCCTCCACCGAGCCGAGGCGGCGGCGCAACGGGTCAAGGTAGCTAAAGCCGGCTTTTTGCCCACCATCGATCTGACTGCATTTGCCGGCGTGAACGCCCTCAGGATGACGAAGGGCGCAAGTTCTCTGGCCAATCTTCTGCTCTCGGGTTCCAGTTTCTCTTACGGGATCGCGCCGGGTCTGCGGCTTCCTTGGTTCGAAGGCGGCCGTCTACGCGGGGAGTTATCGGCGCAAAGGGCCGAGTACGATGGTGCAGTGGAGCTTTACAATGAAACGTTGTTACGTGCCGTACAGGAGGTAGCAGATAGCCTGAGCCGTTGGCGGGAGACACGCGCCATACTTGAAGCGCACGGCCGCTTGCTATCTGCGCAACATGAAAACCTGAGTCTCGCCCAGGTGCGTTTTCGCAGCGGCCTGGATGATCGCCGGGCCATGCTGGCCCGCCGATATGCCGTGCTGGACCAGGAATATGCCTTGAAGAATTTGGAATCCGATCAGCTGATTGCGATGGTTGATTTGATGGAAGCGTTGGGCGGTGGGTACGTTAACGATCTCAAGACTACCCAACTGAAACCCGAACAAAAACAGTCCAGCTGGTTGCCATGGTAAGTTTAATGGAAGCCTTTTGGCAGATATGGTTTCGAATCGAAATTAAAATCCGGTACAGCCAATATTCATACCTATGAAAACTCATCCCAAGAATATTCGTTCCCGCCGCAACCGCTATCTTTTGTTAGTTATGCTGGTAATGCTTGTAAGCGCTTTGGCGTATGCCGTTTATTGGTGGCACCACAGCCGTTTCCGGGTGGTAAGCCATAATGCATTCATTACCGGCAATCTTATTCCGGTGGAGGCGGATGCAACGGGTATCGTCACGCAGGTATTGGTCGAGGAAAGTCAGTATGTAAACAAGGGTGATCTGCTGGTTAGTCTTGATAAGCACCGCGCGCAGACCGCTTTAGGTCAGCGTAGGGGCGAGCTGGGGCAGGTAGTGCGCGAGATCGGGGCGGTTTTTTCCACACGCCGGCAAATATGCCAAAAACTCATTGCCCGCTCAGCCCGACTTGCCCGTGTGCGCCATGATGTGATTCGATTTCGGCAGGCGTTGCCAACCGGTTCAGTATCCGAGCAGGTCATGCAAAATGCCGAAGATCAGGTGACAGCCCTTGAAGCCGAGATGCGGGAAGCCGAGGCGGAACTCAAATCCATAGAAGCTAAAGTGGGAGGCACCAGTAAAATTTTGCACCCGGACGTAGAGGCGGCTAAGTATAAATTCATCGCCGCCTATCTTGAATACTCGCGGCAGCAAATCCATGCGTCTGTTTCCGGCTATGTGTCCATGCGCAAAGTTCAGGTCGGCAACCGGGTTCAGCCGGGCGATACGCTAATGACGATTGTGCCTTTGGAGCACCTCTGGGTAGAGGCGAACTTGCGGGAAACAGAGATAGCGCGGATACGCCCCGGCCAGCCGGCAGAGGTTAGCGTCGATCTTTACGGGAAAAGCCAGATTTATCATGGAATGGTAGAAGGGTTAATACCCGGTACCGGCAGCGTCTTTGCTTTATTGCCCCCGGATAACGCTGTCGGGAACTTTATTCATATCGTAGAACGTATTCCCGTGCGTATCGCATTACGGCAAGACGAGATACTGAAAAATCCCATTCGGCCCGGACTCTCCACCGTAACCTCAATCGACGTCAAAGAATCGGAACAGCCTCTGGACGTTTCGCTGGCGGCAGTTACTACCCCGGAGTATCAGACGGACATCTTTGCCGGTGAAATCGCCGATGCGGAAGCCAAGGCTCAAGCGATTATTATGGATAATTTGATTCAAAAAAACGATCCATCAGAGCCGGATTGCAGGTCTCCCGAATCAGTGACATCTAAAAACTCTAACGCTTCTCGATAATGTCGCTTGTATATTTGCTGATGCGAGCTGTAACGCGTTTGAAGCATAATCGCTTCAGCTTCCTTGATTATGGGCTGGCGCTATTAAAAATATCATCTCCGGTATTTTATCGAGGTATTGTTTAATGGATAATTGATGCTCATGTTCAAAATTGGAACGCCTGATAATTCATCGTTTCAACTTTTATGCCCTGTGTGGCCTTGCCGTTTTTTGCCACCTGCCATTAATAAAATGCCACTAACCATCCGAATTATGCGACAAAACCCGCCCCGAATTTTTATCTACGCCGCGCTGCCCTGCGAGGCCAAGCCGCTGGTCGAGTATTTCAATTTAAAGAAAGATACGACTGTTCAGCCATTTGCGGTTTATTTAAATCAGGACATCTGCCTGACGGTAACCGGACTGGGGAAAAGCGCGATGGCTGCCGGTGTGGCTTACACGCAAGCGCTGTTTGCTTCAGCTGACCATCGGGTGCTGGTTAATGTCGGTATCGCCGGGCATAAAAACCATGCTGTGGGCAGCCTGTTTTTAATCGACAAAATCACCGATGTTGACAGCCTGAAAAGCTATTATCCGCCGCTGATTTTCACGCCGCCTTGCCCCACTGCCAACATCCAAACGGCATCAAGGCCTCAGCTTAGCTATGACCAACACTATCTTTGCGATATGGAAGCCTCGGCATTTTATGAAACTGCGGTACGATTTTCGACAGGTGAATTAATCCACAGCCTGAAAGTTATTTCGGATAATGAATTATCGCCTGCCGAAAACATCCAGCCCAAGCAGGTTGCGGCATTAATAGCCTCGCATATTGCAGCGATTGAAACCCTGCTGGCGGAATTAAGCCGTCTGGCGAGACTGATAACTGTGCCGGAGCCCAGGCTGTTTGAGCAGCTGACACAACGCTATCGTTTTACAACCAGCGAACAGGGACAGCTAAAAAACCGGCTGTCCCGCTGGTCGGCATTAACCCACAACCAAGTCCTTGAGTTTGATGAAACCCGGTTTCACAAAGGCAAAGATGTCTTGTTTTGGCTGGATCAAGAAATAAGTAAAATTGAATTTTGCTTGTAACGTTTATTCAAACTGCTATAAAAAGAAAAATGCGTTCTTGCTGACCGCTACTATTCCGATATAAACAAAGCAGGCAAGCGCACCGGCAAAAGCTTGCCGGCGCAGAGCGCCCTGGCTCTTGATAGCCACCATGCCCAAGCCGATATATCCCAAAAGGGCTATTATTTTAGCGATAATCCAACCGTATTCGCCTGACAACCATTGACCTTGAAAAACCAGCGTAAACCCGGTGATCAGTAATAGGGTATTGACAATATGCGGCCCTATTTTTAACCATTTTTGCTCCAGCATTTCCGGATGGATTTCCGCCAGAATGACTCTGCCGACAAAACTGGAGATGGACAATAAAACAAAGGTGAGGTGAAGAATTTTAATCATGCTGTGCTCCTGAGATTGAAAATATTTGCGTTGCTCGATAAATAAGGCGATACCCAAGAATGAATATACTTGAATTGCACAGGATTTTTGTTCATTTTCAAGGCGTAAAAATGGGCGCATAGCGAGCTATGCAACCATTTTTACAACGCAGGAAATGGACAAAAAGACCAGCAAGGCGGGTATATTCTTCGTAGGGAATCGCCTAAGTCTGTTGCCGATGTTGCAGTAGTATACGCCGAAAAGTCAGCGGATCTTTTTGCTGGGTTATTTCGCCGGGACGGGGATAACATTGATGCTCCAGGCGCGATAGCCAGAAACGTAACGCCGCAGCCCTGAGCATGATCGGCCAGTGTTGTTTTTCCAGCGACTCCAACGGCCTCAGGCTTTCATAAGCAGCTAACAATGCCGTGAACTTTTCGACATTAATAACCGTCCCGTTATCACAACACCAATCGTTAGCCGTTATCGCAATATCAAGCAACAAGGTATCGGTGCAGGCGCTGTAAAAATCCAACAGCCCGCTGAGCCGGTCATCAACAAACAACACATTATCCCTGAACAGGTCGGCGTGAATGACGCCTCGGGGCAAATTAACCGGGTTGTTTTCGGCTTGGAAAGCCAGCTCATCATCAATCAGCTCACGATCTGTTGCCGATAAATGAGCGCCGATTTTATTCAACACCGTTTTGCACCAGCTTAAATCATTGCCGTTTTTTATCGGGAAAACGTAGTCCTGCGTGCAGCGATGCACACTTGCCAGCTGCAAGCCGATTTCCTGACAATGTAAAATGGATGGCGTTGCCGTTGCTGTACCGGATAAACGTCTGAATACCGCTGCCGGTTTACCATTAAGCTGACGCAAAGAATTTGCCTGCAGGTCGCTTTGAGGCCTGGGGCAAGGCAGGTTGTTTTTGCCCAGGTGCGCCAGTAATTTTAAAAAATGCGGCAATTCATCGGCAGTCAGCGACTCAAACAGGGTCAAAACGAAGCTGCCTTGCGTGGTTATTACAAAATAATTGGTATTGTCTATGCCGTCCGTTATACCCTCAAAACTAACGACTTTACCGAGGGTATAAGCACTAAAGAATTGGTCGAGTTGCGGGCGTGTTATGCGAGTAAATACAGACACCGATTTTAAGCGACTACCATTCCAGCAACTTCCACATATTGATTTCGGAACCTCTATCCATATCGCTGCGGCGTACATCCATTTTGCCGTCGCCATTGGTATCGAGAAAATAATAGGGAGGGCCGACAGCCGGTACGACTTTTATCATATAAAGCCTGCCGCCGCGCCGGTATTCCTGAATGGTCTCTTTACCTTTACGAATAATGGTAATGTCCGGCTCCATGGTTTCGCCATTTTGCACCGGCAAAGGCGGCTCAGGAACCTCCGGCACGGCCTCAAGCGTCGGCGGTTGCTCATCGACAGCATATACCGGAAAGGCCAGCAAACTCAGTAGAATAAAACGTCGCATAATGTGACTCTTTTAAAAATAAAAACTGCGGCTATCTTATTACAGTTTTTACCGGCTTGCTTGACTAAAATACCTCAGCAATTGATGCTGTTGATGTTGGGTTTCTTTTCTCTATCCCTGCCCGGCTATTTCCAGTTAAATGACTCGTAACAGTCGTCTTGTAAGTAATGACGTCAAGTCTCGTCGTGCATCGGTAATGATATGAATGTAGATAGTGTCCTGTCGCACTTCATAAATAATGCGATTCATCCCTGACAGAACCTGTCTGTATTGACTAAGGTTTAACTTATCGAACTCTTCAGGCATGCTGCCTGCATGAGGAAAGGTTTTCAGGTTGCGGATAACCTCTTTGATTTTGTCATAGGTGTTCCGCCAAGTATCAACAGAGAAATTCTTGACGATGTAGCCCTTGAGTTCGTTCAGATCATGCTCAGCTGATTCCAGGATGACGACTTTGAGACTCATGGCTAATCGGTCTTATCCAGCTCAGCAAATACATCTTCCACATCACGGAATTTGCCTTGCTCGATCTCGCGGTTCCCGAGTGCCAGAATCTTTAACAAAGCGAACGATTCTTCTTGCTCTTCGTAGCTCTTCACATCCATGACAACAAGCTTAGCCTCGCCGTTTTGGGTGATCAGCAAGGGCTTGCGGCTTTCTGAAATATCTCTGACAATCTCGGCTGTGTGGCTCTTGAGGTAGCTGATTGGCTTGATTTGGGATGAAAACTTCATTGCGTCGCTCCTGATTGAACTAATGAGACCAATTTTAGTCGCAATTAAGTCTTACGTCTAGGGTTGTTATCTTCTACTTAACCCTATGCATATTGATGGGTTCATACTTTTGGCGTTGTGAACGGCGGATAAAAAGCCTGCTCACCCGCTCATTCCCGATACGCCAAACGCTAACCTGTGCCTGACATTCCAATGGTTGAACGTGGAAGCGTCTATCAATATACCCTTCGCCGTCCCATCATCGAACACAGGAATTGCGTTGTAACTATTCCGGATATCAATGGACATGTGTATTGGGTGTAAAATAAAACCCTCATTCCAATGTGGCGAGATAGCTATGAGTCATGATTTTTTTCTTTTCGATACCGAACGGCTCAGTACGCTGACCTCCGAAAACACCATCAAAAAAGGCCTCTCTTATTTTATTGAGAACCGTGTTTTTGCACTGGATGCGCAAGAGCATGTGCTGTTGGCACAGGTGGAGGGTTCCAAGCCTGACCAGCCTTACTGGGTAGAGTTGTCGCGTGGCGCAGACGACCAATTGCTGGTGCAATGCGATTGCGCCGATGAACAGCCGGTGTGCAAGCATGCGATTGCCGCTTTGTATAGCTATGCCGAACAGGCGAGCAATCAAGATAGCGAGGGAAATATTGGCAGCGCTATGGAAGAGGCTATTGCCGAGCGTGTCAAAAAAGGCCGTAATGAGGTTAAAGTCAGTTTAATCAGCGGCAATCTGGGCTTCGGTATCTGGCAGGCGACTTCGATTGTGTCGGCCACTCATTGGCAACGTTCCTATCAGGTGCATATCCGTTCGCTGGATGCGCGCATGAATTACTGTACCTGTCCCGATTTGGCGAGCAATCGGTTGGGTACCTGCAAACATATCGAAGCCGTACTGCATTACGCCAAGAAACGTCCTGGATACAAGGAACTAAAGGCTAAGGGTTCGCCGTTATCGTTTGTTTATCTGGCTTGGGAATCGGCCACCAATCCTCAACTGCGTCTGTATAAAACCCCTGAATTAGCAGTCGATCTAGCCGCTTTACTGACCGAATTTTTTGATACGCAAGGCTTGTTTAAAGCACGGCTGCCCGATGATTTTTTCCGTTTCGCGGAACGGGTGGCGGGACGCGATGACATTCAATTGGGTGAAGATGCCCGGCAATATGCGAGGCAATGTGCCGAAGATGCGATGCATCAACTGCGTGCGCAGCAGATTACCCGAGAGATTATGCAATCGCACGGCGTCTTGCCCGGCGTGAAAGCTAAATTGTTCCCCTACCAAGTCGACGGTGTTGCCTTTTTAGCCTCTCGCGGCCGCGCCTTGCTGGCTGATGACATGGGCTTGGGCAAAACGTTACAGGCGATTGCTGCCGGTACCTGGCTAGCCGACCATGCGGGCGTGCAGAAAATCCTGATCGTTTGCCCTGCTTCGTTAAAGCAGCAGTGGGCCAGGGAAATAGCCAAATTTACCGGTCGCAGTGTGCAAATTGTGCAGGGTGCCGCTGAAAATCGCGGCGTACATTATCGCGCCGATGCGCTGTTTTTTATCGTCAACTATGAACTGGTATTACGCGATTTAAGCGTGATCAGTGAAACCTTGAAACCGGATTTGCTGATTCTGGATGAAGCGCAGCGCATCAAAAACTGGCGCACCAAAATCGCTTCCACGATTAAACTGATTCCTTCCCGTTACGCGTTTGTCTTAAGCGGCACGCCGTTGGAAAACCGTCTGGAAGACTTGTACAGTTTGCTGCAAGTGGTGGATTTCCGTGTATTGGGGCCGTTATGGCGGTGTTTGCTGGATTTTCATGTGACCGATGAGCGCGGCAAAGTGATCGGTTACCGTAATTTATCGGAGCTTAGACGAAGAATCAGTTCGGTTATGTTGCGGCGTAATCGCAGCCTGGTTAAAGATCAGCTGCCCGATCGTACCGAAGTAACACTGGATATTGCGATGACGCAAAAACAGCGTGAATTGCACGATTCAGGTTTGTCGGCCGCTTCGACCTTGGCAACCATTGCCAAACGCAGACCGCTGACACCCAGCGAACAGAATCGGATGATGGCTGCGCTGCAACAGGCGCGCATGGCCTGTAATGCGGCAGGTTTAGTGGATAAGGAAACCTTCGGTTCGCCGAAACTGGATGAATTGGCAAGATTGCTGGATGACTTGTGCCTGATGAGTAACTGCAAGGTGGTGGTATTTTCGCAATGGAAAGCCATGACCGAAATGATTGTGACGGTCGTTAACGGCATGGGCTTGGGCTGTGTGCTTTTACATGGCGGCGTGCCGACCCATAAACGTGGCGATTTGATAGATAAATTTGCCGACGATGACAGCATCCAGGTGTTCATTTCTACCGATGCAGGCGGCGTGGGCTTAAATTTGCAAATGGCAACGGTGTTAATCAATATGGATATGCCCTGGAATCCGGCGGTGTTGGATCAGCGTATTGCCAGAGTCCATCGGCTGGGGCAAAAACACAAAGTACAGATTTTCTTGCTGTTGGCGGAACTTTCCTATGAACAGCGCGTCGCCGATTTAGTGAAAGGCAAGCGCGATCTGTTCGATAATGTGGTCAATCCGGAAGCCGCAGAGGATGTAGTCGGCGTTTCCAAAAAAATGTTGGAAACGCTGGTCGATGATTTGGCGGAATCCTCCACTGCCGTTAAGGAAGAGGCAACGGAATTACCTGCTGGGACGGCTGAAGCTGTTCAGCTGGCCACCGACGAGGAAATCACATCAGGGACGGTTAAACAAACCCCGATGTCAGCCGAAGATAACAGCCGGATTAGTGCGCTTATCGTGCAATTACAATCCGCCTTTACGCCGCGTATTCAACGCATTATGGGCGCTAACGGCGGCTTGCTGGTGATACTGGAGCATTGTACCGAGGCGGATGAACAACTCGCGGAAGCCTTATCGCAAGCCGATGTGCCCGTGGCGGTCATTGCCGCGCAAACCTTACGCAGTTTGCAACGATTAGGTTTATCGCCTGTCGGCGAACACGAGCTGCTGCCGGTTGCCGAAACGGCGGCGGTGAATCCTTTAATCAAAGTCGCTACGGATAAATTGCAGGCAGCGGAAATTTTAACGCAACAGCACTGTAGCGCCGGGGTGCTCGATCTGCTCGCGGCAAGCATGTTGACCGCCACGGCGGTGTTGGCTGGGCAAACGCACACACCCGCGCCGGAATCGACCGGCGTTTGGCTATACACCGACATTTTGCCGCAACAGCTGCTGACAGCGGAGCAAGTGGCGGCGATTGTCAGGGTGATGGCGTTAAGCCAAAGCCCACAGGTTCCCGATCATTTGCTGGAGCAATGCTTGCAGGATGCCCGGCAATTGATAGCGGAGCTTGGTAATGCCTGATGAGGATCGAAGTGGCGTAGCCCGTATAGCGTTTTTAAACACCATATGCATCAACTTAAACTAACCATTACACGATTTATCATAAAAAATCAGAGTACAAAAACATGTTTGGGGCTCCTCATTACAGTTTGTCATATAGCAGGAGCGGAAGCTTTGCCTACATGGATGTAGGTAAGGGGCGTGAGCAGGAGCGGAAGCTTTGCTTGCCCGTTAACAATGCATCGCATAACTTGCAGGCAAAGCCTGCACTCCATCCTTAAGTTGATGCGTATGGTGAAGCGTTTTTAAACACGGACAGACTCCTGTCGTCCGTTCGGCGAATGGCAATGGAATTGTTTTTCGTGAGCGGGAATGAGTTATAAAACCACTTCCTATAACTCACACTCAGGCATATTATGAGTTATAAATGGAGGGCATATAGCTCATGATGTGAAACTGGCAACAACCTGATTGGCCTTATTTCAGCTACGACAAATCGCTGATTGATGATTTCGAGAAACAATTGTTGCTTGGCGCCGGTCTTTTGTTCGGTGCATTCAAACACCTTAATGAAGAAGACAAGCGACAGTTAACCATCGAACTGATCAGCAATGAAGCGTTAAAAACATCGGAGATTGAAGGCGAATATCTTGATCGCGATAGCCTTCAGTCATCTATTCGTCGCCAATTCGGCTTGATCGCCGACAACCGCAAAATTTCTCCTGCCGAACAAGGCATCGCGGAAATGATGGTTGATGTGTATCGGAATTTTGAGGCTCCACTCTCCCACGCTATGCTGTTCGAATGGCACAAAATGCTGACCAATGGCCGTCGTGATCTAAACGACATAGGCCGGTACCGAACCCATAATGAACCGATGCAAATCGTATCCGGCGCCATCCATGCGCCGAAAGTACATTTTGAAGCGCCGCCATCATCGCAAATGATGCCGGAAATGGAGCGGGGTTCATTGACTGGTTTAACGCCAGAAAAACACCGCTGTCGGCTTTATTGCGCGCCGCTATTGCCCACCTTTATTTTGTCAGCATCCATCCGTTCGAAGACGGCAACGGCCGAATCGGACGGGCGATTGCCGAAAAAGCGCTCGCCCAATGCCTGGGGCAACCCACGCTGATCGCCATTGCCTACACGATTGAACGCAACAAGAAAGCCTATTAAGGAGGTGTTCATAAGATTCTTAACATTATTGGTATTAGTGGTATTAGTGGGAGCGGCTTTAGCCGCGATAACCGCGGATAACGCCGCTCCCACTAATGTTAGAAAACTTTTGCTCAACTACTTACAGCGCGCTTGAACGGGCAAACAAGCAGAATGAGATAACAGCCTGCCTAATTTATTTCGCAGAAACGATCATAAACGCCCAAAAATATACAGCAGCGTGGATTGATTTCCTGATCAAGAAAGCCAGACTCTATGACCGGTTACGCGGACAAATCAATCCACGCCAGGACAAGGTTTTGGCCGGAATGTTTCGCGAAGGTCCGGATGGCTTCACAGGCGGATTGAGCGCGGAAAAATACATCGGCATTACCGGCGCTCCCAGAGCCACCGCTACCCGCGATTTGCAGGATTTAGTGAGCAAAGGGGCTTTACTCCGGCACGGCGAACGTAAACATACCCGGTACTTTCTTAACCTCGAATTCGTTTGAACTTAGAAAAACGAGTCTGCATTGCAGACGCAGTACAGGGAATCGGGCTACGTTATACCCATCGCACATCAAAATTCGGTACCTTTGTTCCCTCTCCTGCTGGAGAGGGTTAGGGCGAGGAGATTTTAAAAACCAAGTTTTGAAGTGCAAACAGTATAAATAAGCGGAAAATCATAAAATACCGAACTCATCCAGGAAAACCATTGCGTTCACCCTTAGCGTGGACTACACTTTAGTTTTTTAACTGCGGGGATTGACCATGTATGCAACCAATGTCAGAAATTTAAAACGCAACCCTTCAGAAGCACTTAGACATGCCGAACAAGAACCCGTATTGATTCTAAAAGGCAATCAACCGAATGCCATCATTTTAAATTTAAAAAGCTCGCTGGGTGCTATGGGCGATCAATTAAAACCCGCTTTGGCGGCCAGTTTATTTAAAGACAGAGTGCTGTCATTAGGCGCGGCGGCGCAAATCAGCGGCTTAAGCCTGTCCGAATTTATTGATCATTTAACCCAGCTAGATATTGATTTGGTAATTGCTGACAGACAAACCCCCAAGGAACTGGAAACGCTGGATTCATGGCTGTCGTAATAGCCGATGCAGGGCCTTTAATCGCGCTGGCTAAAATCAATCAGCTGCATTTATTGCCCGCCCTTTTTACCACCGCGTCCATCACCCAGGCCGTAGCGGACGAGTGTTTACGCAGTCAATCCAGCGATGCGGTTTTAATCAGACAGGCTTTAGAATCCGGTTGGTTGAAGTGTGTGGACAACCCGGTATTTAAGCATCCCTTGTCAAGAAGTCTGGAACTAGGCGAGCAATCCAGCATTGAGTACGCCTTACAGGCAGAGACTAAAACCTTGTTAATCCTGGATGATGCGTTAGCGCGTAAGCAAGCCTTGCGCAGAGAATTGATCGTTGTCGGCACGGCTGCGTTGTTGTTTGCCGCGCAACGAAAAGAATTGATTGCCGATGCTGAGGTCTTGATCGCCGAACTCAATCAGGTCGGTTACCGTATTTCGGCGGCTGTGATTGCTCAATTAAAAAGCGGTTTGGTATGAACCATCGCTTTTGGGGCTACCATTATAGTTGGGCATAAAAAGCTCGGTAGGATGGGTAGAGGCTGTAGCCGAAACCCATCATGACTAACCTCAATGCGATGGGTTTCGCGTTGCTCTTCCCATCCTACCCCGCTTTTCAAAAATCGCTTGCCGATAACGTTAAGTTAATCAACACGCCTTTAGACGCAAATTTAAATTCCCGCTGACTCCAACCAATCCTTGTACTCGGCCAGCGTCATAATCGGTGGCGTATGAAAATTTGCCTTAATCTCAAGAATATCGGCATCGCCCGTCACCAATGCTTCCGCCCGGCCAACTACAGCGAGAATTAAAAACATCTGATCCGCTGTATCGCGAATTATCGGCAAGCCCTCGGGAACTTGCTCAATTACTACTGCCTCCGCATAAGGCAGGAAATCGGCAAGCAATAAGTCCTGTTCCGCTTTACTGAGCTTGAATTTAGGATAGGCCAACACACGAATCAACTCGCTTACCGTGTCTTTACTTGCCAACGGAATAATCTGCGCGTTTTGCCAACTATGCCGCAACCACGCCATTTTTTGCTGAGAAAATAACAACGCCGAAATCACGCAATTGGTGTCCAGCACAACCCGTCGACTCATTCGCGTCTTGCCCACGCAATCGCATCACTCACATCCTGCTCATCAATACCCAAGGCTTCCAACTTAGCCCGGACCGCATCCGCCTGTTGAATTCGAACGGGCGTCAGAACAATTCGTCCCGATTCCACCGCTACATCATAGTATTCCGCCTTGCCTACCGACTGCACCACCGATTTAGGCAAAGTCAGTTGGTTTTTACTGGTTAATTTCGCTAACATGCCAACCTCCAAAGTAAGGAAGTAAGATTATATGCCAACAAGGAGAATGTGTGTTGATTTTTGAGATGCCATCCCAGTGCTATGGCGTAACATGAACATGACTTCTCATTGCACGACTGGCAATTTCAGGTTAATCAAAATACCTTTAAATCACCCAATCTTCCAACTTTAACCCGACAATGCGTTCAAACTCACGCACGTTATGAGTGACAAGTGTAGCGTTCCTAGAAAGCGCATGGCAGGCAATCCAAAGGTCATTAGCTCCTATCGGGGTGCCTGCTTCTTTAAGCCGGGTAAATTGCGCGGCATAGTGCTCGCATAAGCTATGGTTGGTATTGTATTGAACGGGTATCAGTTGGGTAAGCTGATTAAGCTGGAGCAATACCTTGGCCTTGCGTGTGCTACGCTCTGCGCCCTTGAGTAGTTCGGCATAGGTAATAAAAGACATGCACAGTACGGCATCTTTATCCAAGGCATTGATAGTTTCGGCGATGGATGGCGGTTTGTTTTTGAGGAGGTAGATGAGGATGTTGGTATCCAGCATGTAAATCATAAATCCTCACGATCCTGCATGGCGGGTTGTTCCCGGCAATTTTGCTCAAGCTGATTAACAAAATCTTCATCAAAAACATTGAGCGCTGCCAATATGGCTGCACCACGGTCAAGGGGTAGCGGGTGAATAACCAGATCGCCATTCGCGTTGCGGCTGATTTCAACCTGGGTCGCATCAATGCGGAACTCTTGCGGAATTCGCACTGCTTGGCTGTTGCCGTTTTTGAAGATACGCGTGGTTAAGGTCGACATAAGCTATCCCTCATGGTGTGTACATTAATGTGTGTATCTTATTTTTAGGCTGATAAACTTGCAAATTATTATTTGGACTGCGATGGCATTTTCTTTGGCGCGACGCCATCGGGCCAATCAGATCAAAACTTGCCAGTGGTACGGATTCAATCCCATATGCCGCGCCGAGTACCGGAGCTTTCGCCGGGAACAGCCCGTTAGGGGTGCGGCAGGGATGCCGCACGTTGACGAAGGGGCAGGAGCCCCTTTCGGCAACCCCCGGCGAAAGTGAGGAACGCAGGAAATAAGCGGCATCCGGGTCACCTTTCCTTTGGATACTTTCTTTTCGACTGCATGGATGCAGGAGGTAGAGCAACGCAGGAGCAGTTGCCGAGGCGACGCAAAAGAAAGTATCTCGCCTTCGGGTGCGAAAACCCGATTCAATCAAGCGTCGCTGTAGTGACACATTGTTTTGCAGGATGACGCAGAGCGTCTGGAACTGCATTCCCACGCTGGAGCGCGGGAACTATGAAATTCATGGAGTCAGCCAGGTAGAGGCGAGGCACGCCCCAATTCATTCCCCACCCGCCAACCGATACCCCACGCCCGCTTCGGTCAGCAAATAACGCGGCTGAGCGGGATCAGCTTCAAGTTTTCGCCGTAATTGACCCATGTAAATCCGTACATAATGAGCATGCTCCACGTAGGCAGGTCCCCAAACATCCAGCAATAACTGTCGATGCGTCATCACCTTTCCCGCATGACGGATCAGCACGGTCAGCAACCGGTATTCGATGGGGGTCAGATGAATTTCCTGTTCGCCGATATGTACACTGCGACGGGATAAATCAACCTGTAAATCACCGACGCAAAACAGCGTTTCGACGCCGTCTCCTGCAAGCTGTGCGGCGTGGCGCAGCGATACGCGGATGCGCGCCAGCAGTTCGCCGATGCTGAACGGTTTGGTCAAATAATCGTCCGCTCCGGCATCCAGCGCGGCAATCTTGTTACTTTCCTGACTTCTGGCCGACAGCACGATAATCGGCACTGCGGACCACTCGCGAACCTTGCGGATCACCGCTATGCCGTCCATGCCCGGCAAGCCCAGGTCGAGGATAACCAGCTCCGGTTTGCGGGTGCCGATTTCCACCACGCCCCGTTCGCCGGTTCCGGCCTCAATCACCTGAAATCCCTGCACACGCAGGCTGGTACGCAAAAAGCGGCAGATTTGCGGGTCATCCTCGATGACCACAATAACAGGTTTGGTGTTATTCATTCTAGAACAATCATTTCGTCCACGAAAAACACGAAAAGCACGAAAATTTTCAAAGAGATAGCAAGCTGTAGGCCGTCACCCAAAGGGTTAATAAGTAAATCAATATAATATCTTGATTTATTTCGTGTCTTTTGTGTTTTTCGTGGACTAACTGCGGTTTTTAGGTTCATCTTACAGCTACTCCGCAGCCAGCTGCGGCGGCGCTTCGTCTACAGGCAACAGGAAAAAGAATTGCGCGCCGCCGCCCTGCCGGTTAGCGGCGCCGATAACGCCGCCGTGCGCGATAATGATAGCCTTGCAAATGGCCAATCCAAGACCGACGCCGCTTTGCGTACCCTCCCGGTGTACCCGATAGAATTTATCGAACAATTTTTCCTCTTCTCCCGGCGGTATGCCGGGGCCGCGATCCGCTACCGTCACCTTTAGCATCTGGGCGGAGAGTTCGGCGATAATGTCGATGGGGCTGCCCGTCGGCGTATATTTGCAGGCATTTTCCAGCAGGTTGATCAACACTTGTTCGATCAGCACCGCATCGACACGCACCAAACAGAGCTCATCCGGCAGTTTGGCTTTGACCACACGCCCTTTAAGCCGCTTGTGCATTCGCGTTAAAGTTCCGCCGATAATTTCATCCAGCGGATACCATTGCCGGTTCAGCGATGCCTGTCCTGCGTCCAGGCGGGCCATGTCCAGAATATTATTGGTCAGGTTCGACATACGTAGCGCTTCGTCATAGATGGTCAGGCTCAATTCCTGCCTATCCTGAGGGGCAAGCTGGGCGTCCTCTTCCACCAAGGTACTGGCTGCGCCGACGATGGATGCCAATGGCGTGCGTAAATCGTGGGAAATGGCGCTAAGCAAGGAATTGCGCAAGGTTTCGGATTCCATGCGCAGTTGCGCCTGCTGCGCCTCTTCAGCGAGACGCACCCGTTCAATGGTCTGGACAATCTGGCTGATAAAGGTATCCAATAGCCGGCGCTGTTCGGGTAGAAACACCCGGCGCAGATTGGCGGCGCGTAAAGCCAGCACACCGATGACGCCGCGAAAACCGGACATCGGAAAAAACACCGCATTGGCGCCGGGCAAGGTATCGGTGCCTTGTCCGGCTATCTGGTCGTGATCGAAAACCCACTGCGCCACGCTGAGATCGCAATCGCGCAGGGACTCGGGGGCGGGCGGATCTAAAGGATAGGCTATCCGGCCGTCGTCGTCGGGAAACAACAAGACGCCGGCGCCGCCGAACTCATCCTGAATATGTCGCGCGGCGACTCTGGCGGTATCCGCTACGGTACGGCTGGCCGCCAGGTCTTCACTCAGCGCGTAAAGGACATTGGCGCGCCGTTCCCGATGCGAGGCAACTTTCGCCTGAGAGCGCATATTGCTGGTCAGGTGACTGATGATCAAGCCCACCAACAACATAATGACAAACGTCACTAAATACTGTGCATCCGCAACCGCAAAGGTATGAACAGGGTTTACAAAGAAAAAATCGAATGCGGCAACACTCAGCACCGAGGTCAGGATGGATGCCTCACGGCCGAAGCGGGCCGCCATAAAAACCACGCCCAGCAAATAAACCATGACCAGGTTAGCCAATTCGAATTTCCCGGACATTACCCAGGCAAGCAAGCTCGTGCAGCCGGTCATAACCAGCGCCCACCCCCAGTTTAACCAGCGCCGCCTGGCACGGCCCCAAGGATAACCGGGACGTAGCGCTTTTTCCCCCGCCATTGCTTTAGGTGCTTTTTGCTCGAAGGTGTCTTCGCCGCGCGGACTGCCCAGCAAATAGACATTGATATTATGCGCTTCGGTGATCAGGGTATCGACGACCGAGCCCAGCAGCCAGCGTTTCCAGCCCCGGCGACGGGGTTTGCCCAATACGATTTTGGTGACGTTACGGCTTTTGGCGAAACTCAGGATTTCTTTGCTCATGTCCGGACCTGACAAGGTCACCGTTTCGGCGCCCAGCTGTTCGGCAAAACGCAATACCCGCAATACCTCATCGCGACGTTCGGCGGGCAGGCGTTGCAGCTCCGGAGTTTCCACATAGGTCACGATCCATTGCGCATGAAGGCTGGTAGCGAGTCGCTTGGCGGCGCGCACCAGTCGCTCGGCGATAGTATTGGGGCCTATGCAGACCAATATCCGGTCGCCGACCGGCCAAACTTCTTGTATCGCATGGTCGTCCCGGTAATCTTGCATTTGCGCATCGACCCGATCGGCGGTCAGGCGTAAGGATAGCTCGCGCAAGGCAATCAGGTTGCCTTTGCGGAAGAAATTGCGCATCGCCCGTTCCGCCTGTTGCGGCACATAAACTTTGCCCTCCTTGAGCCGCAGCAATAATTCATCGGGCGGCAGATCAATCAATTCGACTTCATCGGCCAGCTCGAATACCGTATCCGGCACGGTTTCCCTAACCTGCACCCCGGTTACCTGACTGACATCGTCATTGAGGCTTTCCAAATGCTGGACGTTGAGCGTGCTGTAAACATCGATACCGGCATTCAGCAATTCCTCTACATCCTGCCAGCGTTTGGGATGACGGCAGCCGGGGGCGTTGCTGTGCGCCAACTCGTCCACCAAGACCAGGGCCGGGCGACGCTTCAGCGTGCCGTCCAGATCAAACTCGCGCAGCACCGTACCCCGATGTTTAACCAGCTTGGGCGGCAGCACATCCAGGTCTTGTAATAGAGCGACGGTTTCTTGCCGCTCGTGAGTTTCCACCAGCCCAACCACCACATCGATGCCTTCAGCCCGCTTGGTTTGAGCGGCCAGCAGCATCGCATAGGTTTTTCCGACACCGGCTGCCGCGCCGAAGAAAATCTTGAGTCGCCCGCGTCGTCGCTGGCTTTCCTCGCGTTCTACACGGGCAAGCAGGACATCAGGGTCTGGGCGTGTATCGTTCATGCGTGAGTCCGGTCGTTCGCGGTCGCTAGTTCCCTAACTCCAGAAGCTGTGAAAGTATTATTACCTCGTTCCCACGCGCTGCGTGGGAACGCAGTATCGGCGCGCTGCGCCGCGTAAAGCGTTAGGTGTTTGCCGGAAACGCCGGTTCTCGCTGTCGCTCGAACCGGCTTATTCCGGCCTACTTCGAGATGTGTATAAAGATGAGCGCCGGAGCGTGGGAACGATATCAATCCATTATTCATAGCGCTGATCCAACGCCAGATTCAATTTCAGCACGTTAACCCGATGTTCGCCCAACACACCCCATTGCCGAGGCTCAGTATAACGCTCAACCAACTCGCGCACACTGTCCGGCGACAAGTGTCTGGCTCTGGCAACGCGGCTGATTTGATAGGCCGCCGCCGCAGGGCTGATATGGGGATCAAGCCCGCTGGCCGAGGCGGTCACCATATCCACGGGTATAGCTTCCGAATGGCTAGGGTCTGCATCGCGTAGCGCTTTGATGCGCGACTGAACGGCATCTATCAATACAGGATTGGTCGGCCCATGATTGGAGCCGCCGGAGGCTCCGCCGTTATAGGGAACAGGCGAAGTCGCGGAAGGCCGTCCCCAAAAATATTCGGGGCGACTAAACGCTTGGCCGATTAATTCAGAACCGAGCGGCTGCTCGTTACTGCCGAGCAAACTGCCGTTCGCCTGAGAGGGGAAAAGCAATTGTGCGCTGAACGTGACTGCCAATGGATAGGCGATGCCGGTCAGTACGGTAAAAAACAATAGCATCAGTGAAGCGGGCTTGATGTGCTTAATCACAGTGATCTCCTAATAGTGTCAAAACGATATCGCAGTTAAGCCAAGATCGATCAGCTTGATACCTATAAACGGCACGATAACACCACCGCCACCGTAAACCAGCAAATTCTTGCGCAGCAATGCCTCCGCGCTTTGCGACCGGTAAACCACGCCTTTCAACGCCAACGGAATCAACACGACGATAATCAGGGCGTTAAAAATAACCGCCGAAAGTATGGCGTTGTCCGGGCTGCTAAGCCCCATGATATTAAGTGCGCCAAGTTCCGGATAAGTACCGGCAAACGCTGCCGGGACAATGGCGAAATACTTGGCCAAATCATTAGCCAGACTAAACGTAGTCAACGCGCCGCGCGTCATCAGCATTTGTTTGCCGGTTTCGACGATCTCGATCAGCTTGGTGGGATTGGAATCGAGGTCGACCATGTTGCAGGCTTCTTTCGCCGCCTGTGTGCCCGAATTCATCGCCACCGCCACATCGGCCTGAGCCAAAGCCGGGGCATCGTTGGTGCCGTCGCCGGTCATCGCCACCAGACGGCCTTCGGCTTGTTGTTCCCGGATCAGCTTGAGCTTTGCTTCCGGCGTCGCCTCGGCCAGAAAGTCATCAACGCCCGCTTCGGCCGCAATCGCCGCCGCGGTCAAGCGATTGTCGCCGGTGATCATAATCGTTTTGATACCCATGCGCCGCAGCTCTACAAAACGCTCCTTAATGCCGCCCTTGACTGTGTCTTTCAGCTCAATAACGCCCAACACCTGTACACCGTCGACAACCAGCAGCGGCGTACTGCCCCGGCGTGCGACTATATCGGCGATTCGTGTTGCTTCTTCCGGAAATTTTGCCTTTTGCTGTTCGACATAGCCGCGAATGGCATCGGCAGCGCCTTTACGAATTTGGCGATCGCCGATATTGACGCCGCTCATCCGGGTTTGTGCGCTAAAGGGAACAAACGTCGCATTCAGCTCTTGAATATTGCGCTCCCGGATAGCAAATTTCTGCTTGGCAAGCACAATGATGCTGCGCCCTTCCGGCGTTTCGTCTGCCAATGTTGCCAGTTGCGCGGCATCGGCCAATTCTTTTTCGGTGGTCTCGCCTATCGGTATAAAAGCCGAAGCTTGACGGTTACCCAGCGTGATCGTGCCGGTTTTGTCCAACAACAACACATCCACATCGCCCGCCGCTTCAATCGCCCTACCCGAGGTGGCGATGACGTTTTTCTGCATCATCCGTCCTATGCCCGCAACCCCGATCGCGGACAGCAAACCGCCTATGGTCGTGGGAATCAGGCAGACCAGCAACGCTACCAGTACGGTGATCGAAACCAGCGTCCCGGATTTGGAGATTTCCACGCTGTACAGGGAAAACGGCAGCAGCGTCACGGTGGTCAGCAGAAAAATCAGCGTCAATGCCACCAGCAAAATAGTCAGCGCGATTTCATTAGGCGTTTTTTGCCGCGATGCGCTTTCCACCATCGCAATCATGCGATCCAGGAAGGCTTCGCCGGGATTGACAATGACCCGTACCACCAGCCAATCGGACAATACCCGCGTACCGCCGGTTACCGAACTGAAATCCCCGCCCGATTCACGAATGACCGGCGCACTTTCGCCGGTGATGGCGCTTTCATCGACACTGGCTGTGCCTTCGATGACTTCGCCGTCGGCGGGAACAAAGTCACCCGCTTCAATCAGCAGGATGTCGCCGCGCCGTAATGATGCGCTGGTGACTTTGGCGTAATCGGTACTGTAATGCGGTTCATCCAGTTTTTTCGCCATGATGTCGCGCTTGGCGCTGCGCAATGACGCCGCTTGGGCTTTGCTGCGGCCTTCGGCGACGCTTTCCGCGAAATTGGCAAACAGCACCGTAAACCATAGCCAGAAGGTCACAGCCAGCATGAAGCGGGTTGGTGCGTTGTCTCCGGAAAACAGCGCCCATAGCCATAGCCCTGTGGTCAGCAAACTGCCGATATAGACCACGAACATCACCGGGTTTTTCCATTGTTGCCGGGGAGCCAGTTTGCACAAGGCATCGCCCAACGCATCCAACAGGATCTGGCTGTTAAGCAGCTGTTGTGTATGATGTTTCTTGCTCATAGACTGTTTCTCTCTTTACTTAAATTGTAACTACTCAGCTCGCCACTCAATACAATGGAACGCGGATGACGCAGATGAGTATGATGAACACAGATACAGCACTTTCAAACTCAGTTAATTACTAAAATAGCTACCAGGAAGTGACGGGAGTGCAAGCTTTGCTTGCCAGCGCAGGCGAAGCCTGCACTCCAGCGACAACGACTTAATTAAACAATCAAAGTTGAATCCGCTGTAATTCAAGAAAATCTTATTGAATCATAATGATCAGCGTCATCAGCGTTCTCGGCAATTGCTCCTGCATTGCTCTACCTCCTGCATAACCCACAGAGATGTGGGGAAAAATCTGTCCATGCAGTCGTATTTTTCTAGCTACTGAGTAGCTGAAGCACCCATGATCAAATGCTCGGCCACCGGCCCTAACGCCAACGCGGGCACGAACGTCAACGCACCGACCAAAATCACGGTGGCGATCAGCAGCATCACGAACAACGGCGTATGCGTAGGCAAGGTGCCGACGGTGGTCGGCACGGTCTTTTTTGCCGCCAATGAGCCGGCAATAGCGAGTACCGGGATCATGATTCCATAGCGACCGACCAGCATCGTGACAGCCAAGGCTATGTTATAAAACGGGGAATTGGCGCTAAGACCGGCAAAAGCGCTGCCGTTGTTGCCCGCAGCCGAGGAAAAGGCATAAAGAATTTCGCTGAACCCGTGCGCGCCGGGATTGGCAACCGCTGTTTTCCCCGCCTCCACCATGACCGCCAACGCCGTCCCACCCAAAATAAAAAAAGCCGGAATCAAAATAACGACAGCGGCCATTTTTATCTCGAAGGCTTCTATTTTTTTGCCGAGATATTCCGGTGTGCGGCCTATCATCAGACCGGCAACAAATACCGCGATCAGCGCAAAAACCAGCATCCCGTAAAGACCGGAACCCACTCCGCCGAAAATGACTTCGCCCAACTGAATCAGCCACATCGGAATCAGGCCGCCCAGCGGCGTGTAAGAATCGTGCATGGAATTGACCGAACCGTTGGATGCCGCTGTAGTCGCAGTCGCCCACAATGCGGAATTGACGATACCGAAACGCGTTTCCTTGCCTTCCATATTGCCGCCGGACTGATCGGCACCAACGCTTTGCTCAACCCCAAGCGCAGTCAGCAAAGGGTTGCCGCCCTGCTCAAGCCCGACCGTGACGAATAACAGGCTGGCGAACACCAGCATCATCGCAGCCAAAATTGCCCAGCCCTGGCGCGGATCGCCGACCATCGTGCCAAAGGTATGACACAGCGCCGCCGGTATCAGCAAGATAGCCAGCATTTCCAGAAAATTGGACAGCGGCGTCGGGTTTTCGAAAGGATGCGCCGAATTGGCGTTAAAAAAACCGCCGCCGTTGGTGCCCAGTTGCTTGATGGCGATTTGCGAGGCGGCAGGCCCTAATGCCAGAGTTTGTGTGGGTACATGCTTTTCGTGCCCATCGACAGATAACTCATCAATGGCGGGCAGAACGGCATTGCCCGCCCTACTCTGAATGGTTTGGTAAGGCTTGAAGGTTTGCACCACGCCTTGTCCCACCAACGCCAACGCCAGCACAAACGAAAGCGGCAGAAGGATATACAAAATGCCGCGGGTAAGATCCGCCCAGAAGTTGCCGATGCCCTCCGCATGAGTGCGCTGAAAACCGCGTATCATGGCAACCAAAACCGCCATGCCGGTGGCGGCCGAGACAAAGTTTTGCACACTCAGTCCCAGCATCTGGGTCAAATAACTCATCGTCGTTTCGCCGCCGTAACCCTGCCAATTAGTATTAGTGGCAAAACTGACCGCCGTATTGAATGCGGAGTCGACAGCGACATTGCCCAACTGTTGCGGGTTCAGCGGCAGATAGGCTTGCAGCATTTGCAATGCAAATACCGCCAACCCGCCGAACAGGTTAAACCAGAGCAGTGCGGCCGCGTATTCTGTCCAACGCATCTCTTGCTCCGGCTTAACGCCGCTCAATCGATAAAACCCCGCTTCCAAAGGCGCCACTATGCGCTTAAGAAATACCGGGCGATTTTCATACACCGCCGCCATATAAATGCCCAAAGGCTTGGCCAGCAGCAACAGGGCGACAAAATATAAAGTGATTTGCACTAAGCCGTTTGCAGTCATTAGAATTTCTCCGGGTAAAATAACGCTACCAGCAGATAAACGAATAATGCGCATGCGAGCAAGCCGCTCAAGCCGTAGATAAAGGTCATGATTACCTCTCTGTTGTGGATGTTCCGAGTGGCTAATGTAACGCGCTTGTTATAAAAAAACTGTAAAAATCGCTGCCGCTCAGGATTCGACAGGCCCGCCGCGAGCGTAGGCCGTTGATAAATTAACTCCAGCTTCGCGTGACGGGAAGCTGGGGCTTCCAGTACTGTGTTCCCCAGCAGGAGCTCTCATCGTTATACACATCTTCTGCGGGTACCCAAACTCCAGTTTGGGTACCCGCGTAAAGGCTGTCCAGGCGGTTGCTGATAGCTGGAGTGCAGGCTTCGCCTGCAAGCGCGAGCAAAGCTTGCACTCCCGTTGCAATAAAGCCGTCTTCAATAGGTAACGATGGACATAGGCTTGCACCGGAGCGGAGACGACTCGTGTATCCTTACCGGAGTCCCACAGGCACTTGTGTATAAAGATGAGAGCAGGAGCTTGGGAATACCCCCCGCAATGAAAACGCATCAGCTCATTGCATGTATCGATTACTGGGCTTATTGCACTAATGATTACCTTTCTGGATTTACAGCCAGCCGGCCCTTTTCAGGCGTAAATACAGCAGCAGACTGCACAATGTCACACCGCCGACCACCAGCGGATAGCTGTATTCCCAATCCAGCTCAGGCATATGCCTGAAATTCATGCCGTACCAGCTGAATACCATGGTAGGTATCGCCAGAATCGCCCCCCAACCGGCCAACCGTTTGACGACTTCGTTCTGCCGCACCGTTTCAAAGGTCAGATGCACCTGCATCGCCGCTAACAACATCTCGCGCATACCGTGAATCGCCTGATCGATGCGTTTGATGTGATCGGCAATATCGCGAAAATAAACGCGCACATCCTTGGGAATGACTTCGTTATGAAAGCGCATCAGCTCGTTGCAGATATCGATGACCGGGTTAATGGCGCCTTCCAACTGCAACAACTCGCGCTTTAGTTCATAAAGGCCTTCTATGGTCTGCCGACTGGGCCGGTATTCAAATATCGCCGACTCCAGCACATCGAACCGCTCCTGCAAGCCGTCGATAACCGGCACATAGTTATCGACGATAAAATCCATGATCGAATACAACGCAAATCCGGGCCCTTTGGCTAATTGTTGCGGCATGGCCTCGCAGCGCTCTCTGATTTTGCTGTGACTGCGCGAAGCGCCGTGCCTGACCGTCACCAGAAAACGCTGCCCCAGGAAAATATGAGTTTCGCCAAACTCGACCTGATTTTCCGCAAGATGGGCGGTGTGCAGCACCATGAACAGCGATTCGCCGTATTCATCGATTTTCGGACGCTGATGCGCCGTACAGGCATCTTCGATAGCCAGCTCATGCAGCCCGAATTCCTGCTGGATTTTAGCTAACAGCTCGGCGTTTGCCTCGCGCAAACCCAGCCAGACAAAGGTATGTTCCCGTTTCAGCACTTCGCTGATATCTTCGATGGTCACATCGCCGATACTGACCCCGTTTTGATAGGCTACGCATTTCATAACCATACTGTTGTTGTCGATTTGCCCAGTCAAAAGCTTCTCCCGTTATTTGGCAATGGTAATGATCGGCGCGCCTTGCTGCGCCAGATCGGTCATGGTCATTTGAAAAATCTGGCATAACAGCCGAAAGCCTTCGCGATTCCATTGATAGCCGGTTTCAGCTTTGAGCGCGTAGTGCCAATCGCCAAACTGTACACTGGTGTCGGCAGTCGCCGACTCGTCATCGCTAACCAGCAATGCCATGGTATTCACCGGATTCTCGCTGACGTTGGGAGTCTGCGGATGTTTGGCAACGGTATATTCCGGGTCGTCGCTAATGGACTGACCGATAAAATTCAGCACGTTATGAAAGCTGCGCAAGCGAAAAACCCCGTGTATCGGCCATTCGCCGCCCGGATAACCGGACCGGATGTCGACACCGACATCATTAGCTGCGCCTTTATCGGCTTCTTCATGCAAACGAATGCGCTCCTCGTTGCTTAGCGTCGTCGGATCGTAATTGGTCAACAGAATATGCCCGGTCACCCGCTTATTCAATGTGACTTCCTTACGCTCGGCCTGATATTCGACCTTGAATTCTTTTTGCAGCGCGGCCATTTGTTCCGGCGTCAACGATCCGGCCGGCAAAGTCCAATGCTGATCAAACATCAACGGTTCGACAAACAACTTGTGTCTATCCTGGATCGACGACAAATGCAGTACGGCTTGCCGAAACAACCGGTAGCCTTCGGCATCGCCCGGTTTGTTCAGATAAATGCCGCCCTGTCCGTTGTCGTAAATCCGCAACTCACCGGCCAGCAGGCGCAGAATCAAGTCCACATCAGCGCCCTGCCGCAACAGCATGGTCAGTTTGTTTTCCTGAAATGGCGTCAGCAAACGGCGGGTAAACTCCTCGCCTTCAATCGGCACGATGCTGATAGTCGGGTTCTCGGAAATCGTGCCGCCAAACACCGGCGTCAATAACGAGCCGGTTTCACCGGTAAACGCCGGTGTCGCCCCGGCATTAAATTGAAAATTAAAAGTCGCGGCAATATTGGAAACGCCGGTGAAATGCATGGGCTGATGCTGATGGGAGCGGGCAATATTTAAGAGCAGCTGTTTGGACAGAATATCCGTGGTTGCCTTATCGTACTCGATAACTGCGCGATCCAGTGCTATGGGCGAAAAGCAACCTTGCAGGCCGCATAAAGTCAGTATCGTCAGCCATCTTGCAGTGGCCTTGGTTAACACTACCGACCGGTAGAGATTGAAGATCATATCGTTCCTTTAAATTTATTAAGTTTGCATTCTACAGGCACTAAATCTCAATTAGATTTTAATTGTTGCCGATGTCCTCCGCTAAGTCGTTACATCAAACGTTCATCATATTATCGAGCTGACAAGATAAGGTTCTATAGCCAACGGCTAACCAACACATCTATTTTGTCCTCTTATTTAGTTTGTTAGTAACTATTCAGCCACAGATCAACACAGATTAAACAGATTGCTTTTTACCCGGTTTCCACGCAGCGCGTCACTGCCATTAAGTTAAGCCTAAAATAGTTATGGTTGAATGCCGTGGGCGCGAATTTATTCGCGCTTTTTAATACCTGTCGCGCGAATAAATTCGCGCCCACAATAGTTTAAATCCTTAACTTAATGGCAGTGACGCAGCGCGTGGGAACGAGAAAACAGGCTGATTCCAGGAAGCCGCCACCTAACTCTTTGTAAACCTGACAGAAGCTCTTGATAATAA
>JAURZV010000050.1 GCA_030653175.1 Methylobacter sp.
TTATCGCCTATATGACAGGCAATCGCATAAGATGAATCAGTCGGGTAAACGATAACGCCACCTTTACGGATTATTTCCACGGCACGATGTATCAAGCGCAGCTGCGGACTCTCCGGGTGTATTTCAAAAAATTGAGCCATTTATGAGTGTTAAGTAAATTTGGAATATAGATCAATTATATCCTACATCCACACAAGCTTGCAGTTGGAAAGTCTGGATAAATTCGATTACCACGTCCAAATCGCCATCAGCAAACAGTAGATCAACGGCCTGTTCAACAAAATTACAAACGTTCAAACCTCCGCACATAATCCCCCAACTGAAAGTTTTCCTTCACTTCATCATGTGGAATCAATAAATACTTCCATGTCTTACCGCCGTTTTTCAGCAGGTAATCGCCTGCATTCTCACACCACTTAACCGCAGCATCTGCTTTAGCCTGCACCTTGGGGTCTGCCATTTCCGCTTGCGACTTGGTTTCTACCATCAAAACACAGTCATCAGTTTCGGCAACAAAGTCTGGGACATATTCAGGATGTTCAGCTCCGTCTTTGTAATAAATCTTGAACTGGCCTTTGGCTGGTTTAAACCACTTTTTGGCATCGCGTTCTAAAATCACAGCAAAACGGCGTTCGGTGTCGGAATCAAATTTCTGTACTGGATATAAACACTTGCTGAAACTGCCAAACAGTATCTGCTTGATTTTGCCTTTATCGCTTACGGTATCTCGATATGAATGCACCGACTGACCGGCGGCAATGGTGTAAGCGCAAGTTTTTAATGGCGTAAAACCACTGCGCACTTCCACTTCATAGGTATCAGCTTGTTCCCAAAAATGTTCCGCCATCTGTGTGTGCATGGTTTTGGCTATTAATTGGCGGTTATTGCTTAAAACGTTGTTTACTTCATCTTCTGACAGATACCCTTGCAAATACTTAACGGCTTGCGTTGCCAAGTCATAGATTAATTCGGCATGGTCATCATAAGACACATCGTCATAATCAATCAGGGCGTGGACGATGTAATTTTCCGGTTTTGCCTCAATCAAACCCACTTGTGCTGCCATCAATTCTTGCTGGTTGGTTTGCAGACTGTGAATAACAATATCTCGCTCTGACGGTTGTAAATTCAATCCGCTCAGGTTCAACGTAAAAGGCTTGTAGCCATAACTGACTTCACCTTTAGGTACCACAACCACACGGGGAATATCTATCGTATGGTTCACCATCAGTGCTGTCGTTTTAGCGACAATATCGGCCACGTCAACCGCATCTTCGGTATCAAACAACGATTGTTGACCCGCGCTTAAATGTTCCGTAACGGCCTGAGTAACCGCTTTTTGCACGTCAGGATTTAATAAGGCTTTACTGGTGGCAACAGTTCCCGGAGTGTGTTGCAGCTTGTTCAATTCAGCGATAGTGAATTGTGCAACTGTCATTTCGGCAATACCGCTAAACACCGGCGGATTGTTATCTAAAGGCTGATAAACCATTCCACCGGCTTTACCGTTAATCAGCCCTTCCAGATTGGAGCCCACCGTCACACTTTCTGTTTTTTCTGTATCGGAAGGCGCATCAAGAATCACCTGCTGTAGGCGCAATGGATTTTGAGGGTTGTTGGCTTCATCAATAATTTCCTGAAAACGATCATGCGCCACGATGTTTAATCTATCCACGGCAGTCACGCCGGTGCGTTTCCCATATGGCAAACGTAAACCACGTCCTATCGATTGTTCTATCAGGGTTCTGGCATTCGCCGCACGTAACGGCACGATGGTATATAGATTGGTGACATCCCAACCTTCTTTCAGCATGTTGACGTGAATCACAACTTCGGTCGGTTCATCACGGCTTTCCACTGCCAACAGGCGATTAATCATCTCTTCTTCGGCAGCCCCACTCTTGCTGCTGTCCACCTGGATGATTTTGCCTTTATATCGGCTATCAAAAAATGCTGCCGATTCCATCAGCTCTAACAATTGCGCCGCGTGGGTGGTGTCTCTGGCAATCACCAACATAAACGGCTTAATGACGGCGACATCGTTTTCGTGTGCATAAGTCAGCAATTCCACCTTAGTGGCTTCATGCAACCGAATCCCGTCCATCAACTTAATGCGTTCGATTTCTTCTTTAGTATGTTGCGTGGCATCGAAGTTACGCTGGGTGACAACGGCGGGTTCTTTAACAAAGCCATCATCCATGGCTCGTGCCAACGGATAATCCACCACCACGTTTTTAAACGGCACCGGGCCTTTGTTGCTTTCGGTAAACGGCGTAGCGGTTAATTCCAGTCCCAGCAATGGTTTCAATTCATTCAGAGCCCGCACACCGGCATCGGCACGATAACGATGTGATTCATCCATCAACAGCACCAAATCAGGCAATTCCGCCAAATAGTTGAAGTAGCTATCGCCCAAGTATTCTGACAAGCGTTTAATCTTTGGCGACTTGCCGCCACGCACTTCGGAATTGATTTTGGAAATATTGAAGATGTTAATGGAGACCGAAGTAAACGCGTCAAGCGCACGACCTTTCACTTCATAATCATCGCCGGTAATAATTTTCGGCGAATTGATCGCAAATTCGGCAATGCCTTTGAACACATACTTCGGTGTATTGGGCGTAAAGTCGGCAATCAGTTTGTTGTAAATGGTCAGGTTCGGAGCCAAGACAAAAAAATTGCTAATGCCATGCGCCAGATGCAAATAACTGATAAACGCGCCCATCAACCGGGTTTTACCTACGCCGGTTGCCAGGGCAAAACATAGTGACGGAAATTCCCGTTCAAAATCCGATAACTTTGGGAATTCGCTTTTTAAAACTTCCAATAACGCTTCCACATCCCGTTTAGGATTAAGCATGTCCGGCGTTGCCGCTATCGCAGTAGCCAGCGCCTCTAACGATTCTCGCTGCGGTGCGCGTAACGAAAGCCGACCGGCGACGTGGTGTAGGACTTTCTGATTCATGCGTGTTCCTGTTGTTTGAGTTCTTCGGCAGAAATTCTGCACAGCACGCCATCCTTGATCACCACAATGGCTGTATTTGTTTGTATTGCCGTTTGCCTTGCCAACTGTGCGGCACGCTTGATAGCGACAACCGATGCAATCAAGTCTGGATTTTTAGCGAGTTGTAATTCGGATGCTTTCATAACGTGTATTGCGTCCATGAGTTGAGGAAAAAGCCCTCTCCAGCGGGAGAGGGTTGGGTGAGGGGAACTTAACAAGATCATTGCATTGCACCCCTCATTTCCATGATAACGAGTTGAATTTTTTCTAAAACGCCATCGCCATTACTGAAAACATCATTATTCCAGAAACGCACAATTCTAAATCCCCGTTGTTCAAGACAAGCCCTACGCCGCTCGTCATAATCTGTCTGTTCAATATGCTGTGAGCCATCAAGCTCAATAATCAACTTTAATTCCAGACAAACAAAATCGGCAATATAACGATCAATGGGAAATTGCCGACGAAATTTCAGGTTCAATAACTGTCTATTTCTAATTTTCTGCCATAGCCAACGTTCCACATCGGTTTGATTTTTTCTTAACGATCTGGCGTTCTCAATTAAAGTCATTTTATTTTCCCCTCACCCAACCCTCTCCCTCTGGAGAGGGCTTTTAGGTAAACCGCAGTAATAGGAAATATCAGGATTTATCGGCAAAGAGATCATTTTGCCCCGAATTTGCTTGTTTAGGACTGGTTTTCTTAGGTTTATCCGTCTCCGGCTCGGCTTGCGCCATCGGCAAGTTAGCCACATTCAAACTGTAATCGTCATGCGCCCATTCACATCGCGATAACACCATCTTCGGTATCTTCTTTAGGGTGAGATTGGGAAAGTGATCGGCTTTGCCGCGATACGCTGCGCAACACACCAACAACGAGCGGTCGCCGCCGACTTCTTCGGACAACTCTTCCAGTTGCTGGTGCGACAGGTTTTGCGTGGTGACATAGATAAAGTCCTGTTCGGACGAATAGCCGTGATTCCACCATTGCGTATCGGACGGGGCATAAGTAAAGCCTTCCAGTTTGCATAACGCTTCCGCCAGCATCGCCGGGTTGTAGTTTTTATTGACCACCCAGTTACCCCAGCGGTCTTGTTCCAACAATGACGGTGCCAAACTGTAATAACGAAAACCGCCGCCGCCTTGCCAGTTGACCGCTTTGCTTATGCCGCCCTGGTCTTCGCCGTCGATGACTTTTTGTAGGCGCGGGATGACATGGGTGTGGCAATGCTCGCCCAATTCGATCATGATCCAGCGACGGCCCATTTTATGTGCAACTGCACCGGTGGTGCCGGAACCAGCGAAGGAGTCGAGTACGAGGTCATTGGGGTTAGTGACAAGCTCAAAGCATCTTTTGATTAATGCTTCAGGTTTTTTACCCTTCGGAAACTCAACGCTTCCTTCATTGTGAAGATTGTTGGATAAAATATCATCCCAAATGCTTGTTAACGGTTCCCCAGCTACATATTGTCCATCGACTAGCTTTAATTTATCTGAGTAAAATAAAATACGTTCGCCTTTAACAAAATACATATCAGAGTATTCTGCTCGCGCAAGAAACAACACCTCATTTAGTTTCGTTCGAGATTCATCAATAATACTTCTAGCATCGCTACTGACCGCGTTATAGTCTGGTCGAGCAAGACGAACAACACACCTCGCATTATTCATTACAAATTCTGTAAGCAGCTCATCATGGTTTGAGCCAAGAGCTTTTTTGAGCCCACGTTCTGATAATTGAAGACTTGCTGCAAAGGCTTGCGTTAACGTAATGAAGCGCCACTCCGAAAAGGGTGCATCAAAATTTTCTATAAATTGATTGTACCGTTTGTCACGCTCAGCCCTTGCGGTGAAGATACGATTTGGTTGCCATTCGCTTTTTTTCTTCGCGTAAATCAACAAAAAATTTGAAGTGCTAACTACTCCGGGATTTATTGATTTATGTCCAGTTGCGGAACCTTGTTTAAAAGTTACAACCGCAACTCTATTCGAGCGACCAAATATTTCATCTAAAATGACAATTAAGTACCCAAGTTCATTATCATCAATGTGAACAAATAAAGTACCATCGTTAGATAAAAGGATATTGATACGCTCAATACGATCCCTTATTAACCCAAGCCATAGAGAATGTTCCAATCCATCATCATAATGTTCAAATGCTTGTTGTGTATTAAATGGCGGATCGATATAAACGCATTTCACCTTACCCTCATATTCCTGCTCTAACGCTTTCAACGCCAGCAGGTTGTCACCAAAAATCAATTTGTTATCGAACTGATCGTTACCACTAACCCGATGTTTGGCGTGATACGACAAACCCGGATTTTCCAACAATATCCTCGGCTCCAACTTAGGCCGCTTGTCCTTGCCTATCCAGGTCAGTTCCAGTTTTTGTTTGTTATTCATTGTCATTCTAGGAAGGTTTACGTAAAGGATGTAAGCGTCGAGTTTCGCTTTTTGTAGACCAATATGAACCCGATTTATCAGAAGATGGTAGGCCTTCATCAGGGCAAATTATGCTTTCTGCTACTTCCAAAACCAACTGACCAAAACGTTGGGCATCTTGTGTAGGCAAATGATTTGCCAATTCATTGTAATGACAGCCAAAGATATTTCTGGTCGATGCAATATTTTGGAGTTCTTCGATTTTGTCTTTCAAAGAATGATTCAAATAACTACCATCATCCTGTTTAATCTCGGTTCGAAGTGCAGCCCGAAGTTTGCCGTTAATCGCGGGTAATAAATCACCTAAGGTATGCCCGTATTTTTTTCTTGGCATTAAGCATTCGTATTTTTCAGTCAAGAAATCGCAAACTTGTTCCAGTAAAACGCCAGCGCTGGCACAGATCAATTGCAGACTTTGCGGATTCGCTTCAATAAGATTTCTTAATTCATCCACCGGCGGAGTTCCTTTCGCTCCAATAGTTACACCGTTGTGATGCGACCATTTTCCAAGTTCAATAAGTTGACATTGCCCGTTTCTTAATTGCCCCATGCGAAACTTTTCTCGCCACGGGCGGTAATGTGTGGTGATGATGCAGTGCATAAAGCGTTGTGTTTCGTCATAAAGCGTTTCTACCAGTCTATCCACATGTGGTTCATCAATACTCCCCAATACATCGTCCAGTATTAAAATGGTATTTTCCAAATCGTTCAAAGTTGCGATAGCGATAAAAACACATAATCCTAAAGTATCAAGATGTGAATCACTGAAATACGCGGCTGGTGGGGCATTTGTTAAGCTGTAAAAATCCGCTCCAATTTCAAGGGATGCCCGTTTAACAGGATCAAGCATCAGTGCTATTTTGTTGAGGCCTTCACCAGGATGAAGCAACTCATAGAGACGACCGACTTCGTTGGCTATCTGACCGAGTATGTCATCAACAAACTGCTTTCTTTCGCTTTCATGAATTTGCAGGGCTTTTTTTAATACTGGAAGTAATGCGGATGAGGCTTGCTGGTTTTCGATATTACTATCGTACTGTTGCAGAGCTGATTTCAAACCATTGATTTCGCCTTTGTATTTGGCTATTTGTTCGCATCTTTGATTTATATCGTTAAGCAATTTATCGATGGACTCATTAAGACTTTGGGTTTCTATTGAGCCGATATTCAGTGCGAGTTGTTGTTGCAGCGTGGAAATAGTGTCTTTGACTTCATTTTTTTGTAATGACTGGAAGACCAGACATGCTTCGGTTTTTTGAGTAAGGTTTGTTATTGATTGCGTTAATTTATTGCCTTCCAGTTCTGTATTGCCTTTATGGGTACTTAAATTATTGTCAGCAGTTTTTTTGTTAGCGATTGCCTGATTCAGTGTATTTAACTGGCTGATTTTTTCAGCAACTCTGTTAGGAAGATCATAGGCAAATTCTGAGCTCTCACATAATGGGCATTTTTCGACTGTTGGGTGCGAATTAAAGTGATGGCTGGCAGCTTGAAGAATCCCTAAAACGTCCTGAGTTCCGGGTAAGGCAGCCTGGATAATCTCATCAACAGCTTGCTGTTTTTCTTCAAGTTCAGAATGCGCTGAAATTAATTTTTGATTAGCTTGCTGATAATTTCGTTGATCTACTTTTAAAGTGCTGAGTGTTTGCACCAACTCTTTAAGCAAGGTGTTTTCACTATCGACATCATTAAAATCAATTTGGGCTTCTTTTTTTGCCCACTCAATCACATTCCCTTGGCTTCTGTTGCCTAAACGCTGCCAATAATTTTCTATTGAAGCTTTATTTTCATCAATTCGGATACTCGCCTGTCTTTCTCCCTCTTCCATGCTTTTGATCAAACTGCGCAACTCAGCCTCGGATTTTTCAATTTCCGCTATATCAATGAAAGGCTTTATCACCGCAAAACGATCGGCTGGTTTTGCCTGAATTAAATCCAAAATTTGTGAACGACGCAAAACGCTGACGGATGGCACGGCATTTTGGGGCTTTATATTTACGTTTCTTCCATAAACTGTTGCTTGCCAGGTATTCGATTTTGTTTCTAATTCAACTGAAATATCTCCTTTAGTTTTTCCTACCGATGCCCAATAGCCATGAGTAGTTCCTAAACCGCGACCTTCAACAGAACCAACTCTCTGATTGCCCAATAAATCCAAAGCATCGCAAATCGTACTTTTTCCGGTGCCATTTTCGCCGTAAATTAAAGTGAGGGGTTTATGAAATTCGACTTCCAAGGCTTGGGTTGCACCGCGTAATGCGTGAACTTTTAATTTCTTAAGAACCGTTTTTTTCGACATTAGTGCTCTCCTTATCCATAGATAGCTCAACTGCTAACCGCCAATCCTCAGACTTTATTTTTCCGGAAAGTATTTTTTTCTCGATCTTATTCGCTTCAACTACAGTGAGGAGTTTTTCCTGCTGAAGTTGGAGCATAATTTTACACATCAATTTACAACTTGGTGTTTGCATTATTTACCTCATTTCAATTAATGGTTAATGTGTAACAAATTTGCGCTCTTAATGTCAGGCTATATAATAAAGCCAATTAGTTTTTGTTAAGTATGCAGCAGCTTGACTTTAAGATACCTGCTGACTCATAATTTATCTCAAAGGACTAGGGATTCTTGGTCGACAAAAAGCCTCGGTGGAAGCATCGGGGCTTTTTGTTTTCCAAGGGAAGCATTTTAACTCCCAACCGTTTATTGCGCCGTTTGCATGCCTGTAAAACTTTGGTCGCAGCACATCAAATGCACGGTTCTCTTGCTCCGATTTAAAATCACGTTTCATGATAACTTTTTGCAAAATTAGCATGTAAGTTATTCAGTTTAAGAAATCATCCAGCGATAACGCAACATCGGGAAATTCACGCCGTATTTTTTTATCTTCGGTAACCAGTTTTACGGATAGCTGTTTTGCTAGGGCGACAAATTCACAATCATAAGCCGAACAATGGCTGCTGTCGGTTAACGTCAAAACTTGCACGGATGTTACTGAAAATTCATGATCGGCCATTAACGCTTCAGCTTCTTCTTGTATCAACAACGCTTCCGCCAAGGTGAGGATTTGCTGCCGACTATACAGTGCAAGCACATTACGGAATTCGCTACGCCAAAGACTGGGAGCTGCCCATTCGGCATCTTGCAGATAAAGCCGACTCGCCTTTTCGGAATAGACCGTCGGCAAAAATAGATAGCTGATGATGTTAGTGTCCGCAACAATCATGGCCTGCCGCTGTTAATAGCTAGCTCAATATCTTCCGGTGTGATGGTGTT
Organism: Methylobacter sp.; assembly: GCA_030653175.1. GTDB lineage: Bacteria > Pseudomonadota > Gammaproteobacteria > Methylococcales > Methylomonadaceae > Methylobacter_A. The sequence goes on from JAURZV010000050.1 coordinate 8,726, forward strand.
GCTCTTGATACCGGAACGCAATTGCTCAATGCGGCTTAAACGGTCGGCAGGCGTTATTTTGCTGGCGGCTAAGGTTCTTTCGAGACAAATAATGACTTCACTGTTGATGCTGCGTCTATGCAATTCGGCGGCATTTTTGAGCTGTTGATAAAGCGATTCGGGTATGTTTTTGATGGTCAGTGCAGGCATGGGCAATTCCTCGATGATGAGTAAGGTTGCATTATGGTTTCGATTTGCAATTGTGGCAACATTTAACCCTTTTTGTTAGGTGATTGACATTCACTCGCCTTAATATGCGCCAATTGTTGCTGGTATTTACTCTCTCTGTTTAGCCAAAAATTAGCCGTCGAACCCAAAACACGCTCCAACCTTAGTGCGTCAACTTCGGTTAGAGTTACTTTACCTTTAATAAGCTGATTAAGGTGTTTTGTAGTACAGCCTAGTTTTTGAGCAAGTTCCGCTTGAGACCATTCTCTTTCTTCAATTAAATCCATGATTGTTTCGCCCGGCGGGGATACCCAGTCAGAGTGAAAAAATGTGTCTGGATTAGTCATGAATAATCTCCAATATAAACGATGGTTGATGATGTGATTTCGGGCCGATGGATATTATCTTGAGCATTTTTTCTCAGCAGCCTTTCATTGCAAGCTCCAATGAATGGTAAATAAATCCTTAACTTCTACTCGCTGATTTAATTTACTTTCCAGTTGTCCAATCAACGCTTCTCTACGATTATCGACTTCATCCTGACGATCAAAGAGTTCTTTGCGCTGTTTGTTGCGAGCGCGTTCCAGCTCCTGCTGTTGCTTTTGCCACGATAACTTTTCTGCCAGCGTGGCTGCAATTTTGGCATTGCGCCGGACTTCTTTAATTTGCTGGTCGACTTCTTTAATGCTTTGTTCAAGGCCGAATTTCAAATCATCCGCCCAGTGGTCAAGTTTATTCACTTCTTCTTCAAAAAACGTCAGGTTGCGGCTGTTGACCATTTTGATGATGTCATTCTGCGCTGCACTGAGCGCATCTTCAATCCGGGTGGTCGATATAACACTTTGCTGTTGGCATTGGGTTGCAGGCAGTTGCATTAATTTCTGCGCTGTTTCGGCAGGAAGGAGTTTACCGTCACGGGTTTCAGCAGAGAACAGCAGATGATCTTCGCTGCGTTCCAGTGCCTCTATGCTGAAGCGTTGCAGTTTTAAGGTGCCCGATTGGCCCAGCAAGGATTCTATAACGCTGATTTTTGCGCCATGTGCTGCGTAATCAAAATAGATATGTGCAGTGGGTGTCGGTTGATGTTTAGCTGTCTCCAGCACCCATTCACCGAGCGGGTGATTGAGACGGTAGACGTGGGTGTTATGTGACTCTGTACTTTGATTTTGACCTCGGGCAATCAGTTGATATTGACCCAGAGGCGCTTCATTGATGACATTTTGTTGCAGATGAAACCGGTGCTGTTGCTCATCAAAACTTGCGTAGGCTTTAAGTTGGTGTTGTGTCAGCGCCCAGAACCAACGACCGATTTTATCCAGCCGTTGCTCCGCCTGATTAAGTTGTATTTTAAGTAAGTTGTGGATGTCTTCATCAAAATTATCCAGCAGTTGCTGCCGGGTTTCCTGCATTTGTTTACTGATGTCGACTTCCATTTCCAGTTGGAGCTGGGTAAAAGCTGATTCTATTTGTTCGGTGGTGCGGCAGGTTTCGTAAATAGCCTGAATGCGCTTTTCAAAATCAATGCCTGATTCAATTGTACCCAAGACATCATCGGACGCCCCAAAGACGCCATCAAACAAATGAAACTTATCGGTTAACAACTCCAAAACCCGCTGATCGGCATAGTTGCTTTGATTAAGGAAGTTGATAACAACGACATCAAATTTTTGACCATAACGATGACAACGACCAATACGTTGCTCTACTCGCTGAGGATTCCAAGGTAGATCGTAGTTTATCACTAATGAACAAAATTGCAGGTTGACCCCTTCGGCAGCGGCTTCGGTGGCCACCATGATTTCAGCGTGATATTGAAAGTGATCAATCAGTGCTGTTCGCCTGTCTATTTGCGGCGACCCGGCGATTTTGTCGGATCCTTGATTTTCTTCTAACCATTGTTGATATATGCGGGTGGTTTCCGGGCTGTTATTGGTGCCGCTGAACGTGACCAATTTATCTGCATACTGGTTAGCAGCAAGATAGTGTTGCAAGTATTCTTGGGTGCGCCTGGATTCGGTAAAAATAACCGCCTTACGCGGTGCATCCATCACGGCCATTTGTTCAAAACCCTGGCTCAAGGCAATCAACAAGGCTTTGGCTTTGCTGTCATCACTGATTTTTTCGGCTTGTGCGATGAGACCACTTAACTCAATAATTTCGAGTTGGAGCTGCTCTTTATCGATGATTTGTTCGGAATCTTCTATTGCCTCACTTTCCAACTCTTCGAGATAATCCGTTTCCAGGTCGTCACTTTCAATCAGTTCCGCAATGAAGTCAGTATCATCTACCTGATGATCTCGAAGCGTTTCCAGGCGGCGTTTAATGGTAATCAGCGTGTTATGGACTGCATGGGTACTGGACGCCAATAACTTGCGCAGAATGAGTCCGGTGAGGTGGCGCTGGCGCTTGGGCAAAGCATAACTGTCTTCACGCTCAAGCAACGCGGTAATGCCGTTATAGAGCTGCATTTCTGCATGAGATGGCGTGAAGGGAACAGTGATGGTCTTGCGTTGCGTGTAACGAATATATTCCAGAACTTGTTTACGCAAGGTTCGTTTTACAAACCCCTTTAGGCGCTCTTTAAGTTGGCCGATGCCATCGCCACCCATATAATGTTGCCGAAAGGATTTATCATCACCAAAAATATGTTCATCAAGGATTGTCGATAAGCCGTAAAGCTCTAATAATGAGTTTTGTAATGGAGTGGCCGTTAGAAGTAATTTTTGCCGACCATACAATGCACGTTTTAACGCTTGCCCCATTTTATTATTGGGACGATAAGCATTACGTAATTTGTGTGCTTCATCCATGACCACCAGATGCCAGGGTTCGACAACTAACGACTCTTCTAATCGTGCGGCAAAATGGTAGGACAGAATGTTGATGCAGTTATTGCTGAGCGGGTTGGCAACGCCTTGTTTTTTTAATTGCCGCCAGGTGTTGGCATCAAGAATCTGTGAAGGCAGATTGAATTTGTCCTGAAGCTCTTGCGCCCATTGTTTGCGTAAAGATGCAGGGCAAATAATCAGCAATTGTCGTTTGCGTTCCGCCCAATACTGACAAAGCACTAAACCAGCCTCAATGGTTTTTCCCAAGCCTACTTCATCAGCAAGGACAACGCCTTTATTAAGCGGGTTGTTTAAGGCAAACAGTGCAGCGTTGATTTGATGAGGATTGAGATCAACCGTTGCATCGAATAACGACTGGGATAGCCTATTCACGCCGTCAGCGGCATGTTGGCGAGTTAGCTCATAGGCATAGTATTTGGCATGGTAATCAGTAATCACTATTTTCTTCTATCCGTTGATTTGACTGTTGATTAATCCATTGTTCGATGGTTTGTTTACGGAAACAGCAAGGCCCGTATACCTACCGTTTTTTTCTTGGGATGCTGTAACCGGCGAGGCACTTCGCGTGTAGCTTCCAAAATAAAGGTAAAGGCTCCCGGCGTTAATGCCTTAATCAGCCGAAAAGCATCATTACTGATTTTGGTAAACATGGATACTTGGGCCAGATCTTTGCACACCAGAGTAAAATCGTGTTTATCGTCCAACTGCCTGATACGACGAATTTTATCCAGCGCCTGTTTATCGCCTATATGACAGGCAATCGCATAAGATGAATCAGTCGGGTAA
>JAURZV010000051.1 GCA_030653175.1 Methylobacter sp.
CGGATTTAAAAATCACAGCCACATAACATATTGATTTTAAAATAAATTAATTTTTTATTGCTTTTCGTTATAAAAAATAGTTTATATATATTTCAATGACTTAGTATTTTTAGTGAGGCATAATCCGACAGCCTCCTAGAGGCTAATCTTTGATTAGCTTCCAAATGCCACATCTTTATTGCCGCCACTAGCAAAACACCAAGAGCTAGAATAGAACCAACAACAACAGCAGTAAATAATTAGTTATGATTGTTCCTTGGTTTACTCAAAATTACAATTGGTATAAATACCTAAATAAAACTACATAACTTATTTCAAGCAGGCTTTTAGTGACGCCGGTCATAAAAAAAGACAACCGTGATGACGGCTGGATAGTCACGCTTGTCGGCAAGCATAAGCTTAATCCAAAGCTGGAGGCCGCGCGGGGTAAAGTGTGGGTGTTCCATGCTTATCCGGTTGTCACATACACCTGCTAAATATAGTTAGGTGGATTCGCTGTCATATAGCTCGGCCTTGGTGGAAGCGGTGTGTATACAATCAACATACTGCCTAAGTGCGTGCAAAGGGGGCTTGGTTAATTGTCAATGGCCAACAGAATTGAGCCATTTTCGTGCCTTTTCGTGATTTGTAGCAATTGCAACAGGCTGTCATCGGCGTTGTGCGTTGATTGGCGGTTTGCTGGCGCGAAACCATCCTACAGCTCTTAAACCTAAAAAAATCAGTTAACCAAAGTGTTGTGAATTGAAATACCTGAATTACTTGCATTGAGCCATGGTTTTGCCTGCCAAAGTTGTTCACCTGAATGGTGCGGACATTGTAGGGGCGACCGGCCGGTCGCCCCTACGGTAGCTCGGGAATATCAAATCCAACTGATTTTTTTAGGTTAAAGGACAAATTCCGAATGAGGATGGATGGGACGGGATAAATGCGAGCAAGAGACACATTAGTCTTCTTGCTCACGCGATTGCCATTAACTTTTTCCAGGCAACATACCGACCGAGCCGGGCTTGATGCGTTTGCAAGTCACAACCACATCTTCCAGATGGCACTGACTTTTACCCTGATTAGTGCCACTGCATGTTGTACAGGCAGCCTTGCCCTCATCCTTTACTTTCTCAACATGCCAGCCGTAACCCTGCGACTGACAGAATGTTTTGCTGTATCGGGTTATGTTGTAGGGTTTTGATGCCGTTACAATGGCTTCGGATTCTACTTCACATCCCGCCGAGGGCAGCGTGTTAGCCATGAGATCCCGGTATACATATTCTGCCGCGAACGTTATTCCGGAAAACAAAGTTAACGCCGCCCAAAGGCATATCAAATTAAGTTTCATAGTTCTCTCCTGATTATTATTTTAAGTGGTACATGATCACGCTAAGGTTGACAAGAACTGCGGCTTATATCCCCAGGCAAGTGCGCGAACTAATCAAAATCCGGTGTAGCTGATAAATAAGAATAACGCCTTGTCATGAACATAATGGCTGTTCAGTTCAATACGCGGATATTCATGAGAGCCGTCTCCTCTTCCAACTGCTGTTTGATCGGTGCAAATTTTTCATTCTCGCTTTGTTTGACCATTGCAATGACTATCAATAAAGTAATTATTGTGCCGCTAACGTACAGCCAGAATTTGTCTTTTATTTGTACTTCTTCTATTTGTGCTTCGTTGCTCATTTTTTATACCTCTTGTTGGTTTAAATTATCAATGGATGCGGCAGGGTTGATATGGAAATCATGGCTTTCATCAACGCCGGAATTGATTCCCCCTGATAAACTACTTCACCTTGACATTTTTGAGCGATCAACAATTTCGACCGCCAAGTTGTGGTGATGTCGGCAGTCGCGCGACGCTTAAAATATCTTCTTTTTGTGATAGTAGCGGATCAATACTATAAAAGAAGCTTGAGAATGCTGTCAACTAAATATCGATTCGATACAAGCTGCGCATATCAAACCGTTTCGCCATCTTTAAATCTAAAATACAAGCTCAGCGCTAAGGCCGCGTATCCAGAACTGCATCCTGAAGCAAATTCTGCGATAATATGCATAAGTTTTCCGCCTATAAAGTGCCGGACTGATGTCGGCATAACTATTTATTCAACAACGCATCTATGAACGAAAAAACAACATTTAAACCTTGTGACCTGGTTATCTTTGGCGCTTTGGGCGATTTATCCCGCCGCAAGTTGCTCATTTCTTTGTATCGACTTGAAAAAGCCAATTTGATTGAAGCCGATACCCGTGTCATAGGTATAGATCAACACGAGAGCGATAATTCAGGATTTGTCGGGATTATTCATAACAGTTTGCAAGAGTTTTTAAATGAAATTGTTGATGAACAAATATGGGCACGGTTTTCGGCAAGATTTTCCTACCTGAAAATAGATTTAACTCAACTTGATCAATACCAGCTGTTGAATAGCGTTATTGACGGACAATCCAGGGTTATGGTGAGTTATTTTGCCGTTGCCCCTTTCTTGTTTACCAATATTTGTCAAGGACTGGCTAAGTGCGGGGTTTTGAATGAAGAATCGCGCATGGTGATGGAAAAACCGATAGGCCATGACCTTAAGTCCTCGAAAGATATTAATGATGCCGTTGCCGAGGTGTTCAGCGAAAAACAGGTCTATCGTATCGATCATTATCTGGGTAAAGAAACGGTACTCAATTTATTGGCGTTGCGCTTTGCCAATTCTATTTTTACCACCAACTGGGATCACAATACCATCGACCATATTCAGATTACCGTAGCTGAAGAAATCGGTATTGAAGGGCGTTGGGATTATTTCGACAAAACCGGACAGTTGCGCGACATGCTGCAAAATCACCTGTTGCAGATTTTGACTTTTGTGGCGATGGAGCCGCCGGTCAATCTGGAAGCGCAAAGCATACATAATGAAAAAATAAAGGTTCTTGCCGCGCTACGGCCCATTACCAAAGAAAATGTCGAACAAAAAACCGTCCGTGGACAGTACTCGGCGGGGGAGCTCAAGGGCAAGCCGATGCCGGGCTATCTTGAAGAGGAAGGGGCTAATACTCAAAGCACCACAGAAAGCTTTGTCGCCTTGAAAGTGGCTATTGATAACTGGCGATGGGCCGGAGTGCCGTTTTACTTGCGTACCGGCAAGCGGATGACTTATAAACGCACTGAAATCGTCGTTAATTTTAAGCAATTGCCGCATAACATCTTTAAAGAAAGTTTTGAGGACCTGCCGTCAAATAAGCTCATCATTCACTTGCAGCCGAATGAGGGCGTAGAAATCCAGATGCTCAACAAAATACCGGGTATCGATGAAAATATTAAGCTGCAAAAAACCAAGCTGGATTTGAGCTTTTCCGACACATTTAAAAACAGCAAAATTTTCGGCGGGTACGAGAAATTGGTGCTTGAAGCCATGCGCGGCAATCCTACCCTGTTTCTTAGTCGCGAGGAGATTGAGCAGGCCTGGACATGGATCGATTCGATACAGGACGCCTGGGCTCATGCCGATACTGCGCCAATACCTTATCCGGCCGGAACATGGGGGCCTGATGCCGCTGACGAATTAATTACCAGAGACGGAAGAACCTGGGAAGAATAAAATAGATACCTCTGTAGGATAGGTAGAGGCGGTAGCCGAAACCCATCGTAATCAATTGACCGATGCGATGGTTTTCGCGTCGCCTAAAGCGCCTACTTTTGGTGCTCTACCCATCCTACCGCATTGATTAACCGTAGACAAAAGGAACAAATATGCATCCCGTATTAGAAAAAGTGACTAACGAAGTTATTGAGCGCAGTCGTGAAACTCGCGCCGCCTATCTGGCACGTATTGATGCGGCTGTAAAACAAGAGCCGCATCGTGCCGAACTTGCTTGCGGCAATCTGGCTCATGCTTTTGCCGCCTGCGGAGCCGAGGAAAAAAGCGATTTAACCGGACATCAGAAAGCCAATATTGCCATTATCTCTTCTTATAATGACATGTTGTCGGCCCACGAGCCGTATAAAGACGCGCCTGCGTTAATCAAGGCCGCCATAAAGGAAGCCGGTGGCGTTGCCCAGTTTGCCGGCGGTGTGCCGGCTATGTGCGACGGAGTTACGCAAGGCCGTCCCGGCATGGAGTTGTCGTTATTCAGCCGTGATGTGATTGCGATGGCGACGGCCGTGGGTTTAAGTCATAACATGTTTGACGGCGCACTGTACTTGGGCGTCTGCGACAAGATTGTGCCTGGACTGCTGATCGGTGCGCTGAGTTTTGGCCATTTGCCCGCCGTGTTTGTGCCGGCAGGACCGATGCCTAGCGGTTTGGCCAATAAAGAAAAAGTGCGTATCCGCCAGCTTTACGCCGAAGGTAAAATCGGTCGTAAAGAACTGCTGGAGTCCGAGTCTGCGTCCTATCACAGTGCGGGTACCTGTACGTTCTACGGTACCGCAAACAGCAACCAGATGATGGTTGAGATTATGGGCCTGCATCTGCCGGGCAGTTCGTTCATCAACCCTTATACGCCGTTGCGCGATGAACTGACCAAAGCCGCAGCCAGACAGGTTTTAAAATTTACTGCGCTGGGCAATGATTTCCGTCCGGTTGGACATATGATCGACGAAAAAGCGATTGTGAATGCCATTGTCGGCTTATTGGCAACGGGCGGATCCACCAATCACACCATGCATCTGGTCGCCATTGCGCGTGCAGCCGGCATCATTATCAACTGGGATGATTTTGATAATCTTTCCAGAGCAATACCGTTTTTAACCCGTATTTATCCGAACGGTCATGCAGACATCAATCACTTCCAGGCCGCCGGCGGTATGGGCGTATTGATTGCCGAACTGTTAAAGAACGGCCTTTTGCATGAAGATATTCTGACCGTTGCCGATCAGCGCGGCATGAAGAATTATGTACAAGAACCAAAATTGATTGACGGCAAATTAACATGGGAACCTTGCCCTGAAGCGTCTTTGGACGCGAAAATTATCAGTACCGTCGCCAAGCCTTTTGCAGTCGGTGGCGGCTTGCATGTTATGCACGGCAATTTGGGGCGCGGGGTGTCAAAAGTTTCTGCGGTAGCGGAAAAGCACCAGATCGTTGAGGCGCCTGCGATGGTGTTTGATGACCAGGACGATGTGGTTGCGGCCTTCAGGCGCGGCGAAATGGAGAAAGATGTTATTGTGGTGCTCCGCTTCCAGGGACCGAAATCCAACGGTATGCCCGAACTGCACAAATTGACGCCGCCTCTGGGTGTGTTGCAGGATAAAGGCTTCAAGGTCGCGCTGGTGACGGATGGACGGATGTCCGGCGCTTCGGGTAAAGTGCCATCAGCCATTCACATGTGTCCCGAGTGTGAAGAAGGCGGTCCGTTAACGAAAGTGCGCACCGGCGACATCATTCATCTGAACACCCAAACCGGCGAGGTCAATGTGCTGGTAGACGCGGATGAATTTAATGCCCGCATTCCGGCAGCGAATAGCGCCAAGGGCCACCATTTCGGCATGGGCCGCGAATTGTTCGGCGGTTTTCGTCTGGGGGCGTCTTCTGCTGAAACCGGCGCCACCAACCTGTTTGTCGCCGATTAATAACTATAAAAATTTGGTAAAACAATGACTAAAAATAACTGGAAAATTCAACCTAACATTATTTTAAATACTTGCCCGGTGATGCCTGTAATGGTCATCCAGAATTTGGAAGACGCTGTTCCTCTGGCGCAGGCCTTGGTCGCAGGCGGCATTAAAGTATTGGAAATAACACTACGTACCCCTATAGCGCTGGATGCCGTAAGGCTTATCAGCAGGGAAGTCAAAGACGCGATTGTCGGTGCGGGTACTATTACTACGCCCGAGCAACTAAAGGCAGCGGAAGATGCAGGCGCCGTTTTTGCGATTAGTCCCGGATTAACGCCGAAGCTTTTAGCGGCCGCCAGCGCCGGAAATATCGCCTTGATTCCAGGCATATCGACGCTGTCGGAATTGATGTTGGGCATGGAGTACGGGCTGGATCATTTCAAGTTCTTCCCGGCCGAAGCGGCAGGCGGCATACCGATGCTAAAATCGATTGCAGGGCCTATTCCCAGGGCGACTTTTTGTCCGACAGGCGGCATTTCTCCGGAAAATTACAACAGTTATTTGCAGTTAAGCAATGTTGCCTGCGTTGGCGGATCATGGCTGGCGCCTGTGGATGTGGTAAAATCAAAAAACTGGGCTAAGGTGACCGAATTGGCAAAACAGGCCATAGACAGGGCGGTTTCGGTTTAATCGCGTATTTTTGCGTCGTCATTTATATGACTGCATGGAGTAGTTGTATGAATGAAAGATATTTTCCGGAATTTGTTATTTTATAAGCAAATTCCTTTTAAAATACCAGCCAAGATTAATCACACTCAATTGGCGGGCTAAACTGTGAAACTTCGCAATTTAGCCCGCCTTCTGATGACGCTACAGACCATGCTTCAAAACTGAGAAAAACCATGACTAAATTGCGCAGTGTTACCTTAAATGAGAAAACTCAGTCTTTATGCGAGTTGCCTATTTTATCTGGAACTACGGGCCCCGATGTAGTAGATATCCAATCTCTGTATCAACAGACCGGCATGTTTACCTATGATCCCGGATTTACTTCCACGGCCAGTTGCAGTTCATCGATAACCTATATAGACGGTGAAAAAGGGATATTGCTTTATCGCGGTTACCCTATTGAGCAACTTGCAGAACATTGTACTTTTTTGGAGGTTTGCTATCTGTTGCTGAATGGCGAATTGCCTAACACTGATGAAATGCAGCGGTTCGAAGGTACTATAACCATGCACACGATGGTGCATGATCAACTGACCAATTTTTTTAAAGGGTTTCGTCGAGACGCCCACCCGATGGCTATTATGGTAGCTGTCGTTGGGGCGTTGTCAGCGTTCTATCATGACGCGCTGGACATTAAATCTAAAAAGGATCGCGACCTGAGCGCCATCCGCCTGATTGCCAAAGTACCGACCATCGTAGCGATGTGTCATAAATACAGCACCGGCTTACCGTTTATGTACCCGCAAAACAAGCTGAGTTACGTTGAAAACTTTATGCGAATGATGCTTGGCACGCCTTGTGACGATTTTCAGCCCAATCCTGTCTTGGTAAAAGCGCTGGACAGAATCTTGATCCTTCATGCCGATCATGAACAAAATGCCTCGACTTCGACAGTACGTTTAGCAGGTTCCAGTGGTGCCAACCCTTATGCCTGTATTACTGCCGGGATTGCCTGCCTTTGGGGAGCCGCTCATGGCGGCGCTAATGAAGCTGTACTCAACATGCTTGAGGAGGTTGGCGATGTCTCGAATATTTCCAAATTTATAAACAAGGCCAAGGATAAAAACGATCCGTTCAGACTCATGGGCTTCGGTCATCGGGTTTATAAAAATTATGATCCGCGTGCCAAATTAATGCGTGAAACCTGTCATGAAGTGCTCACGGAGCTCGGTCTGCATGATGACAAAATATTTAAACTGGCTCTGGAGCTGGAGCGCATTGCCCTTGAGGACGAGTATTTCATCGAGAAAAAGCTCTACCCGAACGTCGATTATTATTCCGGCATCGTGTTGCACGCATTAGGCATCCCCTCCAACATGTTTACCGCCATGTTCGCGATGGGGCGAACCGTGGGCTGGATTGCCCATTGGGATGAAATGATAGCGGATCCGGATCAAAAAATAGGGCGGCCAAGGCAGCTTTATACCGGCACAACAAGACGCGACATACCGGCACAGCGCATTAAAAGGGCTTAACTCGCCCGCAAAGATCAGAGTTGATTAAGACTCAAGTCCCGGCAAGGGCAGCCTTTGCCGGGCGGGTGATCGGGTATGCTTTATCAAGCGTTTGTTTGAAAAACGTTATGACTGTACGTCATATAAAAATCGAATTCATAAACACCGAAATGTGTTCGATTTCTTCAACGCAAAGTCTATGTTCCATCAGGTAATCATGCCATTCAATGATGTAGTCCATTGCTTTTAGCTTATCAAATGCGGCCTTGCCGGATTCAACCGCTACGATGGGGTCGATGATGCCGTGAGCCATAAAGATCGGCGTGCCATTGTTGGCGGCTGAACGCTCGGTTTTTAATTGATCAATAGTTGGTAAATAAGTCGACAGTGCGATAATTCCGGCCAGCTTATGTGGGTGCCTTAGTCCTGCATGAAGCGCAATTACACCTCCTTGAGAAAATCCTGCCAACAAAATATTTGTCGATGGAATGCCCTTGTCAATTTCCTGCAAGATCAGTGGTTCAAGTAAGCCGGCTGATTGATAGATGCCGTCAATATCGACTTTGCGTTCCAGCGACATCTCTAAAATATCGTACCAGGAGCGCATGGACATTCCGCCATTGATGGTAACAGGCTGGACAGGCGCATTGGGAAAGATAAAATGGATATTTGCTCTAGCGGTTAAATGCAGTTCGGGAATAAGACTTTCAAAATCATGACCATCCGCGCCTAATCCATGCAACCATATCACAGAATATTTATGCGCTGCTTCAGGTTGTATTTCAATGGTGCTAAGTTGTCCGGAATTCATAAATTCTCCAAGATAAATAAAAATTGCAGGTAGCTTAACTTAATGCCAGGGATTGCCGTCAAATTTTGGTAAGTCAGGGTTCATATAGTCCCATGGCTGGGCATCCGTCACCCAGATATCTTTTTGTGGATGAAAAATACCGGGATCATCAAGAGTTGCGGCGGCGACCGGTCTTATGTCGATAAAGGCGCTGTTCCTGCCAAACAGGGAGGTTCCGCATTCAGGGCAAAAAGCGCGGTAAACCGTGTGGCCGCTTGCGGCAATGGTTGCGTATTCTTTATAGTTCCCGGTTATGGTGAGGGCTGAAGCTGGAACGAACATGCCTGCAAAATAGGGCGCTCCAATAGCTTTTTGACAGGTTCGGCAATGGCAGTTGAAGCCGCCGATGGGTTTGGCCGAGATTTCATATCTGACTGCGCCGCAAAGGCAACCGCCGGTAATGGGAAGTTTCATGTTGTTCTCCTTCGACTGTATGGATGTAGAGCAATGCAGGAGCAATTGCCGAGAAGGTTTGTCGGCAAATCTTAGTACAATAGAGCAGGCACACCTAAACTCTGTTTAACAACACCAAATCATAAACAATGCTGGATGATCTTATTTTAATAGCTTTATTGCTGAGCGCATACCTGTACTGGTTTAACGGGCAGCAGGTGAAGGAGGTTGCGCTTAAGGCTGTCAGGGCGAATTGCCTGAATCTGGAAGTCCAGATGTTGGATGAGTATGTCGCTCTAAACAGTATCCGGTTAAAAAGAGATCAAGCAGGAAAAATACGGGTGCGACGGATATTTTTGTTTGAATTTTCTTCAACCGGAAATGAACGTTATAACGGTGTTTGCATTATGCTGGGACGACATGTCGAATCCATTCGGATGGAGCCGTACCGGTTTGACGGCTGAATGGACAGATATTGCATAACGCCATGAATGGCGTGTGGTAGAGCACCAACAGTAGGCGCTTTACGCGACGCAGGAGCAGCGTAGCGGTGTGCCGAAGAATTCTGAAGAAATGATTTTTGCGGAGGATTAAATGAATAAATGTTCAGTATGTGGTTATGAACGTAATGACCGCGATATGAAATGTCCGGAATGCGGCAGTTATTATTCAAAGATTGCCGAGATTATTGCCGAGCAGGAAGCGCAGGAAGAAATGCAAACATTTCGTGGGCGATGCAAAAGAATCCTTAACTCGGATGATATTAAGTATGAACTGCTGGCCGAATTGAGGCTGATAAGGTCGAGGTTGACTAAGAGAGGAATGTTCGCGCTTTTTGTTATTTTCGTCTTTGTGTTTGCTTTAGTCGTTTCTGTTTTGTAGCAAGCATCAATCAGTCGGGCAACGAAAAACAGTTGCCCGACCCCCGACTCATTTCAAAATCCTTTATCTTTTGATCTATCAGACAGGGGGCGGTGTTTTGTACGTGTCCTTCAATTTTTGTTGTCGCTCTGTATCCGCCTGGCCGTTCTTATCAGGGTCGCAGACATCGAGGATGAATGGCTGAAACAAGCAATAGAACAAGTTTTATTTATCTTTCCAGTAGGTCGAGTTTGCCTTCTTTACCATTCCACTCATCAGCATCAGGTAAAGCCGGTTTTACATCCGTAATAACAGGCCATTGTTTGGCTAGTTCTGCATTTAATGCGATAAAAACTTCTTGTCCTTCCGGCAATTCATCTTCTGCAAAAATTGCGTTGGCAGGGCATTCAGGTTCGCATAACGTGCAATCAATACATTCATCCGGATCAATAACCAGAAAGTTAGGGCCTTCATGAAAGCAATCTACAGGGCATACATCTACACAATCAGTAAATTTGCATTTAATACAGTTTTCGGTGACTACAAAAGTCATAATTATTACCAGGAAAGTTGATTTTTAATTTAGGGCATTATTCTAGCAGAAAGAATTGCACGATTGAATGCCGAGTTTGTTAAAGGCGTCATTTAGCAGGATTGGGTGCGATGGTGAGTATAAGGCTTACTTTGCGCTTGCCGAATTAAATACAGATAAAAACATGCCTTTTTCGTTGTTGATTTTTCGTTTTTGAGTATTTTGCAAGGCGAGCCTTGCTTCCGCTTTTAGTTGATTGTCGGCATAAAGCTGTTCAGCACGCGCTGGAGCAGCGGCTGCCCTTTCCAAATAAATGGCCGCATCGTTAAGTTTATTATGTAACAACAGAAATTCGCCGTAAAAATAGTTGACATCAATGCCGTCAGGATTGATTTTAAGTGCGGTTTCCAGCATTTGTTTGGCGGCATCGTCATCGCCAAATGAGATAGGCCATTTGGGCGCCATGTAATAAAGCGTGCCTAAAGTCACATAGGCTGACCCGCCCATGGTTTTCGGGTTGATTTTAATGGCTTTGATCAGTAAATCATGCGCCTCATGAATGGCGCCAAGCGCAGAAAAAGCATCTTGTTGATCGGCATAAGTCGCTTTTAACACGGCCTGCCAGAAAATGGGTTCGGCGGCGTCCGGGTGTTGTCGGGCTAAGTTGGTAGTCTTATCAAGCAGTTGAGCATAAGCAGGCCCTTGTTTGCTTTTGGGCGTGCTGTAGTAAATAGATGCCCATTCAGCTTCAATGTTTTTTAAAGAGTCTTTAAGGCTCTCCGCAAAACATTGAGTCGATAGTAGCAATAAAACAACAAAAACTAATTTTTTCATGCGGAAAATATAAAACAAAACTCATAATATTTCAATATGTCTATGAAATATTTAGCCTTAACGCCATTCTGAATACGGATGGATTGCGAGGTTGTTGTTGTAATAACGCAAATCACCGGTGACTTCCAAGCCTAACCAGGGCGGTTTTGAAAAAGATTGTCCTGTTTCGTCCAATTCGATTTCAGCGACTATCAAGCCCTGATTGTCGCCTTCAAACTCATCTATTTCCCAAAGATTGGCATCATCAGTAACGAAATGACGGGTTTTTTCGATTAATGGCTTTCTGCAAAGATTATCTAATATCTCGTTTGCATCAGTTATTGGAATTTCATATTCATATTCATGCCGGTGAGTGCCGATAGTCGCAGTTTTTATATTCAACCACGCATGGTCATTACTGATTCGCACCCTGATTGAGCTGGTTGCCTGAGAGCTTAAATAGCCTTGCCGATATTTTACCGAGTGGCTAACGTGCTTGCGCCAGTCATCGTTGGCGAGCAAAAATTTATGTTCTATTTCTATAGCCATGATTAGATTTCCTTATAGGGGTTGCCAGTAGGGCAGGTTTAGTATTCTGGTATACGCGCATGGAAAATTTCTCCGGCGGTAACCTCGACTGCAAGTGGGGCGTTAGTTTTGTGTGCTATGTTAATGGAGGGAAAGAGAGCTATAAAATTACTTTGTAATGCAAGAATATTCAAGAGGCGGGTGTGGCTGCACTGCAAAGCCAAACTTAAATATTGAGCATTTTTTAGATGAGTCCGGCACACGCCGGTCCTGTTTTGACCGGTAATCTGGGTCATTTGAAGTATAAATGTATAGTTTCGTGCGATTTGTAGTCGGGCGTATCTGGTCGTCCCGGGCAATGCTTCCACGGAGTAAGGTAGGAACCCGGTTAATGAAAGAAAGTATCGTCCTCACTATCGCTTTCCAGCGACACTGATTGACCTGGAATCCTCTTTTCTTCCATTGCCCATTCTCCCAGGTCAATCAATTTACAACGTTCGGAGCAGAATGGTTTGGATTGCTGTTCAGGAGCCCAAGGCACAGAACATCCGCAGTTGGGACATTTTACAATGAGTGGTTTGCTGGATGACGACATTAGAAAAGGCAGCAGGTTAAGGAAAAAGGAATGTCATCAGAGGTTTGTGTTGGACGTTTGTTGTCGGAAGACGGCGCCATGAACCGGATGGTGCAGCGGTGTTTGCCGCCGCTGATTTCTGCAAAGCAGTGTATGGATTTGTCCAAGCTTATTTTAAGCAGTTGGTGGGGTTGGTTGGTGTTCAGCAAAAATTGAAAGAAGCCTGCTTCTGCAATCTCTTGAGTAGGTGAACTGCAATTACGGATAAAATTAAGAATCAGGTCAATTGCGATACGAATGTCGGCAAAGGGCTTGCTCCAGTGTTCCAGATCTTTTAATCGAATGGCTTCATCCTGTTCCAGCCAATAATGGAATTCGGGTAAATCAAAGGAGCAGGTTCCACCAGGGATGGAACTGCGTTGAGCTATGCTCTGGAATAGGTCGCTTTCCATGACACGGGTACCGATCTTTCCGTTAGTGTCATAAAGTTTTTTGCTGGTTTGATTTAATTTATTAAGCAGTTCTTCCAGTTTTTGGGTGTCGACGCTCTGGTTATGGGCGATTTTATTCAGCACATTGGCATGGCGATCCAGCTCTTTCAGTATTTCCGATTTAAGATCATTGCGTCTGAAAATTGTCATGATATCGAGCAGCACATTAATAGCGGCGCGTTTATCGGCAACTGTCTCTCCCGTTAAAAAATGGCTGAATTGTTGGAAAAGCTGTTCTAACCGTATGAAAACCCGGATGCGTTCATTGAGTGGAAATTCATAGGTAATAGTGGTGTTCACAGACAAGTTAATCCCGGCAAGCGCTTAATGAAAGATATAAATTGTGCAGTTTTTTTACTTGTTCTGCAAGTCTATAATCAGCAGTCGAGTTATCAATCAAGTCATCGGCTTTTGCTTTTCTGTATGCACGCGATACTTGATTGTCAATTATGGATTGTATTCTTTCAATGGTCAGGTTATCCCGGATTTGAACGCGCTCGATCTGTGTTTCAACAGGACAGTCGATAACCAGTATCCGGTCAACAAGATGAGTCATGCCGGTTTCGAATAATAATGGAATACTTATAATGCAGTAGGGAGCGACCAGCTGTTCAAGTTCTGCTTGTATCGTTTTATAGATTAAGGGATGAAGTATCGATTCAAGTTTCTGTTTCTGCTTAAGGTCGGAAAAAACCTTTTCCCTGAGATTTTGTCTATTTAACGAGCCGTCCGGGTTAAGGATAGCCGTGCCAAACTCCTGTTGTATTTGAGCCAGTGCAGGTTGCCCTTTTTCGACCAGCCGATGGGCTATTTGGTCGGCATCGAGCACCGGGGTATTTAAGTCAGCGAAAATCCCGGCAACAGTCGATTTGCCGCAGCCTATGCCGCCGGTTAATCCGACTTTCAACATGCCTTATAGACCTACGGTGGTTAAATAGAGTTGGTTGAGCTCATTTCCCCATAACAGTGCAATCCACCCTGCGATAGCTAAATAGGGGCCGAAAGGGATGGGGACGTTATGATCGTGTTTGACAAAAATGATCATGCTTACGCCAATAATTGCACCGACCAGCGATGATAATAAAATAATAATCGGTAAGTACTGCCAGCCCAGCCAGGCGCCGAATAAAGCCAGCAATTTGAAGTCGCCATAGCCCATGCCTTCTTTGCCGGTTGCCAGTTTAAACAGATGAAAGACAGCCCAAAGAGCGATATAGCCGGCTACTGCGCCGATGATGCTGGCGTGAGCATCAGTAAAGACATTAAACAGGCTCAGACACATACCCAGCCAAAGCAAGGGGAGGGTGATGGAGTCAGGTAGTAACTGATGGTCAATATCAATAAAAATTAACGCAATCAACGACCAGGTCAGTATCAGAGCAAAAACAGCTTGAGGCGTGTAGCCAAAATGCCAAGCCACTATGATTGAGGCTAGTGCCGTGAAAGTTTCTACGATCGGATAACGCATTGAAATGCGACAGTCGCATTTTGCACATTTACCTCTTAAAAAAAGGTAGCTGATGACTGGAATGTTTTGGTAAGGTTTGATGGGCGCATTGCAGCCGGGACAGCGGGATAAAGGGAAAACCAGGTTGAAGGGTTCCTCGGCAACCGCCCCCTGCGTTGTTCTCGGCAACTGCTCCTTGCGTTGCTCTACCTCTGGGGTCGTGCCTCCTGCATTCATGCCGTTGCCGGCCTGTGCCTGTATAGCTTCCGGATTGATTTGCAGATACTCCATGCATTCCCTACGCCATCCTCGTTGCATCATTATCGGTAATCTGTAGATAACAACATTGAGAAAACTGCCGACAAGCAAGCCGATAACACCGGCCAGAGCCGAAAATAGGACGGTTATATTTAAAAGCATACTAAGCTGTTGCATCTTTTTTTGATAAAGTGGGCGCTCCATGGCGGGAGCGTTTATGAATAGGGTATTTGAGGACAATTACTCCTGCATAAGCAGTCGTGTCTAACCAGTAACGTACAACGTTACTTAATAGCTGCGCCCATTTTAAATATCGGTAAATACATTGCGACAATCAGGCCGCCGACTAAAATGCCTAAAATAACCATGATGAAGGGTTCCATTAAGCTGCTCAAATTATCGACGAGATTATCGACTTCCTCATCGAAAAAATCGGCAACTTTTAACAGCATAGAGTCCATAGAGCCTGATTCCTCTCCGATAGCCACCATCTGTATCACCATATTGGGCCAAAGATTTGCCTGCTGCATGGCAAATTGAAGTCTTTGTCCGGTCGCCACCTCATCGCGCATTTTTAAAACGGCTTCGGCGTAGATAATATTGCCGCAGGCTCCGGCAACGGACTCCAGTGCCTCTACCAAAGGCACCCCGGCTGCCGACATGGTAGCCAAGGTTCTGGCAAACCGTGCGATTGCAGACTTATGTAAAATGAGACCGACTACCGGTATTTTTAGCAGGGTTTTATCAAGGAAGTGATTGAATTTCTTTGAGCGTTTTTTAAAATAGCCAAATGTGTAAACGACGCCGACAACAATGCCGACAACAACATACCACCATGCCTGCATCCATTCAGACATGGTGACAACCATTTTAGTGAAGGCCGGCAGGTCTGCGCCGAAGCTTTTGAACATGTCGGAAAATACCGGTACCACAAATATCAGCAGGATAGTGGTGACGATAAAGGCTACGACTATTACCGCGATCGGATAGGTCAGAGCCTTTTTGATCTTTTTCTTCATCGACTCGGTTTTTTCTTTGTAGGTTGCGATTTTATCCAGCAGTGTTTCTAATACCCCTGCCTGTTCGCCTGCTTCAACCAAGTTGCAAGTTAATTCATCAAAATACAACGGTCTTTTGTTAAGCGCTTGGGCTAAGGTGTCGCCGCCTTCAATATCGGTTTTGATACCCATGAGCAGAGCCTCCATGCTTGGATTGTCGTGGCCTTTGCCGACAATATCGAATGACTGAACCAACGGTACGCCCGCTTTAAGCATGGTGGCTAATTGCCTGGAAAAAACGGCTATATCGCCCGGCGTGATAGCCTGGATTTTTTGAGTGAATAGCGGCTTGGGTTTTTTCTTGAATTTAACAACGCGATATCCCTGCCGCCGCAGCTCAGTCTTTGCAATGACTTCACTTTTTGCGGAGATGATTCCTCCTGCTTTCTTTTTATTTTTATCGGTTCCCGCCCAGACGAAATCTATTTGTTCAGTTTGCTCTGCCATGTTTATTCCTTGGTGATTCGATCAATTTCTTCCAAGCTGGTTATGCCCATGCGCACTTTGTTTAACCCTGACCTGCGTAAATCATTAAAACCTTCGGCCAGAGCGCACTCTGCCAGCTGATCGGTATTACCCCCGTTTAGTATAAGGGTACGCATTTTGTCGGTCAGCGTCAGGACTTGATAAACACCGACTCGACCTTTGTAACCATTGGTGCAATATTCGCAACCCACTGCACTGAATATTTTAAGGTCGTGCAACTCTTCTTGTTTAAAACCGGCAGCAAGGAGGACTTTATCGGGAAAGTCGGCGGGGACTTTGCAATGTTCACATAGCCGTCGGCCTAAACGTTGCGCCATAATCAAATTGACCGCTGCAACGATATTGAAGGCGGGGATGCCCATTTGCAGGAGGCGGTTTAAGGTTTGCGGCGCATCGTTAGTATGTAAGGTCGATAGCACCAAATGGCCTGTTTGTGCGGCTTTGACGGCGATTTCGGCGGTTTCCAAATCACGAATCTCACCCACCATGATAATGTCAGGATCCTGCCGCAAAAAGGCGCGTAAAGCACTGGCGAAGGTCAGGCCGGCTTTAGGATTCATGTTGACCTGATTGATGCCCTCTACGGTAATTTCCACAGGGTCTTCGGCCGTGGAAATGTTGCGCTCCATGGTGTTGAGGATGTTTAGCCCCGTGTAGAGCGTAACCGTTTTACCGCTACCCGTTGGTCCCGTTACCAGTACTAAGCCGTAGGGTTTGTTAATAGCCTCAAGAAATATCCGTTGCTGTTCAGGCTCAAAACCCAGTTTTTCGATACCCAGCTGAGCACTGGTAGGATCTAAAATACGCATAACGACCTTTTCACCGAACAAGGTAGGGCAGGTGTTTACCCGAAAATCAATCGCACGGTTTTTGGATAAGGTCATTTTGATACGGCCGTCCTGTGGAACCCTGCGTTCGGCAATATCCATTTTAGACATGACCTTAATGCGGGAGACGAGTCTGCCGGCGATGCTGGCGGGTGGCGTGGCAACCTGACGGAGTATGCCATCCGATCTATAGCGGATACGGAAGATTTTTTCGTAGGGCTCCATGTGTATATCGGATACCCCTTGTTTTATGGAGTCCAACAGTATTTTGTTCACGTAACGAACAATGGGGGCGTCATCAATATCCGAGTTAACATCGGCTTTAGCGGTATCTTCTTCACCGCCGGTAATTTCCAGATTATCCAGATCTTCATCAAGCATATCGCTCATTGATGTATCGGCGGCCTCTAAGGAGGCTTCGATGGCTTTGATAAGCTTGTCTTCTTCAACCAGAATGGCTTCGGGGTTAAGGCGACTGTGAAACTTGATGTCATCCAGAGCGCGAAAGTCGGTTGGGTCCGATACGGCGACAAATAGGGTTTTGCCTCTGACGAACAGGGGCAGCGCATGGCATTTGCGGATGAGCTTTTCACTGACCAGATTGATAGGGAGTCTACGGAAGTCAATTGCATCCAGATCAAAAAAAGGTACGCCAAATTCTTGCGAGGCTTGAGATGCTAAGGCTTTGCTGCTAATCAGCTTATTGGTAACAAGATAGCGTATTAACGGGACTTGGTTTTTTTGTGCTTCCCGGCTATGAATTTGCGCATCGCTCTCAGTTAGCAAACCTTTTTCAATCAAGCACCGTGTAAGGCCGCTGAATTGTAAATTTGTTGATGCGGTAGTCATATGTATGATGATTGCTTTGTCAGTTGTTTAAACAAATATAGATGAAAAAGGGGGAGGGTACAAGGCGAAAGGCGAAAGGCTAAAGGGGGCTTTCCTTTGCCTTTAGC
Organism: Methylobacter sp.; assembly: GCA_030653175.1. Lineage (GTDB taxonomy): Bacteria > Pseudomonadota > Gammaproteobacteria > Methylococcales > Methylomonadaceae > Methylobacter_A. The sequence continues at coordinate 17,797 of JAURZV010000051.1, forward strand.
CTTTCGTCTTTTGCCTGCTTTTTTTCTTATAAAGCCCGGATTTTACGTTGCTGTTCTTCAAGGTTGTTAAGCATTGAACGTAAATCAGCCAATTTGGCTTTTTCTTTATCAATAACTTCCGGCGGCGCTTTATCGACAAATGCCGGGTTATTTAACTTGCCTTCGACTCTGGGCAGGTCGTTATTGACTTTTTGTATTTCCTTTTCCAGCCTTATCAGTTCCGCTTCCTTGTCGATTAAGCCCGCCATGGGAATCAGGATTTTCATCTCGCCAACTAGTGCCATCGCCGATTCCGGTGCGACTTCAGTACTGTTTAGCCAGATTATCGATTCCAGCTTACCCATTTTTCGTAAATAAATCAGGTTGTTGTCCAGACTTTGTTGGTCAGCATACGAGCCGTTTTGCAGTAACACCGGCAGCGGTTTGCTCGGGGAGATATTCATTTCACCGCGAATACGGCGTACACCCAGGATAAAGCTCATTACCCAGTTGGTTTCGGCGATGGCCTTGCTGTCGATTTGCGCTTCATCCGCTACCGGATAAGGCTGCAACATGATGGTATTTGCCTGCGCCGCGCCAGCTCCCGGCTGGTGGCCTGCGGCATACACACCATCCCCGGCGATAATACCGGCTAGAGGTGCAACGCGCTGCCAGATCTCTTCGGTAATAAACGGCATGATCGGATGCGCCAAACGTAAAATCGACTCCAGAACTGTCAGCAGGGTTTTGCGCGTGCCGCGCTGCAATGCCTTATCACCGGATTGCAGGGATATTTTTGCCAGCTCCAGATACCAATCGCAGTATTCATTCCAGGTGAACTCGTAAATGGCTTGCGCCGCCAGGTCAAAACGGTAATTATCGATGGCGGTGGAGGTCGCAGCCGTTACCTGATGCAGACGGGAAGTAATCCAGCGATCCACTTGGCTGTATTTGCAAGGTGCGTCGGATAAACCGTTATCCTGTTCCTCTGTGTTCATCAGTACGAAACGTGCCGCATTCCAGAGTTTGTTGCAGAAATTGCGGTAACCTTCGGTGCGGGCAAGGTCGAAACGAATATCGCGACCTGTGGACGCTAATGAAGCAAAGGTAAAACGCAACGCATCGGTGCCGTAAGACTGAATGCCGTCCGGAAAATGTTTGCGCGTATCCTGCTCGATTTTTTTGGCTAAATGCGGCTGCATCATGCCGGAAATACGTTTTGCAACCAAAGCTTCCAGTTCTATGCCGTCGATGATGTCGATCGGGTCGAGCACGTTGCCTTTGGATTTGGACATTTTTTGCCCTTCGGCATCCCGTACCAGGCCGTGGATGTAGACTTCCTTAAACGGCACGGCGCCCTGGAATTTCAGCCCCATCATAATCATCCTTGCCACCCAGAAGAAAATGATGTCAAAGCCGGTTACCAGTACGCTGGTTGGGTAATGCTTGGCCAATTCCGGGGTTTGTTCCGGCCAGTCCAGCGTGGAAAAAGGCCACAAGGCGGAAGAAAACCAGGTGTCCAGCACATCTTCATCCTGTTTAAGCGCATAGTCGGCGGGCAGGTTGTGTTTTTCCCGGATGTCCTGCTCGGAGTTGCCGACGTAAATATTGCCCAGCTCATCATACCAGGCCGGGATGCGGTGACCCCACCAGATTTGCCGGGATATGCACCAGTCCTGAATATTGCGCATCCAGTCGAAATAAGTGTTTTTCCAGTTGTCGGGCACAAACTTGATGTCGCCGTTCTCAACGGCGGCAATCGCAGGTTCGGCCAGCGGCGCTACTTTCACATACCACTGGTCGGTCAACAGCGGTTCGATATCGCTGTTGGTGCGGTCGCCGCGCGGCACCATCAATTTGTGATCGGCGACTTTTTCCAGCAAACCTTTCGCATCGAGATCGGCAACAATCTGTTTGCGCGCTTCAAAGCGGTCAAGGCCTTGATATTGAACAGGGACTAACTCATCGGCACAAATGCTCGCGTCGACAGTTAAAATATTAATCAAGCCGCCATGCGGCAAATTCTGAATAACCGAAGTATGGCGGTGGCGCATCCAGACCTCGTAATCGTTAAAGTCATGGGCCGGGGTGATCTTGACGCAGCCGGTGCCGAACTCGGGATCGACATACTCATCGGCAATAATCGGAATGCGGCGGCCGGTTAACGGCAATTCCACAAATTCACCGAGCAGATGTTTATAGCGCTCGTCGTTGGGATGTATCGCTACCGCGGCATCGCCGAGCATGGTTTCAGGACGCGTCGTGGCGACGATCAAATGCCCTTGACCATTCGACAGCGGATACCGCAAATGCCACATCGAACCGTTTTCTTCTTCCGACAACACTTCCAGATCGGAAACGGCGGTGTGCAGCACAGGATCCCAATTGACCAAGCGCTTGCCGCGATAAATCAGGCCTTCCTCATACAAGCGTATAAACACTTCCTGCACCGCATCGGACATGCCGTTATCCATCGTGAAGCGTTCCCTGTTCCAGTCCAGCGAAGAACCCATACGCCGCAATTGACGGGTAATCGTGCCGCCGGATTCTTCCTTCCATTCCCAGATTTTTTCGATGAACTTTTCACGTCCATAATCATGGCGGGTAAGGCCTTCCGCATTGCATAAACGTTCCACCACCATTTGCGTGGCAATGCCCGCATGGTCGGTGCCCGGCTGCCATAAGGTGCTGTAGCCTTTCATACGGTGATAGCGGGTAAGGGCATCCATGATGGTAACCTGAAACGCATGGCCCATGTGCAAACTGCCGGTAACGTTGGGCGGCGGAATCATGATGCAATAGGACTCGCCCTCCGGCTTGGCCGCCGCCGAACCTGCTCCCGGCAGGTTTCCGGCATACACACCATCCCTGGCGATAAAATAGCCTTTTTCTTCCCAGGTTTGATACCAGCGTTGTTCAATTGAATGCGGGGCGTATGTTTTTTCCATGGATGCGTTATTGTTTTCGTGAAAAATTAGCTATTTTAGCAGGATTAAGATTGGGAATCAGATAGTGGACTTGATTATTGATTTTGTAGCCATTCAGCGATGTTACTTCTTAATTTTATTAAGCCTGAGAATATCGATAGTACCCCGCTTGCCGAGTAGAATGTCATCGCCAACAACAGCGAGCCTACTTGCACGTATCAGGCTGGACTGCTTTAAGCCGGTTTGCTGGAAGTCCGGTTCTTCCGAGTCAATAATTTCATCCATGTCTGAAATGACTTGATGAAGCTGGCTGGAAATCATGCAGATAAGCCAATCATCAAATTTGCCAGGGAGTTTTCGAAGTATAAGTGCAGGGCGAAGTTTTCCGTCTTTTTGATCTGCTTGAGGAAAACGAAACAGAACAATCCGGCCTTCTGAAATCATCAGTACGTTTCTTTCAAATCAGTAACGGAATAATTGGAAACCTCGTTTTCCATATCCTTCATTGCGGATGTAACAGAAAAACGATTCCAGGTGCTATTTTCTTCTTTTTCCGTTTTTAGTTTAAGGTATTCTACAAAATCAAGCACTTCCTGCTGTTTTGATTCAGGCAATGAGGCGGCTGTCGCTAATATTTTTTCCGATAAATTCATATCTGTCTCCGGATAAACCTAAAAATCAGGTTGGGTTAGCGATAGTATAAACCAACATTTGAGGCTACCAATCTTTATGCGTAGTAACCGTCATGCCTGACTGTTGATACCGGCGATAACGGTTCCTGCCCGCTTCTTTGGTTGTTTCGCTATTATCCAGTATTTCAAGAATGCGCCCGGTTTGCGGCCCTACGTCAGGATAGCGTGAGGACAGGTTGAACAGGATTTTTTGCCAGTACTCGGGCGCATCCAGCGAGCCGATCAAGATGACTTTTTCCGTATCCGGCGGCTCGCCGGTGTATATCTGGTGCGGAATAAAACTGCCTGCCCTGAAGGTCCAGAGCAGGTCGTCTATGGTTCGGCTTTGTTCGGCAGAATCAGTAAGTACATAACAAAAACTGCCGCTACGATAGGCTTTCTCGATCAGTTTGCAGGCAAACAGATACCTGTCTTCCAGCGATTCTGTCGGCAGTATATAAAAGCTGACTTCAGCCACTTATGTTCTGTGATGGTTGCGCCCGGCTGATCAGATATTGGCTTAATAGCGGCACAGGGCGGCCGGTCGCGCCTTTGGTTGGGCCGGTGCGCCAGGCCGTGGCGGCAATGTCCAGATGCGCCCAACGGAATTTTTCGGCAAATCGTGCCAGAAAGCAGGCGGCGGTAATGGTGCCGCCATCTTTGCCGCCGACATTGGCCATGTCGGCGAAATTGGATTTAAGTTGTTCCTGGTATTCTTCCCAGAGCGGTAAACGCCAGATGCTGTCGTTGGCGATCTCACCGGCCGCTGTCAGTTCATTGCATAAGGCATCATCGTTGCCGAGCAGGCCGCTGGCTACGCGGCCTAAAGCGACTCCGCACGCGCCGGTCAGGGTGGCGATGTCTATCACGACCTCGGGGTTGTAGCGTTCCGCATAAGTCAAGGTGTCGCAAAGCAGCAGACGACCCTCGGCGTCGGTGTTTAACACTTCAATGGTTTTACCGGACATGCTGGTCAAAATATCGCCCGGTTTATTGGCGTCGCCGTCGGGCATGTTTTCCGATGAAGGGATCAGGCCGATAATATTCAGCGGCAGCTGCATTTGAGCCACGGCGAGCAAAGTACCCAGAACAGTCGCGCCGCCGCACATGTCGTATTTCATTTCATCCATGCCTGGGCCCGGTTTTAATGAAATGCCGCCCGCGTCAAAGGTGAGGCCTTTGCCGATCAGCACGATAGGCTTGGCGTTTTTCTCGCCACCTTGATAATCCAGAGTGATTAATTTTGCGGGTTGACGACTGCCGCGCGAGACGGACAGGAAAGCGCCCATGCCCAGTGCCGCCATGTCGGATTCTTCCAATATTTTAACAGCCAGACTGTCGTATTTTTTGCCCAGTTCAATTGCCTGTTCGGCAAGAAAAGCCGGTGTACAGATGTTGCCCGGTAAATCGCCAAGATGTTTGGTCAAATTCATACCTTCGGCAACAGCCTTGCCTTGCACTAATCCGGCGTGCGTCAAAGCATGTTCGGTCTCCGTGGCGGCAATGGAGATTTTTTCAATCTTGCTTTCGGTTTCTTTATCGGATTTTGTGTGGGTGAACTGATAGATGGCATCGTTAAAAACTTCGATGATTTGTTGAGATTTCCATTGCCGGTCGCGGTCTGTAACATCGCATTCCGCCAGGCAGCAGACGATCGATTTTATTTGCGGCTTTTTTAGGCTGTTAACGGCGGCCAGCAAGGCTTTTTTGTAGTTTTTGCCGGATAAAGGCTTGTTCTCGCCCAGTCCGACCAGCAAAACACGTTCAATCTTGCTGCCTGGAATCGCATTGATTAACACGGTTTCGCTGTTTTTCCCGCTCAGGTCGCCGCGGTTGACGATGTTGTTAATGAGCCCTTGAGTGCTGTTGTTAAGGGCAGTTGCCGACGGACTGAGTTGTCGGTCTTGATAAACGCCGACAATAATACAGTCGCATTGCAGTTCTTCTAGTGGCGCGGTTTCTACTGAATAGTCCATAACTTAACTCGGTTATTTGTTGAATAGAGCGTTATCTTGGGGCAGACTGAAAATAGGGCGCTGCAAGATGGGCCGTTTAGCTGGGATTATACAACACAAATATCGGTTTTTGATTGGGGAGGCACGGTTGATGGTAAATTGGATTGAAGCTCTTGGTTTTATCAAGCCTTTTTTGTGGAGGAAGTGGCCCGCCTTTTTTGGTACGCTTATCCTATTGATATATACTTGATCCAATCAATTCACGATGATCTTATGAGGACCATGCAATAAGTTAGTTTTTTATAAGACAATCATTGTCGTGTATATCACGTTGGGCTCCTCAGTAAATGACCTGTATTTGTGTAATTTTTGATTTGGACGGTACGCTTGTAGATAGCGAGGGACTTTGCAATCAAGCGTTTCTCGATCTGCTTCCGCAGCTGAGTGATACGGTGGAGTCATTGATCCAGCGGTATCGTGGCAAAAAGTTGGCTCCAATCCTTGCTGATCTTGAGAAACGTCTTTGCCAGAATCTGCCAGATGCGTTTGAACAGCATTATCGCCAGCATGTTGCGGAGCTCTTTTCTCGTGAGTTGAAACCTATGCCCGGCGTTCTTGAAATGCTCGAAGCCACGAACTTTCCCATGTGCATTGCTTCAAGCGGGCCTCCCTTGAAAATCCATCAGGCGCTGCAAGTTAGCGGCCTCGCGGCTTACTTTGGTGACAATATCTTCAGTTCATATGAAGTTGGCTCTTGGAAGCCGGAACCGGATCTATTCCAATACGCAGCAAATACGATGGGCTTTATGCCTAGTCAATGCGCGGTTGTAGAAGATAGTGAGGTTGGGATTGAGGCAGCCGCAGCAGCGGGAATGAAAGCATTCCAGTATGTGCGAAATGGTGAAATCTCATCATGCCGAGCCAGAAACGGAGTACCATTTGACGATATGTCGCAGCTTCCAAAATTGCTCGCTCATTTCGCTAGTAATGCCCAACACATCGTTCCAGTCCATTAGGCCGGAATAAGACCATCCAAGCGCTTAGCGTGAGGCGGCGTTTCCGGCAGATTCGCTCAGTGTTCGCCGGAAACACCTATTTTAGCTATCGCTCAAACAGGCTATTTTGGCCTACAGAACTCTAAGCCAAAGCTGGCAATCAAGCGCAAAGATCATATGATAAGGTTTTGCATATAAACATATGGCTATTTATATGGCTGTATGATAATTTTAATATATGCCAAAAACTAAATTTGAGTGGGATACAGAAAAAGATACGCTAAATCAAGAAAAGCATGGTATTTCATTTGCCGTTGCGCAATATGCTTTTGCTGATCCGCTTCGTATCATCGCTAAAAATGAATCCCATAGCCAATCTGAAGAACGCTTTTATTGCTTTGGTGAGGTTAATGGTGGCATTCTAACGGTGCGATTTACTTATCGCGCCTCTGTTATTCGAATTATTGGCGCGGGTTACTGGCGTAAAGGAAGGGCGATTTATGAACGCGAAAATAAAATACACGAATGAACCTTTGGGTGATGTTAAGGTGATTGCAGATTTTTTACCATCGCCTGCTGAGCTGGCTTTTAATGAAGAAGGCGTTAAGGTTACGTTGGCGCTGAGTAAAAAAAGCATAGAGTTTTTTAAGTCTGAGGCGGCTAAAAACCATACCCAATATCAACGTATGATCCGCCGCTTACTTGATGCTTACGTCGATTCACATAGTCAAGTAGGCCGGAATAAGCCTGTTTGAGCGGCAGCGAAAAGAGGTGTTTCCGGCGAACACTCTGCGAATCTGCCGGAAACGCTACCTCGCGCTACACCCTTCGACAAGCTCAGGACAGGCTTGGGTAGTCTTATTTCGGCCTACGGAGCGATCTTCGATCCTTGCAAGGCCAATACACCGGAACGACCCTCTATTTCCGACATGACCAGCTCATGCCTAGGCAATGCGGCGGTATCAATATCAGCGACATAATCTTCCAGCGTACCGATGTCATCCTCGGCTTTTTGCCACAGTCGCAGTAGTTTTTCCATGACCGGCAGCAATTTCATGCCTTCCAGCTCCGCATGCAAGGTATACACATGACCTTCCGGCGCGGGCTTGCGGCTGGCGGCGAATACCGCTTCATGCACGTTGGCTTCGGTGATGCCGTTGCAGCCGAGCAGTTCGTCCAGCGTTGGCAGGGTGGTGGGGATTTGCGGGCATTGAAAGGTTTCGCCTTCCATTTGAGGGATAAAAGGAGACTGGCCGCGGCAGTCGCTGGCATAACGAAAACCCAGTTGCTGTTCCAGTTGTAACGTGTGTTTGTTTAACTGCCAGCCGGCCGCGCCATGCACTGTAGGCAGATGACCGAAAACGTCCTGAAATGAATCGATGGCCGCCTGCATTTCTTTTTGGGTCCATGCGGCATCGCGGTCGGCGACAAAATCCTGCCAGCGGATGTGGTCGTAGCAATGCACGCCCACTTCATGCCCGGCCTTCTCAGCTTGGAGCATGATGGCACGACCCCGGCGGCCGATATGCGGGCCGGGAAGCAAGGTGCCGTAGAGCAAGGTTTTCAGTCCGTAGTGGCTGAGCACCGAGGTGCGTTGAACCTTGCTGAAAAATCCGGGCCTGAATATCCGGCGCAGCGCCCGGCCGGTATGGTCGGGGCCGAGGCTAAAAAGAAATGTGGCCTTCACGCCGTAGCGTTGATACAGATCCAGCAATGCGGGCACGCCTTCCAGTGTGCCGCGCAGTGTATCCACATCGACTTTCAGCGCGATTTTCATAAAGTCAGGTCTTGATCGATCAGTTCTCTTGCGGCGGCAACTTCATGACTGTAGGCGTCGAAAATTTTGCGCAAGGCGTCTTCCACGCTGACCTCCGGTTTCCAGCCCAGATCATCCATGGTATTGCCGATCCAGGGCACACGGGTTTTAACGTCCTGATAGCCTTTTCCATAGTAATCATTGGCACTGGTATCGATTAATTCGACTTTAGCCGCCAGTTCCCGATATGCGGTATGTTCTTTGGCGATTTTCAGCATCAGCTCGGCAAGCTCTCTAATTGACAAGTCGTTGACCGGGTTGCCGATATTGTAAATACTGCCGGTTGCCTTGCCGTTTTCGTTTTTGATGATGCGCACCAAGGCGTCGATACCGTCGCTGACAAAGGTAAAGCTGCGACGTTGTTGCCCGCCATCGACCAGTTTAATGGATTCGCCTCTGGCGATGTGGCCCAGGAATTGGGTCACTACCCGTGAGCTGCCTTCTTTGGGTGTGTGGATGCTGTCAAGACCTGGGCCTATCCAGTTGAAAGGTCTGAACAGCGTGTAATCAAAACCCTGTTCCTGTCCGTAAGCGCAGATGACCCGATCCAGCAACTGCTTGGAGCAGGAGTAAATCCAGCGTTGTTTGTTCAGCGGGCCTAAGACCAGTTCGGACTCATACGGATGGAATTCATCGTCCTTGCACATGCCGTAAACTTCCGAGGTTGAAGGGAACAGCACGCGTTTTTTATACTTCACACAGGCGCGGATAATCGGCAGGTTTGCCTCGAAATCCAGCTCGAAAACCGCCAGCGGGTGGCTCACATAAGTGGCAGGCGTGGCGATGGCAACCAGCGGCAGAATCACGTCGCATTTCTTGATGTGATATTCCATCCATTCATGATTGATGGTGATGTCGCCTTCAAAGAAATGGAAGCGTTCATTCCCGCGAAATGCTTCAACGCGGTTGGATTGCATGTCCATGCCATAGACATGCCAGTCGGTGGTTTCGAGTATGCGCTTTGAAAGATGATGACCGATAAAGCCATTTACACCCAGTATGAGTACGTTCATAAGATCCTGATTGGTTATATTAAAGTTGTTAGTTGGTTAGCCATAACAGTTCATCACCGGTTAAGGTTCTAAAAGCGGCCTGATCCAGCAATATTCCGTCGCAGCTAAGTTGTTCAATACGGAAGCGTTTGTTATCGGCGCAGTCGGCATAAAAATGGCCGTCTTGACAATAGATGCAAGCTTTTCCCGAATGCACAGCAGTCTCGCCGCTGTAATGACTGCCGAGCGGGAAAAAACGCTTGCCGTTAAGATCGAAGAATGCGCCCGGATAAGGCGGCGCCACGGCCCTGACCAGGTTATGGATAGCCCAGGCCGATTGCTGCCAGTCGATACGACCGTGTTCAGGCTTGCGACCCCCGAAATAACTGCCTAGTCCAAGATCCAAAGGCTTGGGTTCTATGCGTCCGGTTAGCAGCAATGGCAAACAGCGACCCAGCAGCGTTTTTGCGGCCGGCGTAAGTTTCAAAAAAACATCGTGTGCCGTATCGTTGGGCAAAATAGCGACGGCTTCCTGGTCAATCAGCGAGCCTGCATCGGGTTTTTCTACCATTTGATGGAGACTGACGCCGGTTGTCGATTCGCCATGCAAAACCGCCCAATTGACGGGCGCGCGGCCCCGGTATTTCGGCAGTAACGAGCCGTGCAGGTTATAAGCGCCTCGGGGCGGGATCGCCAGCAGCTCGGGACTCAACATGTGCCGGTAATAAAAGGAAAAAAACCATTGCGGATGAAGGTCGGCAATGTGTTTGATTACGTCCGCCCGATTGGGATTGTCCGGCGTTATCACAGGAATTTGGCGCCTGTTTGCCAGTTCGGCAACGCTGCCGAACCAGATATTTTCCTCGGGGTCATCCTGATGGGTGACCACCAGTTTAATCTCGACCCCGGCTTGCAGCAGACATTCTATGCCGGTAACGCCAATATTGTGGTAGGCAAAAACAACGGCTGACGTCTTCATTAAGACTTGTCACTCTTGGCATTATCCAGCACAGCCTTGATCAGATAACGGGGGCGCGACCGGGTCTGGGAATAAATTCGTCCGATGTACTCGCCCAACAGGCCGATACCGAACAATAGAATGCCGATCAAAAAAAACACAATGGCGAACAGCGTAAAAACGCCCTCAGCTTCCGGCCCAACCGTCAGTCTGCGCCAGCCCAGATAACATACAAAGAGCAGCGACAGTATCGAAACTCCGATGCCGAGCAAAGAAAATGCCTGCAAAGGAGCAATGGAGAATCCTGTCATCAAGTCGAAATTGAGATGGATTAACTTGAACAGCGAATATTTCGATTCCCCGGCCGCGCGTTCTTCGTGGTCAATAACGATTTCAGTGGGATTTCCGGCATAAAGATAGGCCAGTGCCGGTATAAAAGTATTGGTTTCGGTGGTGGCTAAAACTGCATCGATAATGTCACGGTGATAACCTCGCATCATGCAGCCCTGATCGGTAATATGAATGCGCGTAATTTTTTCGCGTAAGCGATTCATCGCCAATGACGCCCAATGCCGCCAGCGACTATCCCGACGCTCCCTCCGGATAGTGCCGACATAATCGTAACCGGCATCCATTTGCAGCAGCAGGTTGGGGATTTCTTCAGGGGGATTTTGCAGGTCGGCATCCAGGGTAAGGATGTAGTTTCCTCTGGCGAGTTCAAAACCTGCGATCAGCGCCGCATGCTGTCCGGCGTTGGCGCGCAGAAATACTACGCGGGTGGTATTGGGGTAAAGTTGAAACTGCTTGCGGAGTAAGGCGGCCGATTGGTCGCGGCTACCGTCATCGACAAAAATGACTTCGTAGCGGTGCTTAAGGTTTTCCAGGACGGGGTAGAGTCTTTCAAACAGTAGCGATAAAACGGCTTCTTCGTTATAGACGGGAATAACGATGGATACTTCCGGTGTTTCAAAATTGTTCGTCATTTAAATTTAGGGGTATGGTTTTAAATAGGTAAGGGCGCTGTAAAACTTAGCGCAGCGCAGTAGGGTACGCTGCTCTGCTCTTCATTAATTAAGAGTCATTCAGTAATGAAATCACTGCCGAACAGACCCGGTCGACGTCTTTTTCTTCCATGCCGGGAAATAGCGGCAGCGTTAAGGTTTGCTCGCCGATTCTTTCGGCATTGGGAAAATCGCCGGGCTTGTAGCCGTATTGACGATAAAGCGAAAACAGATGCATAGCCGGGTAATGGATGCCCGCAGCGATGGATTGTTGCTTGAGCGCTTCGAGAGTCTGGTTGCGGTTCAGGCCTGTCTTCTCCCAATCGAGCAGGATACAGAACATGTGCCAGCTGTGGCCTTCCGCATCATCGGCAGGCAACACCAATGCGTCATGGACAGGAAGCTGCTGGAAGTATCGCTCAACCAGTGCCCGGCGTTTCCGGTTAAAGCCATCCAGTTTTTTCAATTGCACTAAACCCAAGGCCGCACTCACATCAGGCATATTCATTTTACCGCCCCATGCAGTCACATCCATGCCGCCCTGCGCGTCTCTTTCGATACCGTGAAAACGAATGCCTTCAATTTTTTTCAGTAAAGCAGGATCGTTGATGGCAAGCGCGCCGCCTTCAATCGTGGTCATGTTCTTATTGGGATGAAAGCTGAAACAGACGGGATTACCCAAACTGCCGATCCGGCGGCCCTTATATTGAGTGCCGATCGCCTGGGCGGCGTCTTCAAGCACCAAAAGATCATGCTGCTCGGCCAGCTGATAAATAGGATCCATATCGACAGCTCGACCGGCAAAATGCACCGGTATAACGGCTTTTGTGTTGGGAGTGATTGCCGCCGCAACCGCATCAGCATCAATATTACGTGAGATCAGGTCAACATCGACAAATTTAGGCGTTGCACCACAGCGAACGATGATATTGGCGCTGGCGACAAAACTCATTGCAGGAACGATAACCTCGTCGCCCGGCCCGATTCCGTAAGCCAGTAAAACGGCTTCCAGCGCGCTGGTGCCGGAATTGAACACCCGAAGCTGTACATCGCCGCCGATATAATCGGCTAATGCGGTTTCAAAAGCGGCAACCTTGGGGCCGGTTGCCAGCCATCCTGATTGAAGCACCTCTTTGATGGCTTCAAATTCTTCTGTATCGAGTGTGGGGCGAGTGAATGGCAGCATCTTAACTCCTTGCTAAAACGTAAACGCCGAGCAGGACGATGCCCATCCCGATCATGCGGGCAGGATTCATGGCTTCGCCGAACAACTGCCACGCGAAAAACGCATTGACGACATAGCCCATGGACAGCATCGGATAGGCGATGCTGACATCGACCCTGGACAGCGCCAATATCCAGACGACGACGCTGATGCCGTAACAAACCAATCCTGCCCAGAGAAAAGGCTCGCAGGCCAGCCTCAAAAACGCCGTAGCGGATGAGGAAAAGTTCAGGCCGATAGCGCCCATTTCCTTGACGCTGGCTTTGAGCGCCAATTGTGCGATTGCATTCAGCATGACGCCGGTCAGAATAATACTGAAACTAACAATATTCATCGGCGAGCCACCGCGATAGAACGGGAATTTTCATAGATTAATTGCATGGGAATTTTCTGTTGCTGCCATTGAGCATAGGTTGTCTGAGTCAATACGCTTATTGCTTGGTCTGAATTTAACCATAAAGGCAGAAAATCCGCCTCATTTAACCATTTTTGCGGCTCCTGGTTAATCCCGAATTCCAGTTCGCCTGTAAAGCCAACCAAGTTAACGGTTCTGCCCAAATAATAAGGCAGCGATTGATCATAGCGATGAACGTCATAAATCTCCACGATGTCTTTGCCGCTCTTGTCGAGGTAGGATTGAATCGCTGCTGCCATAGTTCTGCTGGAGCGTAACTCGCTGATGCTTTGATAACCCCATGAAACCATTTGTATGCCAAGCAAGGCGCAAAGGGCGAAAATGGAGATAGCCAGATTTTTTTGGCGCCTTAACAGCAGCATGGAAACACCGGCCGCGCCGATTAAAGCTACCGCTGCCATAATCCAGGGGCGAAACAGTACCAGGGTCGCTAACTTGTCAGGCTTGGCAATACTGTCGACTTTCCAGATAAAGAAAATGAATATAATGGCGGCAAGTACTATAGCCACAATGCCGTCGGCAATAAAATGCTTGCGCTTAGCCATGTTCTCGCCGACTAACAGCGCCAGTGCCGGAAACATCGGCAAAATATAGCCCGGTAACTTGGAGTGGGAGATTGAAAAAAAGAAAAATACAAAAATCGCATAAACCCAAAGCAATCTTGATGCTTCAAATTTTCCGGCTTCAGCCCGCCAGGAAAAAGGCGGTTTAACCAAGCCGTTTAATGACGAGAACAGCCAGGGCATCGCCCCTATTGCAAAGACCGCGAAGAAATACCAGTTGGACTTGGTGCGCCCGTGAACGTCGCTGGTAAAACGCTCGAAATGTTCATGGATGAAAAAGAAATGGGGGAACTCCGGATTTGCCTGACTGACAGCCACAAACCAAGGCGCGGCTATCAACAAATACAGCAGCAAACCTTTGCCCATATGCAAATGACGCCACAAGGCCCAGTCGCGCTGCCAGAGGCTGTACAGGATCAGCGCGCCGCCGGGAAGCACCAGGCCGATCAGGCCTTTGCTCAGTGTTGCCCCGGCAAGCGCGGCCCAGGCCAGCAGCATCCAGTTTCGCTCCTGTACCGGCAGATGCCGCACTGACTGAGCCAGCGCCAGTGCGCCGACAGCGATGATCAACAGCGCACTGACCCCCATATCCAGACTGTTGGCGTGTCCCAGTCCAACATAAAGAACCGTGCTGATTAAAAACAGGAATGCGAAATAACCGGCGCTACCTCCGTAAAGTCGGCGGCCTACAAAACCGACCCATAATGCGCCGATAAATCCGAGTCCTGAACACCACACCCTGGCGGCCGCATTGGTTTCACCCAATAAGGCCATACTGATGGCGGAGCCCCAATACTGTAAAGGCGGTTTTTCAAAATACTTGAATCCGTTGAGGCGCGGTGTAATCCAATTGCCGGAATTCAGCATTTCCCTGGCGATTTCGGCGTAGCGCCCTTCATCCGGGTCTATCAGATCACGGTAACCCAGCAACAGAAACCATATAAATCCGGCAACAACTATTACAATTCCATTGATCCGGCATTGACGCAAAGACACTGGTGTCATGTTTTTGGAGATCCTTTTAAATTGCCGACCTTAGTAAAATGCTGGCAATGATAATACAATTCGGCGCCTAAAACACATTTCATAAAAATAAACAATTAAAAAATAAATGTAATCAATGTGTTGTTATTTGATTTTGGTGGGAGGGCTATAATTTCTTAAGGTATGCGAAATGTTGGCTCAATCACAATGAGCTACTTCCAATAGCGCTGTTTCTATAAAATAGTTCATAATTTACCGGCTCAAGGTAGAAGTCGATACGCTTTTGGCTTTGCGCCTTTTACTTTCGTTGTATAACAACACATACGTTTTTGATGGGGGAGACACGCTTGGAAGCGAATTGGACTAAAGGCTATAAAATGGGGCGGCGTAAGTTAGTCACCGTTCTGGACAAAATGATTGCTTTGGATTTGTTAAGGACGCTATTGGCGGTTTGGTCGGTGATTGTCGTTATTATCGTCAGTCGGCAGTTTATCAGGATTCTTGACAAGGCTATTGAAGGGCAGGTATCCAATCAAACCTTGCTGACCGTTCTGGGCTTGAAAACGATTATTGCCAGCGCCGCGTTTTTGCCGGCAGCCTTATTTATGGCGGTGTTGATGGTCTTGGGCAGAATGTACAGGGATCAGGAAATGTCGGCAGTGGCTTCAGCAGGAGGCGGTGCAGGGACAGTCTACCGATCTATATTTCTGCTGGTTTTTCCTTTAAGTGTACTGGCTGCCGGCTTGTCATTTTACGTCTCACCCTGGGCGGAAGCCATGATGGAGCAGCTGATGCATCAGGATAAGGAATCGGCTGATCTCAGAGGTATTGCCGCCGGAAAATTTAGTGAATACAGTCAGGGGGATCTGGTTTTTTATGTGGAAAAGATTGATGACGATAAAACAATGCACCAGGTTTTTGTACAGCACAGGCAGGGAGATCGCTTGGCGATTATTAATGCCGAAGTGGGCAGGTTGAGGAATTTACCTGACGGGCGCTATATCGTTTTGGAAAAGGGTGAGCGCATACAGGGACAGCCCGGAACCGTAAATTATGTGCTTGAACAGTTCGCCGAATATGCAGTGAGAATGGAGACCAAAGAATCAGCCGCAAATTTCGGAAAGGAGTCGGTCGCCAGCGATGCTTTGGCGAGTTCCGGTCAAATAATCGATATTGCCGAATTGCAGCGTCGGTTTTCTATACCCATGGGGATAGTGTTACTTAGTTTTATTGCCGTGCCTTTGGCACAAATGTCGCCTCGAGGGGGTGTTTACGGGAATATGCTGGTTGGCTTTTTAATCTATTTCAGCTATGGAAATTTTATCCGTGTCAGCCAGAGCTGGGTAATGAACCAAACTATTCCGGCGTGGCTGGGTATTTTTGGCGTCAATGCACTGTTGTTGTTGATAGGCGGAATTTTATTGGCAAGATTATACGGATGGCAATGGCTGGTTATGAAAGTCTCGGCAACTGCTCCTGCGTTGCTCTACCTCCTGCGGTCCGTGCAGTCGAGGGAGAAGGTGGACAAGTGAATGTATTAACAGGCTACATAGTCAGGGAAATATTAAAGGGTTCTTTGGTTGCCGCTTTATTATTATTGACTTTATTCAATTTGTTTACCTTCAGCGATCAGCTAAAGGATCTGGGCAAAGGGCACTACGGCTTAACAGAGATCTTTTATTATCTTGCGCTGACTTCGCCTACCGTTTTTTATGAATTGATGCCTGCCTCCGCCTTACTAGGCAGTCTGTTTATATTGGGTGCGATGGGTAATAACCGCGAACTTATTGCCATGCGAGCGGCAGGCTTATCCGTTTTGGGGATCATCAGGGCGGTTATGCTGGCCGGTATCATTTTGGTCATGATTTCAATATTGATCGGTGAATTTGTCGCGCCGGTAGCCGAGCGGGCGGCGCAGATGGTTAAGGTCAACGCCGTGGACGAAGGGCGGGTTGTCATGAATGTCAAATACGGACTCTGGCTGCGTGAAGGTAAAAAATTCATCAATGTACGAAAAATACAGGATGACGGAAATCTGGGGGACATCAGTATTTATGAGCTGGATGACCGGCGCCGTTTGCGTTATTCAACACATGCAGAGAAAGCTGTTTTTCAAGGCAACCAGCAGTGGAAATTAGAGGGCATCAAGCAATCAGACATTTCAACAGAGCAGATGACCGCAAGTACCCAAAATGAGCAGATATGGCAATCAACGGTTGCCCCCGATTTATTGGAGATTGTTGTGGTCAACCCGCATGATCTATCCATGTATGATCTGGCGATGTATGTCGACTTTTTAAAAGATAATCATCAAAAATCGCACGAGTTTGAACTGGCTTTTTGGGGGCGCGTGGTAAACCCTTTGGTTGTTTTGGTTATGCTGCTGGTGTCTGCGCCCTTTGTTATTGGTGTTAAACGCGGTATTAACGTTGGCGCAAGGATGATGATAGGCGTTGTCATCGGCATGGGATTTAATATTATCGATAAAATTGTCGGGCATATCGGGTTGATTTATGATCTTAATCCGCCGCTGATGGCCGTTACGCCCAGTTTGACTGTATTGGTCCTGGCGCTATTTGCGTTGAGTCGGGTGCAAGCTTGATTCAGCTCAGCGCAAACGATCGGGAGTTCAAAGCTGGCTTTGAACATAAAAACCGCAGTTAGTCCACGAAAAACACGAAAGACACGAAATATATCAGTATGTTATATGGGTTTAGCTATCCACCCTTTGGGTGATGGTCTACAGTTTGGTATCTCTTTGAAAATTTTTGTGCTTTTTGTGCTTTTCGTGGACGAAATGATTTTTCTAGGTTGAACAGCCAAAGTCGGCTTTGGATTCCAAAATAGTTGAACAGTGATTGAATGAGGTTAGGATGGCAGTCAGGAAATTTAACGATAAACAACCAAAAATCGGCAAGTCGGTCTTTATAGACGACAGCGCCGTGGTGATTGGCGACGTTACCTTGGGCGATGATGTTTCGATATGGCCTGCGACAGTGGTCAGGGGCGATGTGGAGCGTATCACTATTGGCGACGGCACCAATGTGCAGGACGGTTCGGTATTGCACGTCACTCACGCCGGTAAATATACGGCACAAGGCTACCCTTTAACTATAGGCAAAGGCGTTACTATAGGGCATAGAGCGGTGGTGCATGCCTGCACCGTGGGCGATTATTGTCTGATAGGGATAGGTGCGATTATTATGGATGGCGCCGTTCTTGAAGATTATGTGATGCTGGGTGCCGGGGCACTGGTTCCGCCGGGGAAAAAGCTGGAAAGCGGCTATCTTTATGTGGGGGTTCCTGCCAAACAGGTCCGGCCTTTAAAGCAGTCCGAAAAGGAGTTTCTGGAATACTCGTCTCGGCAGTATATTCAGTTGAAAAATGAGCATTTGAATTTAGAAAAATAATTTCGTGGACAAACTGCGGTTTTTAGGATCAAGCTTGCCGCTCTGAATTCAACAGCTCAATAACAGGCCGGGTTTGGGGGCGAACGCCACGCCAGATAAAAAAAGCTTCCGCCGCCTGTTCAACCAGCATACCCAGTCCATCCAGGCTTTTTGCCGCATGATTTTCCAGTCCCCAACGCACAAAAGCCGTCGGTTCGTTGCCGTAGGCGAGATCATAACAGTTGCCGCCTGTTGCCAGTAATCCGGCCGGTAGCGCCGGTACACAACCGCTCAAACTGGCTGATGTTGCGTTTAAAATTAAGTCGAACTGCCGGTTTTTTAAATCATCAAAGCCGCAGCCGGTGATAGCCCCTTTATCGTGAAATTCAGCGGCCAGCTTGACGGCCTTATCAACGGTGCGGTTGGCAATAACAAGGGTTTGCGGAGATTGCTCAAGGATAGGGGCTATGATGCCCCGGCTGGCGCCACCGGCACCCAGAATCAGTATTCGAATGCCCGATAAGGTGATGGCATGGTTGGTAAGCAAGTCTGTTACCAGGCCTATGCCGTCGGTGTTATCGCCTAATATAGAACCGTCCGCCTGAAGTGCGAGCGTGTTGACTGCCTTGCTCAGTTGGGCGCGTTCTGTTTTATGGTCGGCGTAGTTCCAGGCAAGTTCTTTCAGCGGTACGGTGCAATTTAAGCCTTTGCCGCCTTCAGCAAAAAACATCGCAACGGCTGTCCGGAACTGTTCGGCCGGCACGTCCACCGCAGTATATTCAAGTGCTTGTCCGGTTTGTTCGGCAAAAAGACGATGAATTCGTGGTGATTTACTGTGCTTGATAGGGTGACCAAACACAGCGTAGCGGTCTATTGAGGTCATGATTGTGCTTTTTTCTCCGTCCATAATTCCCATGCAATGGTCACCGCAACAATCAAAATGGCAACGCCCAATTCTATCCAGAGAAAATGCGGGGTATATACCGAAACAACAGCGGCAACCCCCAGGAAAATGCCAACCAGACTAAAGCGCCAGCCTACGCGGAGACCGTCAAGTATGGTTGAAAGCGATAAAATCAGCAGGATAATAAGACCGGCATCTTCCTCGGGTATCCGTCCGGACTGATGTATTAAAAATACTCCGCCAACTACCAGTAACGATGTGGCCCAGTGTATCGATTGCTCACGAAAGATAATCTTGAAATCATCACTGCGGTGCTTCGATTGCAGCCAGCCGATAATCATCGCAAACAGGCAAAATACAAAAACCAAAATGAGCCAGTAACCATAGCCGTCGGCAGGGGAAAAATCCATGATGCCGATACCGACTAGCGACAGGAGCAGCAGTAAAACCAAAATGGCTTCCTCGATGTGAAATCTTCTTTTTTCGGCGATTAGAGTATCTTCTGACATAACACAGGCCTCACTTTAGGTTGTTAGATTAAGGATTATTTAAAATGTCTGTATTAACCCTGTAACCATTGGGCTACAGATTTGGCGTAATAGGTCAGGATAGCATCGCTACCGGCACGTTTGAAAGCCAGCAGGGATTCCAGCACGACTTGTTTCTCATCCAGCCAGCCGTTCATGGCGGCGGCTTTGAGCATCGCGTATTCGCCGCTGACCTGATAGGCGAACGTCGGTACGCCATATTGGTCTTTTACCCGGCGGATAATGTCCAGGTAGGGCATGCCGGGCTTGACCATGACCATATCCGCGCCTTCTTGTAAATCCAGCTGTATTTCGCGCATGGCTTCGTCGGAATTGGCAGGATCCATTTGATAGCTGTATTTGTTGCCTTTGCCTAGCATTCCGGCGGAACCCACGGCATCCCTGAACGGGCCGTAAAAGCTGGAGGCATATTTGGCGGAATAAGCCAGTATCAGCGTGTTGATATGGTTTTGAGCTTCCAGCGCCTGCCTTATCGCACCGATACGACCGTCCATCATGTCCGACGGCGCCACAATATCGGCTCCGGCTTCGGCATGAGACAGCGCCTGTCGGGTCAATACATCGATGGTTTCATCATTCATCACGTAGCCGTCCGGATTGACCAGTCCATCCTGTCCGTGAGTAGTAAAAGGGTCCAGTGCGACATCGGTAATAATACCTAATTCGGGAATGGCTTTTTTTAAAGCTCTTACGCTACGTTGAATCAGCCCTTCAGAATTATAGGCCTCGGCCGCATGTTCCGATTTTTTATCTGCGGAAGTCACCGGAAACAGCGCAATGGCCGGGATGCCGAGATTATAAAGTTCATGCGCTTCTTCAAGCAGTAAATCCAGTGAGAGTCTTTCTATGCCGGGCATGGATGAGATGGATTCTCGTTGATTTGAGCCTTCAGTGACAAACATCGGATAAATCAGATCATCAACAGATAAGCGGTTTTCGCGCATTAAACGACGGGAAAAGTCGTTATAACGCATTCTTCTCATGCGTGTTTGCGGAAAATTGATGTTATTATATGTCATCTTATCCTTAGCTCTAAGGGTTTGGAAAAATCTTAAATCTTTGCTGGGACATTGCAGCGCAACATCTCTATTCAGTACAGATTTAAGTACAGAGGATTTATTGTATCAGGGAATACAACTTCGATATTTGAAGAGTGAATGCATCCGCCAGTTTGATTTTAGAGGGTTTTATGAAAGCTAAGCAAGTTACAATGTTCGGTTTATTTGCTGTATTACTCAGTTTAATGCCTGTCACTAAGGGTGTTGCGGCTGATTTGTTGCCTCCACAACAGGCGATACAAGTCGCTTCTGCAAAATTACAGGAAAAACTGCAGGATAAATCGTTTACCAAAGATTTTGCCAAGATCACACAATTCGTTAACGAAGTCATTTATCCGCATACTGATTTCGACAGAATTTCAGAACTGGTTTTGGGGAAAATCTGGAAAACAGCAACTATTGATGAACGCGAGCGTTTTAAACATGAATTCCAAACACTGCTGGTAAGAACCTATTCCCGCGCTTTTGTGGAATTTAATGATTGGTCGGTTCGTTTTCTGCCTCTTGAAATGGGAAGCGATGAGAAAAAAGTTATTGTAAAAACCGAAGTTTTGCAACCCGGTATACAGCCTATCGGCGTTAATTACCGGATGCTGCTAAATGGCGGCGAATGGAAGGCCTACGATATTATGATTGAAGGCGTAAGTTTAGTGACCAACTATCGCAGCACTTTTACCAATGAGGTTCAAACCAAAGGTTCATTAAACGCGGTTATTGAAGGACTGGTTAAGCGTAATGCTGAGGCGCTGGCGGCAAAGCCTGCAGCGCATTCCTGATTCATTGAAAAAACTAGATGTAGGGGCGACCGGTCGGTCGCCCTTTTGCCCGCATTCTCCGTCCGTCCCGCCCAGCGCGGTTTTTGTTAAGTCATGAATTCCCCGAAAGACTCCATTTATGCCAGCCCCATTGGCGAAGTCGGCGCTTTTAAATTTGACGAAACAGTAGCCGGCGTCTTCCCGGACATGATTCAACGATCCGTTCCCGGTTATAGCGCAATTATTTCTGCGATAGGCCTTTTGGCCGGGCGTTTTGCCCGTGAGCATAGCGTCTGTTACGATCTGGGCTGCTCGCTGGGCGCGGCGACCTTATCGATGCGCCACCAGATTGAAGCCGGAAACTGCCGCATCATTGCCGTTGATAATTCCGAGGCGATGGTGGCACGCTTTCAGGAAATTTTACAAAAAGACCAAGCGCCGGTTGCAGTCGATGTGCTGTGCGCAGACATTCGCGAGGTTGCGATTGAAAATGCCTCGGTGGTGGTTTTAAATTTTACCCTCCAGTTTATCCCGCTTGAACACCGATCCGATTTTTTGCAAAAAATCTATCAGGGACTTTTGCCCGGCGGCATTTTAATCCTGTCGGAAAAACTCAAATTCGATGACGAAAGGCAGCAGGAATTGCAGACGCAAATGCATCACGCATTTAAAAAAGCGCAAGGTTACAGCGACCTGGAAATCAGCCAGAAACGCACGGCTTTGGAAAATGTGCTGATTCCTGAAACCTTTGCCCGGCATCAAAACCGTTTGCGGCAAGTCGGTTTCAGCAGTGCGGAAGTCTGGTTTCAATACTTCAACTTTGCTTCCATCATTGCGCTGAAATGATTGATTATCAACCTTTATACAATACACTGATCAATGCAAAGGCCGATGCTTGGGCAAAGATACTGCCGCAGCAGCTTGAACGGGGTTTTGATCAAGCCAAACATGGCGATTTAGCGCAGTGGCAGGCGCTGGTCGACAGCGTCCCGCACTTGCCCACCACACAACGAGTGCTGGATGCCGATGCGGTGCAAATAGGCAGTGCTGATGATTTGGTCGAAGAGCATTGTAGGGGCGACTTTAGTCGCCCAGGGCGAATGAATTCGCCCCTACAAAGCCAATTAAAAGCACTGCATCCCTGGCGTAAAGGCCCCTACAACTTATTCGGCATCAACATAGATACCGAATGGCGATCAGACTGGAAGTGGAACCGTCTAAAAGACCATATCGCGCCGTTAGAGCATCGCCTGGTATTGGATGTAGGTTGCGGCAACGGCTACCATTGTTGGCGTATGCTGGGAGCCGGAGCAAAAACAGTGGTCGGCATCGACCCCATGTTACTCAATGTGATGCAGTTTCAGCTGGTTAGAAAACTGTATGGCGAGGCGCCGGTTTACGTCTTGCCGATAGGCATAGAAGAGTTGCCTTACGGCCTCAAGGCATTCGATACGGTATTTTCGATGGGGGTGCTGTACCATCGCCGTTCGCCTATCGATCATCTAATGGAATTAAGAGACTGCCTGCAACCCGGCGGCGAACTGGTATTGGAAACCCTGATTATCGATGGCGGCTTAGGTCAGGTATTACTGCCGGAAGACCGTTACGCCAGAATGCGCAACGTTTGGTTCCTTCCCAGTTGCGACACCCTGATCAGCTGGTTAAAGCGTTGCGGATTTAAAAATATCCGTTTGGTTGATGTTACCGTAACCAGCATTGAAGAACAGCGAACTACAGAATGGATGACTTTTCATTCGTTGAAAGATTTTCTGGATGCGGAAAATCCGCAACTGACTTGCGAAGGCTTGCCGGCTCCGAAACGGGCAATTGTTATTGCGAATGTGGCGTAGGCCGGAATAAGGCCATCCAAGCGCGTAGCGCGAGGTGGCGTTTCCGGCGAATCAGGGTGGTGCTACAGAGTTGGAGTGCAGGCTTCGCCTGCCTTGCAAGCAAAGCTTGCACTCCCGCCGTTTATTTAAAAGTCGTCTTCGGTCAGAATTAAGGATTGGTATTTCGGGTTATTGCTAAATTGCCGCCGCAAGTTTTCTCGGCCAACTTTTTCTATGTGCTGATGAAAACTGGAAAAAGGATAATCAGCCAGATTTTTCGTATAGCCATGTTTTACCGGATTGTTCAGCAAATAGTTAAGGTGAATTAAATAATCGTTTTCATCACGCGGACAATAATCCCAGTAATTCCACCATGCCGGTAAATTAGAGGGATAGGTTTTTCTGATTAACTGCCCCGATTGATAATGCACCCGACCTATGATTTTCGGCAAATCTTCGCCTTTATGACTAAACGCTATCAGGTGGTAGTGATTATTCAACACCACCCAATGTTCCAGCGTCCAGAAAAATTCAGTAAACGTTTGTTGCAACAAGGCGGTCAACTGTTCTTTAAGTTGATCGTTTAATAGGTGGCGTTTTAGATAAATACTGCCGGTTATAAAAGTAACTGGTATTATCTAGCAGAAGGTGTGCGGGGCGATGCTTATAGCGTTTTAACATAGTCAGCTCGTAAGGTGTATTAATGTACGAAGCGCGGTGGAGTGCAAGCTTTGCTTGCAAGGCAGGCGAAGCCTGCACTCGTGTTAGAGCTGTTCTACTTGCCCAGCTAAAAAACCTCCAAAACCCCCGGTAAAAAAAACTCACTGACCAGCATTTGCCGGTGCGCTATCGCGTAAACGGTTCTTCTGCCCCATATCGGCTGGTCGATATGGCCTTCAGATATCGCGGGCTGCGTCCAGGTCGGCGGGTCGATCAAGGTGACATCCATTTCGATGCGTTCCAGTTTGGGGTAGGAAAAAATAACTTCCCCCAGCGGACGACTGCCGAGATGAGCCAGGTTGCTTTTAGCCACTTTGACGGTTTTTGCCGGTATGATGGTTCTGGCTAAAATCAGGGGTTTGCCGTCGGCGTGGAGTAAAACTTCACGGATCAGGCTGTATTTGTTTTCGTGCAATTTAAGCAGTCTGCGTTCACTTAAGAACGGCGTATTCCATTGCTGAAGCAGGATTTTAACGCCAATCGCATCGCCGTAATAATCTCGCAGACGCTGGGTCAGCGATCCCGGTTCATAGGTCCATGACTGGACATTTTCCGGCAGGGTATGGCGGATGCCTGACCGGTTTTCCAGCCATAAGGGTTCCCGGTTAAATAAAAAGCTTTTGGTTGCCAACTTAAATTAAACCTCGGAATATTCTGTAGACGCGCCCAGCCAGCGATCGCATAAGGGTTGGACGGCTTGGGGCGAGTGAGTGAAAAAGCTGTCGCCTATCTGTTGAACGGCAGCCAGCAAATCGGAATCCCTGGCCAAATCGGCAATTTTAAAATGCATTTGTCCGGTCTGCCGGGTGCCCATGACTTCGCCGGGGCCGCGCAGCTCAAGGTCTTTTTCGGCAATGACAAAGCCGTCGTTGCTGTCCCGTAAAACCCCCAGACGATGGCGGGCGGTATCGGACAAAGGCGCTTGATACATCAGCAGGCAATAACTGTCGTCATTGCCGCGACCGACCCGGCCGCGCAATTGATGCAGCTGCGACAGCCCGAGACGTTCCGGATTTTCGATAATCATTAATCCGGCATTGGGCACATCGACGCCGACTTCTATGACGGTCGTGGCGACCAGCAAATCAATTTGGTGATTTTTAAAAGCCTGCATGACGGCGTCTTTTTCGGCGGATTTCATGCGTCCGTGTATCAGCGCAACACGTACATTCGGCAAGGCTTCTGTCAGTCGCTCGGCGGTTTTTTCCGCAGCCTCGCATTGCAACACTTCCGACTCTTCAATCAGCGTGCAGACCCAATAGACCTGTTTTTTTTTGCCGACCCAGCCGTTGATCCGGTCGATCACATCGGCGCGCCGTTCGGCGGGAATCACGCTGGTGACGATCGGTTTTCTACCCGGCGGCAGCTCGTCGATAATGGATATGTCCAGATCGGAATATTGCAGCATGGCCAGCGTGCGGGGAATCGGCGTGGCGGTCATCACTAACTGGTGCGGTCTGACGCCGCCGCCCTGTTGGCCTTTTTCCCTGAGTGCCAGCCGCTGGTGTACGCCGAAACGGTGTTGCTCATCAATAATAATCAGGCCGAGACGATGAAAGTTCACGCTGTCCTGAAATAACGCATGAGTACCGATAATAATGCCTGCGGTGCCGTTCTCCAACGCTTGTAAAACGGCTTTTCTGGCATTGCCTTTGAGTTGTCCGGTTAAGTACGCCACCTGGGTCTGAAAGCCGTCAAACCAAGCGCTGAAATTGCGCTTATGTTGCTCCGCCAGCAACTCGGTCGGAGCCATCACCGCAACCTGATAACCTGCCGTTAGCGCCAGTAATGCCGCGTAGGCGGAGACTATGGTTTTACCTGAGCCGACATCGCCCTGTACCAAGCGCATCATCGGATGTTGCAGGCGACAATCGGCTTCAATTTCCGCGATGACCCGTTGCTGCGCGCCGGTCAGTTTAAACGGCAGGGAGCGGATGAAATGCTCAGTGGCGATTTGACCTGCCGCCGCCACATGAAAAGAGGGCGCCAGCCAGGCTTTGGTTTTATTCCGGGTTATTCTCAGGCTTAAATAATGCGCCAGCAGTTCTTCAAAGGCCAGCCGTTTTAGCGCGGGTACGCTGCCGTTTTGCAAGGCTTCAATCGACACCGATTCGTCCGGCGCATGAAGGGTCCGGATTGCATCGGCCAAGGTAGGGTAATGGTATTGCTTTAAGATCGACTCGGGTATCCAGTCGGTCAGCAACTCGGGCTCATGGTTGCAAAGCTCTAAAGCCTGTTTAACCGCCTTGCGTATGACATTCTGGCTAAGCCCTTCGGTCAGCGGATAAACGGGAGTCAAGCGCGTTTCCGTTATGCAGTCGTCGGGATTGGCGATGACCTTGTATTCAGGATGAACCATTTCCAGCCCGGCAAAACCGTAGCGGACTTCGGCAAAACAGCTGATCGATGTGCCGGGTTTCAGCGTGTTGTGCTGGTTGGCGGAAAAGTGGAAGAACTTCAGGCTGATAAAGCCGGTGCCGTCGCCGATTCGACAGATCAGGCTTTTTCGGCCTCTGGGTAAAACGTCGATAAATTCGACCTTGCCGCTGATCAGTACCGTCATGCCCGGTTTTAACGAGCCGATCGGATATACGCGGGTGCGGTCTTCGTAACGCAGAGGTAAGTGAAAAATCAAGTCCTGAAGTGTGTGAAGGCCGAGTTTTTGCAGGCGGTTTGCGGATTGAGCGCCTATCCCTGTCAATATGCTGACTGGTTGATTCAGGGTATTCGGGGTTTTCATTAACGGGGTATGTTAGCGAGTAATCAACAAGCCGGGTATTCCTGGGGCTTTAAAATCATAATCGCATCCATTTCCACATCGGCGGCTTTAGGCAAAGCGGCAACGCCGATAGCGGCGCGTGCGGGGTAGGGTTCCTGGAAATAATGCCCCATGATTTCGTTGACTAACGGGAAGTGCGCCAGATCGGTCAAAAAAACATTCAACTTGACGATGTCCGAAAAATCGCCGCCCGCAGCTTCTGCAACCGCTTGCAAGTTGTCGAATACCTGGGTGATTTGCGCGCCTATATCGCCTTCAATAAGGGTCATGGTTTCAGGCACCAAAGGAATTTGTCCTGAAAGATAAACCGTGCGATCAACCCTGACCGCTTGCGAATAGGTGCCGATGGCTTGCGGCGCTTTGTCGGACTGGATGATTTGTTTGGTCATTTTTGATCCTTTATGCTTTAACGCGAGTAATTTTTAACACTATCGATAACTCTTTCAAGCGACGCATAATTTTGGCCAGATGCACCCGGTCTTTGACGGTTAAAGTGATTAAATCGACGCTAATACGGTCATCCTGATCGACGACGGTGACATTTTCAATGTTGGAATTCAGTTCGGAAATAGTCGAGGCGATGGTCGCCAGCGAGCCGCGTTGATTGAGTATTTCTATACGAATTTCAACAGGAAAGTCGCCGGCGATATCCGAACTCCATTCTACATCCAGCCAGTTGGTTTGTTTTTTTCTGACCACACTGCTGTTGCGGCATTCGTGATGATGCACGACGATGCCTTTGCCGGGGTTGAAATAGCCGATGATCGAATCGCCCGGAATCGGCCTGCAACATTTCGCCAGGGTGATAACCATGCCTTCCGTGCCTTTTATGACCAACGGCTTTTTTTGCGTTTGGTCGCCGTCATCCAGTTTGATGGTGGCATTAATATCATCCTGAGCGATGCGCTTGGCGACCAAAAACGGCATTTTATTGCCCAGTCCTATGTCTTCAAGCAATTCATCCAGCGATTGTTTGGACAAGACCTGAAGCAAGGCTTGTATTTTGTCTTTGTCGATGTTTTCCAGATGCAGATGCATGGACAGCAGTTCTTTTTCCAGTAAACGGCGACCCAGGTTAATAGCTTCCTGCTGTTTGAAATGTTTCAGATAGTTGCGAATGCCGGAGCGGGCTTTGGCGGTGATCACATAATTGAGCCAAAGCGGGTTGGGTCTGGCCCACGATGCGGTAATGACTTCGACAGTGACGCCGTTTTCCAGTTTGGTTTGCAGCGGCACCAGCTGTTTGTCGATTCTGGCGGAGACGCAGGCATTACCCACGTCGGTATGTACCGCGTAGGCAAAATCGATAATAGTCGCGCCGCGAGGCAGTTTAATAATGGCGCCCTGCGGGGTAAATACGAATACTTCCTGCGGAAACAGATCCACTTTCAGGTTATCGATGAATTCCAGCGAATCGCCGGCGGATTTTTGGATTTCCAGCAAATCTCTCAGCCACTCGTTGGCGCGATCCTGAAATTTTTCGATTTTATCGTCATCGGATTTATATAGCCAATGCGCGGCGATGCCCGATTCCGACATGTGGTGCATTTCATGAGTTCTAATCTGAACCTCAATGGGCACGCCGTAGGGCCCCATTAATATGGAGTGCAGGGATTGATAGCCGTTGGCTTTGGGCAGGGCGATATAATCTTTAAAGCGCCCGGGTATCGGCTTGTACAGGTTGTGCATGACGCCTAAGACGCGGTAACAGGTATCAACGTCATCGCAAAAAATCCTGAACGCATAGACATCAAAAACGTCGGCCAGGGAAATCTTTTTGTTGAGCATTTTTTTATAAATGCTGTAAAGGTTTTTCTCCCGTCCGGCAACGTCGCAGTTTAGACTGGCCTGTTCCAAACGGTTTTTTATAGTGTTTTCTATGATGTCGACAATTTTGCGGCGGTTGCCCCGCGCTTTTTTTACGGCATTATTTAAAACCGCATGCCGCATCGGGTACATCGCCTCAAAACTCAGCGCTTCGAGTTTTTGCCGGATATTATTCATGCCCAGACGATTGGCAATCGGGGCGTAAATGTCCAGAGTTTCACGGGCGATGCGGCGTTTTTTTGCAGCCGGCATGACACCGAGAGTCTGCATGTTGTGCAGCCGGTCAGCCAGTTTGACGATGATGACGCGTAAATCCTTGGCCATAGCCAGAAACATTTTGCGGACATTTTCCGCTTGCGTTTCTGCATGTGATTTACTGTCGATTTTGGTTAATTTGGTAACCCCGTCTACCAGTTCCGCGACTTCTGAGCCGAACTGAATAGCCAGCTCTTTTTTACTGACCGGGGTATCTTCTATAACATCATGCAGTATGGCGGCCATGATGCCGTTGGCGTCCATGCGCATTTCAGCAAGGCTGATCGCGACAGAGACAGGGTGGCAAATATAGGCTTCGCCGCTTTTACGAAATTGACCTTCATGAGCGGTCGCGCCGACTTCATAAGCACGGACGCATTGGTCGATTTGGGTTTGATCCAGATAGCCGGACAAGGTCGTGCATAAACGCCGGATCAGTTTGTCCTGAGGGCGTTCCAGCTCGATCGTGTCCGCTATTTCCAGCATAGGCTCTATGAATTAGAACATCGGGTTATGGTGATCATGGGCTTCGCCGACACGATGCAGCAGATTGACGTTTTCAGTCGTGACATGACCTGCCGCAATTTCGCGCAAGGCGACAACCGTATCCTTGTCTTTACCGCGAGGCACAAATTCAGTCGCACCGTGGCTGAGTTGGCGCGCTCTGGTGCTGGCTAACAAAACCAGTTTGAAGCGGTTTTCAACGTGTTCTAAACAATCTTCGATAGTGACTCTGGCCATTTTTAATCCTGATTTAGTGAGTTAAAGGCTAAAGGCTCAGGGCAAAAGGTTTTTTGCCTTTTGCCTTTCGCCTTGTGCCTATTGTTTTGATTTTAACATAGAAACGGCAGGAAGTTCTTTGCCTTCAAGAAATTCAAGGAATGCGCCGCCGCCGGTCGAGGTGTAAGACACGTCATCGTTAATGCCGTATTTGTCGATAGCGGCCAAGGTATCGCCGCCGCCTGCTATCGAGAACGCCTTGCTTTCGGCAATCGCGGTTGCCAGCACTTTGGTGCCGTTGCCGAACTGGTCGAATTCAAACACGCCGACCGGGCCGTTCCAGACAATGGTGCCTGCGGTTTTTAATAGCTCGGCATACTGTTTTGCGGTTTCAGGCCCTATATCCATGATCATGTCATCCGCTTCGACATCGGCCACTTTTTTAACGGTAGCAACGGCGGTTTCTGAAAATTCCTTGGCGCAAACCACGTCAACGGGGATCGGAATGTCGGAACCGTTGCTTTTGGCGGCGGCAATCAAGCGTCTGGCTTCGTCCAGCAAATCGGCTTCATAGAGCGATTTGCCGACCGGGAAACCTGCGGCTGCAATAAAGGTGTTGGCAATGCCGCCGCCGACGATTAACTGGTCGACCTTTTCCGACAGCGATTTTAACACCGTCAATTTAGTCGATACTTTAGAGCCGCCGACAATGGCAACCAACGGCTTGGCCGGTGTTTCCAGGGCTTTGCCCAGCGCGTCCAGTTCGCTGGCTAACAATGGGCCCGCGCAAGCAATCGGTGCGAATTTGGCTACGCTGTGGGTTGACGCTTGTGCTCTGTGTGCGGTGCCGAAAGCATCCATCACAAATACGTCGCAAAGAGCCGCCATTTTTTTACCCAGCGCATCGTCGTTTTTTTCTTCGCCGATATTAAAGCGCACATTTTCGCAAAGCACGACTTCGCCCGGCTGTATGGCGATGCCGTCGAGCCAGTCTTTTTCCAGTCTGACCGGCTTGCCCAGCAGGCTGGATAAGCGTTCGGCGACCGGTTTCAACGAAGACTCTTCGTCGTATTGGCCTTCAACAGGTCGACCCAGATGCGATAGCACCATGACCGCAGCACCCGCAGCCAGGGCTTTTTCAATAGTGGGTACGCTGGCCTGGATACGAATATCGCTGGTCACTTTGCCGTTTTTTACCGGTACATTCAGATCCTGACGGATTAATACCCGTTTGCCCGACAAGTCCAGATCTACCATTCTCTTAATTGACATATTACGCTCTCATTGTGTGGGTTGTGTTTCGTCTGTGGGAGGGGCTTCAGCCCCGATTGTCGGGGCTAAAGCCCCTCCCACAGACGTTGGGTTTAGGGTTAATCTTGTTTCCATTTGATGGAGCAACCGATGCTGTTGATTTGCACCAGTGGGCCGTGACCGGTTTCGGCGACCAGTTTCATTGCTTCAAATAATTCCCGTTTGGTGCCTTCAGGTGCGGTTTCCTTGCGGCTGGCATCCAGCCGTCCGCGGTATTGCAGTTCATAGTCGGCATTATAGCCAAAAAAGTCCGGTGTACAGACAGCGCCGTAAGCCTTGGCGACCTGTTGCGTTTCATCAAGCAAATAAGGGAAGCTAAAATTCAATTGTTCGGACAGCCGTTTCATGTTGTCGAATGAATCGGCGGGGTATTCAACCGTATCGTTGGACATGATCGCTACCGATTCGATGCCCAGCGCTTTAAGTTCCTGCGTATCTCTGACAATCCGGTCCTGCACGGCTTTGACATACGGACAATGATTGCAGATAAACATCACCAACAGGCCTTTCTTGCCCATGCACTGTTGCAGAGACCACGTGCGCCCGTCAACGCCGGGCAATTCAAAATCGATCGCTTTCTTGCCGAAATCACAGATTGGCGTTTCCAGTGTTACCATTTTTGCACCTCTCTTTGTATGAAAAAACGAAGTAATTATTCACCACGAAGGACACGAATTAGCGCGTGTGCCGGAAAAGCTTCCGCTCCTGCTCACGCCCCTTACCTACATCCATGTAGGCAACGCCCGTTCTTGCCGGCGCTCGAACAGGCTTATTCCGGCCTACAGAATTTAATTATTGAAACACCACCACCACCGCCGCGCTGATGACCGCCGCACTATCAAGCGGAACGGGGTTTGCAACCCCGCTCCTAACGTTTCTGCAATTTCTAAGCAAAGTGGTTGAACTTAATCAACGCAAAACGTTTCGGACGGGGCAACATGCCCCGTCCGGCTTGCAAACACGAATTAGCGCGTGTGCCGGAAAAGCTTCCGCTCCTGCTCACGCCCCTTACCTACATCCATGTAGGCAACGCCCGTTCTTGCCGGCGCTCGAACAGGCTTATTCCGGCCTACAGAATTTAATTATTGAAACAACACCGCCGCACTGATGACTGCCGCGCTGATCAGCATAGCCCAGACCGTTCTGCGATGATTGTTATCCATTTGTTCGCGCAGCAGCATTAATTCCCTGTTTTGTATTTCGACATGCTGCTTTGCGTGAGCGGCATTGTCCAGCGCTTTATAAATCAAAGAGGGGATTTCGGGGAATTGCTGGGCAAAGTCGGGAAACTGTTTGATGAGTTTGTCGATTTTGGCTTTAGGGCCGATGCGCTCATGAAACCATTTTTCAAGGAAAGGTTTGGCGGTTTGCCATAAATCCAGGTCAGGGTAAAGTTGTCGCCCCAAGCCCTCGATATTGAGCAGGGTTTTTTGCAGCAAGACCAGCTGAGGTTGAACGTGCATATCGAAACGCCGCGCAGTCTGGAATAAACGCAACAGCAATTGACCGAAGGAAATGTCTTTTAACGGCTTTTCAAAAA
The DNA here is from genome assembly GCA_030653175.1 of Methylobacter sp. Taxonomy (GTDB): domain Bacteria; phylum Pseudomonadota; class Gammaproteobacteria; order Methylococcales; family Methylomonadaceae; genus Methylobacter_A. The sequence continues at coordinate 49,913 of JAURZV010000051.1, forward strand.
TCGGCTCGCAAACGGTGCGTATTGCGGATTCAAATTCTTCTATCCGGGTCGATTCGGAAACCCAGCCGGATTCGACATGCATCTCGGCCACTTTGCGATAGTCGCGATTGAAAAAAGCCAGAAAGTTTTCCGCCAGGTAGTGCTGGTCTGATAATGACAGGGTGCCGACGATACCAAAATCGACAGCGATATATTTGGCCGGCAGATCGACGAAAATATTGCCGGGATGCATGTCGGCATGGAAAAAATTATCCCTGAACACCTGGGTGAAAAAGATTTCCACGCCGCGTTCGGCGAGCAATTTAAAATCGGCGCCGCCTTCTCTAAGCTGGTCGATGTTACCTACCGGTATGCCGTGAATCCTTTCCATGACCAGAACTTTCCGGCGCGTTAGCGGCCAGTGAATCTCCGGGATGTAGATGATGTCGGAATTCTCGAAGTTGCGGCGCAATTTGGAGGCATTGGCGGCCTCCCTGACCAGATCGAGTTCATCCAGCGTGGTTCTTTCAAATTCGGCAACGACATCGATAGGGCGTAATCTTCTTGCGTCGGCCCAGAAGCGCTCGGCAAAACGGGCCAGTTCGTAGAGCAGCCCTATATCCGAGCGTATGCGACTTTCTATGTCGGGACGCAGTACTTTAACCACAACGCTTTCTCCGCTGTGCAAGACGGCGGTATGAACCTGTGCGACTGACGCCGAGGCCAGCGGTTCGGCATCAAACTCGGCAAACGCGTCGCTGATAGACATGCCCAGTTCTTTTTCAATAATGCTGCGCGCAAGTTCGTTGGCAAAAGGCGGAACCCGGTCCTGTAGTTTGATCAGTTCATCGGCGATGTCATCGGGCAACAGATCTCTTCGGGTAGATAAGGCCTGGCCGAATTTGACATAAATAGGGCCCAAATCTTCCAGTGCGCGCCGGATTCTGACACCGCGAGAGTCTGATGAGTTTCTGAGCCAGAAGTTGGGGGAGAAAACCGCTAAATAACGGACAGGTCGGAATAAATGGGTTTTTAAAACGATTTCGTCCAGGCCGTGAAAGACCAGAACCCAGTTAATATGGATCAGACGCAATAATAATTTAGGGCGGATCACGAGTTACCTTTATTTGTAGAGTGGGCAGTGCATTTTGTGCCCATCAACTAAATGGTTTTAATGGTGGGCTATAGACTAGACTATAGTGGAAAAAATGCTTTAAGAATTAACGTTAATACGCCACCTAACAAGATACCCAACATCCACTTAATTAGATTAATATCCGCTCGAATTGGGGCAAGTTCAATTTGCAGATCTTTTTTTGAAACCAAGTCAGCTTCCCCTGAGGCATCACGGAATGCCTCAGATATGGCCTTAGCTTGTTCATCAGGGATACCGCCTGCTTTGAGCTTTTCAACAAATTTTAATGTATCAAAAGTGATTGTTGCCATAACACTGTCCGGTAAGCTTTTAGGGTAACCACAGTATAACAAAGCCAACAGGTGAAAGCTTTTTTAGTCTTGTGCCTTGTGCCTTGTGCCTAAAATATTTTTCAGCCGTTCAGCCCTGCTTTGCAATCGATCAAAATCGGTGCGTAACTCATCAACCTGGGCGTAATAAATATCCACTTCAGGCGCTGACGGTAAATCGCGGGTTTCTTCCTGCAAAAATTCTGCGGCGTTCAGTCTGAAGGTTTCAACCGAATCTTTGCTCCAGCTCTGCCCGGCGCGAAAAAACCTTGCCACTTTATGGGCGATTATATCGCCGGTGACATGCGACAGTTTTTCTTCCAGATCGATGTCCAGCTTGGCGAACAGCTCCTGAAATTTGCGGCCGGTTTGCATATCGCCTTCAATTTTTACCTCGCCCGAGAAAACAGAACGCATCGGCGTTGAACTGAGTCCCATTAAGCCCAGCGCCCAAATCGAGCCGGTCAGGCGGGTGTCGGCTTGGTCAGGGAACTGATCCAGGCACTGAATGGAATCGGTAGTCGGGCACAGGTAAATGGTTTCATCAAACGGCTGAACGGTAACGGCAATGACTTTACCGGCCAGCGGCGTTAAAAAATAGCCGCTGTCCTGATCCAAGGCAAGATATTGATTGAGTGTGGCTTCCAGTGCGCCAATCAGCAAGGGTTTGATGGACATGCTAGATTTTATAACCTCTATGAACGGCGACGATGCCTTGTGTCATGTTGAAGTATTCGCAGCGTTCGAGACCTGCGTTTTCCATCATTTTTTTCAGCTCATCCTGTTTGGGATGCATGCGGATAGACTCGGCAAGATAGCGATAACTGTCCTCATCTTTCGCAACAATTTTGCCAATTTTGGGTAGCAGTTTGAAGGAATAAAAATCGTAGACCTTTTCGGTGATTTTATCGACCGGATGCGAAAATTCCAGCACGATAACGCGGCCGCCGGGTTTAAGGACGCGGTGCATGGAGCGCAACGCGGCATCTTTATCGGTGACATTACGCAAGCCGAAGGCAATGCAGACGCAATCGAAAGTATTGTCTTCAAAGGGCAGGCATTCGGCATTGACTTGCGCATAGCGGATATTGCCGACCAGGCCTCTGTCGATCAGCCGGTCGCGTCCGGTGCGCAGCATCTCGGAATTAATATCGGCCAGGACGATTTGGCCTTCCGCGCCGACGCGTTTTTCGAACAGCGTGGTTAAATCGCCGGTGCCGCCGGCCAGATCAAGCACTTGCTCGCCTTTGCGCACATTGCTGAGTTGCACGGCAATACGTTTCCAGATGCGGTGGATGCCCAATGACATCAGGTCATTCATGATGTCGTATTGTCCGGCAACGGAATCAAATACGCCGCGTACCAGATTGACTTTGTCTTCTGTGGCTACTTGTTTAAATCCGAAATGGGTGGTGTTAGTGGTCATTGTTGTACCTATGTCATCAACGATGAAGTTAGTTTTGTAGCGGTTCTTTGCGTTTATATCCGGCAGCTTCCAGATTATGGAGATAATTAGCCCATAAAGTCTGGTATTCGGCGCCCAATTTATATAACAAATCCCAAGTATAAATGCCGCTGTCATGGCCGTCGCTAAATACAAGGGCGACTGCATAATTACCTATCGGCTTGATCTCTTTAATGGTGACATCTTCCTTGCCGACCTGTAGAACTTCCTGTCCGGGCGCGTGACCTGCCGCTTCCGCCGAAGGCGTGTAGACGCGCAAATATTCACTTGGCAATTGAAACACGCTGTCGTCATCAAAGCTGATTTCAACAATGTTGGAAACCTGATGCAGCTTGATTTCAGTCGGATGGGTATTGGCAGGTTTTGCGGTTAGGCGCATAAACAATATAAGGCAAAAGGTAAAAGGCTAAGGGCGCAAGGTAGTAGGGACACATTTTTGCCTTTAACCTTGCGTCTACAGGATATAACGACTCAAATCCTCGTCTTCAACAAACTCGGCTAAATGATCATCAACATAAGCGGCATCGATAAGGATGTTTTTTCCCATAAGATCCGGGGCGTTAAAGGAAATATCTTCCAGTAACCGCTCCAGAACTGTGTGCAATCTTCTGGCGCCAATGTTTTCGGTGGTTTCATTCACCTGCCAGCCGAGTTCGGCAATGCGCTTGACGCCGTCTGTAGAAAACGACAGCGATACGCCCTCGGTACCCAGTAACGCGGTATATTGCTCGGTTAACGAAGCATCCGGCTCGGTCAGAATGCGCACAAAATCATCGGCCGAGAGCGCATCCAGTTCAACGCGGATAGGGAAGCGGCCTTGCAGTTCGGGGATTAAATCCGACGGTTTGGTCAAGTGGAACGCCCCCGATGCGATAAACAAAATATGGTCGGTTTTGATAGAGCCGTACTTGGTGCTGACAGTAGTGCCTTCAACCAACGGCAACAAATCCCGTTGTACGCCTTCGCGGGAAACTTCGCCGCCGCCCAGTTCGGAACGTTTGCAGATTTTGTCAATTTCGTCCAGGAACACGATGCCGTTTTGCTCAACGGATTCTACCGCGCGTAACCGGATGTCATCTTCATTAACCAGTTTGGCCGCTTCCTCGTCCTGTAAAACCTTCAAAGCCTTGTTGATTTTCATTTTGCGGGAGCGGGTTTTGCCCGAACCCAGGTTCTGGAACATGCCTTGCAACTGGCTGGTCATTTCTTCCATGCCGGGAGGCGCCATGATTTCAACGCCCACCGGTGCAAGATGCACATCGATTTCAATTTCCTTGTCATCCAGATTGCCCTCACGTAATTTCTTGCGCATTTTTTGGCGGGTCGATTCTTCCGTGTCGGACAGCATGCCGCCATTCGCTCTGGGCAGCAGAATATCAAGAATTCTGTCCTCGGCGGCATCGAAAGCCTTGTTTTCAACCTTGTCCATTTCTGTCGTGCGGGTCATTTTGACGGCGGTATCGACTAAGTCACGGATAATGGAATCGACATCACGGCCGACGTAGCCGACTTCGGTAAATTTGGTGGCTTCAATTTTAATAAAAGGCGCATTTGCCAGACGCGCGAGACGGCGGGCAATTTCAGTCTTACCGACACCGGTAGGGCCAATCATTAAAATATTTTTAGGGGTGATTTCTTCACGCAGGGCAGGGTCAACCTGTTGGCGGCGCCAGCGGTCACGTAGCGCGATCGCGACAGAACGCTTGGCATTGGCTTGGCCGACAATATGCTTGTCCAGCTCGCTTACAATTTCTTTGGGGGTCATTTGAGTCATTCGTTTACTCGTTAGGTTCGGCGTCGAGTTCTTCAATACGCAAATTGTGGTTGGTATAAATACAAATATCGGCAGCTATATTTAAAGACCTGATGACAATTTCGCGGGCGCTAAGATCGGTGTTTTCCAGTAATGCACGTGCGGCGGCCTGGGCAAAAGCCCCGCCGGAGCCTATCGCCATCAAGTCGAATTCAGGTTCGATAACATCGCCGGTACCGGAAATAATCAGTGACGTTTTTGCATCGGCAATGGTCAGCAATGCTTCCAGTTTGCGCAAAGCGCGGTCGGTACGCCAGTCCTTAGCCATTTCCACGGCGGCTCGGGTTAAATTGCCGCGGTGTTTTTCCAGCTTGCCTTCAAAATGCTCAAATAAAGTGAACGCGTCCGCCGTTGCTCCGGCAAAACCGGCAATGACTTTATCGTGATATAAACGGCGCACCTTGCGGGCATTGCCTTTCATCACCGTGTTGCCCAATGTGACCTGGCCGTCGCCGCCGATCACAACTTTGTCGCCCCGGCGAACGGAAAGTATTGTTGTTCCTCTAAACACTTTAAAATCCTAAAATTACCAAACACATGGATTAATTTTACATGGTCTGAATTTAAATGTGCGAAAAAATGAAGACAGGGTCATATTAGCGTGCCGGATACGGTTTAGCGAAGGTTCAGGAAAATATGCTACTCTGAGTAAAATAGTTAGAAAAAGGGCACTCTAATGGACGCACTTGATCAAATATCAACAACCCTGGCCTTAACAATGGGGTTGGCGTGGGCCAGCGGCATTAACCTGTACGCGACGCTGTTCACGCTGGGTTACCTTGCCAATACCGGAAATATCGATCTGCCGCCGGATTTGCAAATAGTCGCTAACCCGATGGTCATGGGCGCGGCAGGTGTCATGTATCTTATCGAATTTTTTGCCGATAAAATGCCGGGCGTCGATACCGGCTGGGATACGATACATACCTTTATCCGTATTCCGGCAGGAGCCATGCTCGCGGCCGGAGCGGTTGGAGACTTGAATCCTGTCGTTGAATTAGCCGCAGCCATTATGGGCGGCGGCCTGGCCGCAGGGTCGCATGCGACCAAAGCCGGAAGCCGGGTGTTGATCAATACATCCCCGGAACCCTTTAGCAACTGGATTGCATCGATCAGCGAGGATGTCGTCGTGATAGCCGGCGTTTGGGCATGCATCAATCATCCGATACTGTTTTTAATAGCGCTGGCGGGCTTTATCCTGCTGATGATCTGGCTGTTGCCGCGGATATGGGTGGGCGTGAAAAAAGTCTTTAGTTCTATTATTAACCTGTTCAGGAACGAAAACACCCCGACCGGCCAAAATCCGCCCCAATAAAAAACATTATTTATTGACTGTCGGCACATAATCGAGTCTAATGGCGCTCTTTTGTAGTTCCGCCCAGGTAGCTCAGTCGGTAGAGCAGAGGACTGAAAATCCTCGTGTCGACGGTTCGATTCCGCCCCTGGGCACCACTGCAAAAAATCAGTAACACCTCAAAATGCCCAGGTAGCTCAGTCGGTAGAGCAGAGGACTGAAAATCCTCGTGTCGACGGTTCGATTCCGCCCCTGGGCACCATGAATTCCAAAGGCTCCGATCTGATCGGGGCCTTTTTTATTTGTGCCCGCTGGTCCATGGCTGGTCCGAGCTGCGTCTAGCTCACTCCTGTTCAGGCATTATCGTTGTGTGCCAAACTCTCATTCTTCGCGTAAAACGGCAATGTGCCGCAGATCAACCATCGTGCGCGACGCGGCGGGAAGAAATTGTTCATTTTTCATCAGGCTAGGTTTTACGGCCACCAAAATTGCTACTTTTGGGTTCATTTCCGGTTTTCGTCAGGCAACTTCAGTCCACCCGATAGCCTTTCGGGACAAAATTTGCATGCTGTTTAACATTTGATGAGAGCTGCGTAAACAAGTAGGCAGAAGGTCTTAGTGCCATGATCGCTTGGGCGGTTTGAAAGTGGTAATCGAATTTATCCAGACTTTTCAACTGCAAGCCTATGAGGATGTACGGTATAATCCCCTCCAAATTCTACTAATCAGCACTCATCAATGGCTCAATTTTTTGAAATACACCCGGAGAGTCCGCAGCTGCGCTTGATACATCGTGCCGTGGAAATAATCCGTAAAGGTGGCGTTATCGTTTACCCGACTGATTCATCTTATGCGATTGCCTGTCATATAGGCGATAA
>JAURZV010000058.1 GCA_030653175.1 Methylobacter sp.
GCGGGCTTCGCCTGCATTGGCAAGCAAAGCTTCCGCTCCTGCTCTCGCCCCTTACCTACATCCATGTAGGCAAAGCTTCCGCTCCTGCTCTCGCCCCTTACCTACATCCATGTAGGCAAAGCTTCCGCTCCCGTCACACCATAGTTTTAATAGGCATAGCGGCTATTTTAGTAATTAACTGAATTTGAAAACGCTGTATGAAAGCCAGACATTCGTAACTATCACAATATGACTTAGGCTAAAACCATGCCAAGAGACATAAAAAATTTTAATCAATTGATTTTTATATTGAATTATTAATAATGAATATTAATTTCTTTAGTTTTGTTGTTTCATGTATAGTCTCGATGAAACAGCCAGATGATTCACTGAGACCCTTATGAAACAAACAGCATTATTTTCCGAAAACAACCCTCTATGGCTGGCGCAATTCGACAGTAAAACGCTTTTGGTCAAAATACTTGATCTTTGTGATTCAGCGTCTGTTTATATTGTTAATAAAGATCAACAGGTTCTATATTGGAGTTTTGGTATGGAAGAATTATCAGGATTACGGCGAGAGGATGTTGCCGGAAAATCCTGTTTGCAAGAATATGTGATTACTGATGCCGGTAACAATCAGGAACAGCTTGTAAAAATATCCCGGACTGACGGTAACAAACTCGAGGTAAAAAAAGTTGTGCAGATTTTACATGATAAGGAAGGCGTTTTTGCCGGCGGCATAGGCATGCTTGCTGTTGTATCGGAACCTGTGGCAAATGGGCTTTTACGGAAAGTTTCAGTCGAGATTGGCAAACCGGATCTTGGTGGCCAGAATTTTCACGGAATATTAAGCCGTTCACCGGCCATGCATGACGTTTTTCAGATTATTGCAAATGCCGCGGAAACAGAAGCGACTGTGCTGGTAAGAGGCGAAAGCGGGGCCGGGAAGGAACTGGTCGCAAAGGCAATTCACGATCTTAGCGCGCGTCATAGCGCGCCTTTTCTGGCGATAAATTGCGCGGCTTTGTCCAGCAACTTGCTGGAAAGCGAATTGTTCGGTCATGTGCGCGGCGCTTTTACCGGGGCGATCAAAGACCATAGCGGATTATTTCAACGTGCTCATGGCGGAACCTTGTTTCTGGATGAAGTAGCCGAACTTCCGCTTGAGCTACAGGCTAAACTGCTCAGAGTAATTCAGGAAAGAAACTATATTCCGGTGGGGGGCGACCGGTCTATTGATGTTGATGTACGCATAGTGGCCGCAACCCATCGATCATTAAGGGAAGAAGTAAAAAGCGGACGTTTCCGTGAAGATTTGATGTACCGGTTAAGAGTCGTCCCTGTTTTTATCCCGCCATTAAGGGAACGCCGGGAAGATATTAGTTTATTGATATGGCATTTTATCAACCGGCATAATGCCGAAAATTTTAGAAAAATTGAAAAAATTGAACCGCAAGCCATGCGGATTTTGCTCGACTATCCGTGGCCGGGCAATATCAGGGAGCTGCATAATATTGTGGAATATGCTTTTGCAGTAGGTCGTGGCACGACTTTACGTTTATCTGAATTACCGCCGGAATTTAGAGAGCCGCGTGTTGTTAATCAAGAAATCCGGCAATCTGTGCCATTATCAGCAGAAGAAGAAACAGCCGCGATTCGTCAAGCGCTGGAGCAAAGCAAGGGCATGGTCACAACAGCCGCCCGGTTGCTGGGTATGAGCAGGGCAACTTTCTGGCGTAAACGTAAGTTGTATGGCGTCTGAAACTTTAATTTAAAGTAACTACTCAGCAGCTCGTAGGATGGGGAGAGGCGATAGCCGAAACCCATCACAATCAATCGCCTATACGATGGATTTCACTTCGTGCTTTACAAGCCGCGTTGCTCTAACCATCCTACCGCGCTGCCCCGAACTGTAGATCATTGCCCGACTACCACATTAGGTGAGAGAATGATCATGGATAAATAGAAAGGCCGTTGCAATATTTAAGCTTGGGATCGTCGGGTATGAAAAGCATGCCCGACAAGGCTTAAATATATTCAATCAATAACATGATTAATTCACCACGAAGACACGAAGAACACGAAGTTTTTACCTTGGTTTTTTCTTCGCGCTCTCGGCAACTGCTCCATGCGTTGCTCTACCTCCTGCATCCATGCAGTCGTTCGTGTCTTCGTGGTGTTATCTCTTAAATTGATGCCTATGGAGTCACGCCATCTCGCCGGACTCATTAAACTGAATCTCACGCACTTCATCGTCTTCGGTTATTTGCGCACGCTTTAAAGCACCACACTCGTAATATTGATACTGATGTTCGGATTCAACCTCGCCATAAACAACTTTCCGGCAAAGCAGCATTCTGTCCCGGCCATCAAAACGACTACGATAATAAGTGTTTCGATTGTTTAAGCTGTCTTCGGTTATTTCGTTGACCTGCTTTAACGGGAGTTTGACGCCGCTGTAACTGACGAAATAGCGAAATCCGGTTTGTTGTTCATGAGTCATACTGTGCAAAATTTAAAAAAGATGGGTGGAGATGATCTCTATGATTTGGTCCAAAGTCAGGTTTTCGTTTTCACCGACAATGTTATGCATGGAAATCGGATATTTCAGGTCTATGCCGTAACGTCCTGCATTCTGACCGAAGGTGTAGATATAGGCGGAAATATCCGGTTCGCTAACCGTGCATAGTTCGATAGCTTGAAAATGCCGCTCCTGATTATTCAACGCCAAGGTATTTTCACCGTAACGATGCACCAGCTCCAATAACAGCAGCTTAAGCGGAATATCTTTATCAATGGCCCAAACATTCATACCGGCATTAAGGTTTAGATCTTCCTTACTACGACAGGCCGGGCGTAATAATTCAGTATCAACAGACTTTGCGCTTTGTTGATTAGCCACAGCGAAACTGTAAAGCTCAGTACGGCGCTGCCGGCAATCCATAAATCCGCATATAGGGCATCAGCAAACAGCCAGTCGGCCATGCCGGCGCCTGTAAACAACGCTATTAACGGCACCAGATACAATAACAGGGACGCGCGGAGCAGCAGGTTTTCATCGATAGCAACCATGACTTCATCGCCGGTTTTCAGTTGAATATCGCTATCGACCGGCACTGACTTTTTCTTAAGAACGCTGCCGATTGCGTTGGTTGTACACGAGGCTTTTTGCAGGCAACCTCCGCACTCACTGTTTGGTCCGCTTTCGACCCAGACCTGATGGTTTTCTATTTTCACCACGACCGCTAATTCTTCTATCATCGCTATCACCGTTCAATCGATAAGTGTCAGATGCTTTTCGGCAAAATAGAGGGTGCCGTCAATCTCTTCCAGACGTAGCGATTGCAAGCGTTGTCCAAAGCAAACCGGACTTTGACACTCTCCGGTTTTGGGGTCGAAAATAAAACCGTGCATCGAACAACGCAGATATAAGCCGGTTTCATCAAAGATGGCGTCCTGCTCGCAATTTAACGGTCTGTGCATATGCATTCAATGGTTGACATACGCATAGGCAATGCCTTCAAACACGAAAATAACGGCCGAAACCGGCTGTTTTTTAAAACGGATTTTCCGCGTTAAATAGCCGGCTTCATCCAATTCATCACGAGTGCAGGCTGGTTTTGTGTTGTGGCTTGCCATGGCTGATCCTGACTTTAACCCCAAGCCTCTGCCAGCATTTTCAACCATGTTTCCAGTCTTTCGGGCGTAAGCTCTTTTTGGTTTTCCTGATCCAATGCCAAGCCTACAAAACGGTTGTCGACGACGGCTTTAGATCGTTGAAAGTTATAACCTTCGGTATCCCATGCGCCAATCATGGTGGCGCCGCATTGTTTAAACTGCTCATACAAATAAAACATCGCATCAACAAATTCCACCGGATAGCTTTTTTGATTCCCCAGCCCATAAATTGCCACTTTTTTACCGCTAAAATCCTGCCCGGCCAGCGTCGGCAAAAACTCCTCCCAACTTGCCGTCGCATTACCGGTTGATAAGCCGGGCAATTGGCCTTCGCCATAAGTTGGCGTACCTACAATCAAGGTGTCATACGCCTGCAAATCAGCCACTTCGGCATTGCGAATATTCACCGGCTTGGCGGCAATATCCGAACCCAACGTCGTTATAATATCTTTTGCAATCCGCCGCGTATTGCCGGTGTCCGTCCCAAAAAAAACGCCTACTTTAGCCATGATTTCCTCGCTGAGCGGGTAGCTTCTCATTAATAACAGGTAAATCCACAAGAGCTTGATTTAAAAACCAGCTTCTTATCCATTGCTTAACGTCGGTAATTTAATGCTGTATTTGCAGCAGCCCGCCGGCCTGTTGTTTATCCTGCCATTCATCCGGGGTAAACGCTTTAACGCTGACTGCATGAAGCTTGCCCGAAGCCAAAGGTTCTTTTAAGGTTGCCAGAACCAGCTGCTGTTTTTTTACTATCGTTAAATCGTTAAATTGCGAACTGACCACGGTGATCGTTAAATCGCAGCCTTCGCCTTCGACGATCACTTTGGCATCGTCAATACCCTGCTGCACCAGTTGCGTAACCTCGCTAACGCTTAACGCGTCATTTTCAGCTTCCGCTTTTTTCGGCGCGGCGCTCGTTAATAAGGGTAATAAACTGCCGTTGTTAGACATTTCTTCAATAATGTCGCAGCCGCCCACCAGTTCTCCATTAACAAACAATTGCGGATAAGTCGGCCAATGCGAAATGCTCGGTAACTTTTCGCGGATAAAAGGCGCTTCCAGCACATTCACATAAGCGTAAGGGATCTTGGTCGTATTGAGCACGCCTACCGATTTGGCGGAAAATCCGCATTGCGGATCAGTCGGTACGCCTTTCATGTACAGGATGATCGGATTGTCTGCCAGTTGAGCGCGAATTTTGTCTTCGGTTTTCATAAGGTTCTCATCGTTTGTTTTGTTTTCTCGTTCCCACGCAGCGCGTGGGAACGAGGTAATGTTTATAGGGTCGCTCTATCCAGCCTGCTGCCTGAGTTTGGTTTCGGCCTTTCTTACTAACCTGATCTCGCCCTCCCCTTTAACCGCATCGGCATCGACAATACATTGCTCAACGTCATCGACGGATGGAATATCGAACATGGTTTTTCGCAAGATCTGCTCCATGATGCTGCGTAAACCGCGCGCCCCGGTTTCACGCTCGATGGCTTTTTTGGCGATTTCAATCAGGGCCTCCTGCTCAAATTTCAACTCCACGCCTTCGTAGGCAAACAGTTGTTGATACTGACGCACCAGCGCATTTTTGGGTTCGGTCAAAACCCGAATCAAGGCGTCAACATCAAGCGCTTCCAAGGGCGCCAATACCGGAAAACGACCGATAAACTCGGGGATCAAGCCGAATTTGCGTAAATCACTGGGTTGTGTCGCATTCAGCATATCGTCCAATGTCGGTTTTTCAGCCGTTTTATTCACTTCGGCATGAAAACCGATAGCGGAATTGGTCGGTACCAAGCGTTTTTCGACATGTTTTTCCAGGCCCGGAAATGAACCGCCGGCAATAAACAGGATATTGCGCGTATCCATGGTTATGTCGCCGTCCTTATTACGTCCTTTGGCCGGAATCTTAACGTGAGAACCTTCGACCAGTCTTAGCAATGCCTGTTGTACGCCTTCGCCGGACACATCGCGGGTTCCGGTTTGCTGTTCGGGACTGCGGGCGATTTTGTCGATTTCGTCCAGGTAAACTATGCCCCATTCCGCATTGACCATATTGCCTTCCGCGACATCCAGCAACCTGACCAGGATATTTTCCACATCATCGCCGACATAACCGGCCTGGGTCAGTGTTGTCGCATCGGCGATAACAAACGGTACGCCGACAATTTTCGCCAGGGTACTGGCTAACAGCGTCTTACCGGTACCCGACGGTCCGATCAACAGAATGTTGGACTTACCGATTTCCACATCCTTGTCGAACTCGCCCAGGCCCGCATCGCCGCTTTCGTGCTTGAGGCGTTTGTAATGGTTATACACGGCAACCGCCAATATTTCTTTGGCAAGATGCTGGCCGATAATGTATCGGTCGAGATGTTCCTTGATTTTTGCAGGGATAGGCAATGCGCCCTGCATTTCGGAAAGCTCTTTTTTACGGCTCCAGCTGGTTACCACCTGATTGGCTAATGACACGCAAGCCCCGCAAATATAACCTTCGCTACCGGCAATCAAAGGTACCGAAGCGGATTGCTCTATGCCGCAAAAAGAACAGTGTTTGATTTCTTTCTCGCTCATGATGTGCTTTCCTCAGATTCAGGAGTGGCTAAACCGGCTAACCAGGCGCGCTGGCAGGTACGCCGGGCGCGTTCTTTCATTAGCTGACGTATTTTTGGGGTTGCTTTTGCCAGGGACAAGGTCTCGGCTTTTTGTATGCTCTTGCACATCAGCACATGAAAACCGATTTCCGATTTGACCACATCGCTGACTTCACCCGGTTTTAAGTTGAACAGCACCGCATCCAGTTCAGGATAAAGCGTGCCGCGCGGTACGGTGCCCAGAACGCCGCCTTGCAAAGCGGTAGGACATTCTGAATGCTTTAATGCCAGGTCGGCAAATTTATGCGGCTTTTTATGTAATTTTTCAGCAAGTTCCTGAGCCCGCGTTAAAGCCGCTTCGTAGGTATTTTCGGGATAATCCGGGTTAATGCTAATGTAGATATGGCTGACTTCACGCCGCTCAGGGCGATTAAATTGATCCGGATGGAGGTGGTAATAAATGCCGATGTCGACATCGCTGACATCAGGCGCGCGACTGGCAATCAATTCCAGCACGGTGTTGACCTTACACTGACGGTGCAATGCTGCCTGCAAGCCGGCTTTGTTGAGCCGGTTTTTTTCCATATCGCTGAAAAAAGCAGCGTCATCATCATAACGGTCGCGGATTTCCTGATAGGCCTGCTGCAATTCTTGATCAGTGATGATCACTGCCGCCGCCTCAGGCGTATTCAGCACCCTGCTCTCAATCCTGAATTCATTTAAAGCTTGAGTTTGCGCCTGCTGTAACTCAGCCTCCGCCAATTCATCAGGCGATTTTTTGAATAAGGCTAAAGCCGCCCTCAGTAAATTGTAAGTTTCCAGCTGGATAGGTTTTTCAATTACAGTCATATCAAACCTCTGGTTCGTTAAATGACTCAGGGTGTGCGGGAGCCAAAGCTGTCTCAGGCACTTGCAACGTTCTGCCCTGAAAAGCGACATGGTATTGAATCAGTTCATTGTCTCTGATCACCTTAAAAACTTCACCTTCGGTACCTTTAGCAAACAGGATATTGCCCTGCATGCCTAAATCGATAGTGCAAACCACCTTGTCCCTGAACTCGAAGCGGCTGGGATTCCAAGGTTCATCTCCACCGATCAGCTCTTCCAGTCGACAGCCCACCATTCGGTCAATAGCCAGGAAATGGACGGTAAAAATTACTTGATCTTGTAAAAAAGTGCCCACATTAAGGATATTGCCCACACTCCCCCGGCGAACTAACAAAGTGCCTACGTCCATACCGGGATAAGTACCGTCATTTCGGACGTTTCTGGTAACCCGAACCGATTCACCGAATTCAAACCGGCCTTCGTCGAAGCGCTCGGGTTTCATGTTTTTATATCGCTTAAAGAAACAAATGCGGTTTGCGACAACTCGCCCATTGCAAACACCTTAAACACTTTTTCGGTTTGAGCGTCGGACTCGACAAAATCCTGATAGGCTCGCATCAGCAATTTACTGTAGATAGCTCGCTTTGCCGGTTCATTTTCAGGCATTTCATCAGCGGCTTTTTGTAAATAATCATGAAAACGTTGCAAAATATGCAGACGGTTGACATGCACCACACTGGGTATGTAATCCAGTTGAAAATATTGCAAAAAATCTTCCGCCGATTCCAACTCTTCCATTTCTTCTTCAAAACTCATGGGTTTTCTCCGGTAATTAAATAGGGCCGACTGAAGAGGCATCCTGAATCAAAAGGTAAAGCGCCAGAATAATAAACACCACTAAGGGCATCAGGGTCAGTAATGCATCGGTTAACTCTTTTTTCAGCATGATCTTGCTCCGATAATAAAAAAATTTGTGTTGAGTTGCGCTACGCTAACTCATACGTATCAACTGCTTCCCCTATAACAGGAGTGCAAGCTTCGCCTCGGCAATTGCTCCTGCATTGCTCTACCTTCTGCATAATCCACATGGATGTGGTGAATGCAGATATTGCAGGAGCAAATATCTGTCCATGCAGTCGTAAAGCGCCTACTTTTGGTGCTTGCCCGATATTAACTTGCAGGCAAAGCCTGCACTCCGTCCTAAAATGTGCCGGGTGCGCTAATCCAACCTACATCTGTTTTACGCTTGACCACCAATTCCAATAATCCCTGTGCGCCGATTCTGTCCTTGCTATCAAGCTCTACCAGCTTTTCAAAAATAGCCTGGCTCAAATCCAGATTCTCCAAACGCATATTTAAAAAACCGACGGCTTTCAGGGTAAACAAATACAGCCTGATATTGGTTAATAAATCTGCCGTTGCATCGCTAACATGGGTAGGTTGCAGCTCCCGCCAATCCTCGGGAAAAGCTATCGTCGGCCTGATCACAACCAGAGCTTTGGTGGTTGCAGTTAAAGCTTCTTCCAGTCGATGTTGATAATAATAAAAACGGTTTAATGCCACCAGTACGTTCAACGACTCAGGCGCAAGAAAATAAGCTTTCAGTAAAGGCAGTTCGGCATCGCCATTCGCATAATTTTCCGCTGCGGTTGCTATCATCTCTTTAACGCCTGCAACATCCGGTTGTTCAAAATACAAGCCTTGCGCTTCAAAATCCAACAGATCCATTTATACCCTCGCCGCCAGTTTTACCGGGCTCTCTTTCTTGGGAGTGCAGACGCTTTCCGCATCGCAATGATCACAACTTTCTTCAGCCATCACTTTGGGCGATTCCGTTTGTTTGGCTTCCAGTTCATCAATCCGCTCAATCAAACAGGCGATGGCCTTGCCAACCGGATCGGGAATCAAATGATGATCCAGGTCAATACCGTGCCGGTTTTGAATTTGCGTTCCTTTACTTTGGATAACACGGCCGGGAATGCCCACCACCGTACAGCAAGGCGGCACATCTTTAACCACCACCGAATTGGCGCCGACACGGACATTGTTGCCTAAGGTAATCGCCCCGAGAATCTTGGCTCCGGAACCCACCAGCACATTATTGCCCAGTGTCGGATGACGCTTTTCCTTGTTCCAGGTGGTGCCGCCCAACGTTACGCCGTGATACAAAGTGACATCATTGCCGATCTCTGTCGTTTCGCCGATCACTACGCCTAGTGCGTGGTCGATAAATAGTCGCCTGCCGATGGTGGCGCCGGGATGAATTTCCACATTGGTCAGCATTCTGGCAGATGCGGCCAAAATCCTGGCGGCCAGTTTCCAGTTTGCTTTCCATAACCGATGACTGATCCGGTGCATTAAAACCGCATGGACGCCCGAATAGGTCAGCAGTATTTCCCAGACACTATGCGCGGCAGGATCGCGGCCAAAAACACAGTAGACATCTTCATGCCATTGAGCCAGGAAGCCCTGCGGCACTTGTGCTTGGCTTTTAATGTTATCTGATATGGCCATAACCATTTTTTAAACTCCTGTTGGATGCGGAGGTGTTCACCCTCATTCCCACGCGCTGCGTGGGAATGCAGTGCCGGACGCGTTCAGTCTCGTTCCCACGCGCTGCGTGGGAACGCCGTGAGGGACGCGCTGCGTCCCGTATTTGTGCGATGTGCATCTTTATATACTGACCATAACTCGCGGCGCAGCGCGCCTTAACTGCATTCCCACGCAGCGCGTGGGAACGAGGAAAACAAAAATTAATTTAAACTCCAACCTGTTTTACCGAGCATTGGCGGGGCAGGTATCCTGAAAAAAGAACCGGGATTACGGTCGTCCTGATCCGGTATTTCCAACGTTTCTTTAACTTCCGGCTCGCATGACTGCTGTTCAATATGTTCGTTCATAATGAATCGTCCTCTAAAGATTTTGATGAAAAAGATTAAGCTCTTCGGTTTTAGGTGATCTTTTCGTATCACTGACAAAGCGCCTAACCTGCGTTAATAATGCTTGTGCCTGTATTCGGCTTACCGCTATGCCGATTTGTTGATAAGCGTGAATCACACCCTGCGTTCCTGAGTGCTTGCCGAGAACCAGCTGGTGACTGCGCCCGACAACGGCAGGATCGACACCTTGATAATTGTTCGGGTCCTTTAACAGTCCGTCGACATGAATGCCCGCTTCATGACTGAATACGCTTTTACCGATCAGGCTTTTCCGGCTGCCGATTGCATCACCCGATGCATGGGCAACCTGCTCGGATAAGGCGGGTAAATTCTGCAAATTAACCCCGGTTTCAAAGCCATATAATTGCTTTAAGCCAAGCACAACTTCTTCCAATGCGGCATTGCCGGCGCGCTCACCCAGTCCATTAACCGTAGTATTGACATGGGTCGCACCTGCCAATGCCGCTGCCAGCGTATTGGCGGTAGCAAGCCCTAAATCATCATGGGCGTGCATTTCAATTTCCAGATCCGTTGCTGCCCTTAACTTTTTGATCGTCTCAAATACGCCGAACGGTTCCATAATGCCCACCGTATCGGCGAAACGAATTCTGCTCGCCCCTGCCCGCTGCGCGGTTTCGGCCATGCGTATCAAGAAATCCACATCCGCCCGCGAGGCATCCTCCATACCGACACACACTTCCATATTCAAACTTCGCGCTTCCTGAACACAGCTGGTAATGGTATTTAAAACCCACTGCCGACTTTGCTTAAGCTTGTGCTGAATATGCTGATCCGAAGCCGATATGGATAAATCGACCTTGTCCACATTCAAGTCCAGGCAGGCGTGCAAATCATCGCGGCGCATTCTCGACCAGATCAGCAGCTTTGAAGGCAATCCCAAAGCGACAATAGCCCTGATTTCTTCCCGTTCCGCCTGCCCCATTGCCGGAATGCCGATTTCCAGTTCCGGTACGCCCAAGCCCGCCAGCTGCGTTGCAATGATGAGTTTTTCATCCAGCGAAAAAGCAACACCGGCCGATTGCTCGCCATCCCTGAGCGTGGTGTCGTCTATAATGATATGGCGGGTTTGGGTTTTCATAATTCACCGTTGGTGCTGATTTTAATAGGACACCGATTAGCCGGATTTAAAGAACCAGGCGTAGGCCGGAATAAGACCATCCAAGCGCGTAGCGCGAGGTGGCGTTTCCGGCGAACCGGGGTTGTGCTAAAAACGGCAATTGGTCCACGAAAAACACGAAAGACACGAAAAAAATCTGATTAATACATTCTTTAAGTAATGATCTACGGTTCGGCATCTCTATGAAAATTTTCGTGCTTTTTGTGTTTTTCGTGGATGAAATGATTTTTCTAGACTTAAGCTAATTTCCCCTCACCCAACCCTCTCCCTTTGGAGAGGGATTTACTACGAATACGTCGGCGCAAAAGCCTGTTCAGGATTTGCCACCGGCCCATCGCCCGACCAATACGGCGACAACTTGCGCAAAGTCGCAACAATACCGGGCATTTCTTTCAAAACCACATCCACTTCCGCCATCGAGTTATAGCGCGAGAAGGAAAAACGAATCGTACCGTGTGCGGCGGTGTAAGGAATATCCATGGCCCGCATTACATGCGACGGTTCCAGAGAGCCGGAGGTACAGGCTGAACCACTCGATGCCGCGATACCGAATTTATTCAATAACATCAAAATCGACTCACCTTCTATATATTCAAAGGCTATGTCAGTCGTGTTAGGCAAACGGTTATACATATCGCCGGTCACAAAACAATGCGGAATCTGCCCGGTAATACCTTGCTCCAGGCGGTCGCGCATGGCTTTGACTTTGGTGTTTTCATACTCGATATACTCCAGCGCCAGTTCGCAGGCCTTTCCCAGGCCGACAATGGAAGCGCTGTTTTCGGTCCCCGCCCTTCTGCCGCGCTCCTGATGGCCGCCGCGCAACAAAGGACGATAACGCGTGCCGCGGCGCAGATATAAAACACCGATGCCTTTGGGCGCATGCAACTTATGCCCCGACAATGACAACATATCGATTTTGGTATCCTGCAACATCATCGGAATCTTGCCGACCGCCTGTACCGCATCGGTATGAAACATCACGCCTGCGGCGTTTGCCAAAGCCGCCATTTCCGCGACAGGGAAAATTGTGCCCGTTTCATTATTGGCCCACATCACCGAGACAATCGCCACCTGATCGGATAACAATCTTTTATAAGATTCCAGGTTTAAACGTCCGGCTTTATCGACCGGCATTCTGTGGATGGTGTAGCCTTCTTTTTCAAGATAATCGCACAGGCTCAAAATCGCCGGATGCTCCACCGTGGTGGTAATTATTTCTTTCTTGTTCGGCTGAGCTTTTATCGCGGAAAGAATCGCCGTGGAGTTGGACTCGGTGCCGCATGAGGTGAAAATGATTTCAGAATCATGCTCGCAACCGATCAAGGCCTGAACCTGTTGCCGGGCCTGTTTAAGTCCGCGCGCCACGCCATCGGCGAATTTATGTATCGATGATGGATTGCCGTATTGCTCAAGGAAATAAGGAATCATCACATCGACCACCGCAGGATCAACCTTGGTGGTAGCATTGTTATCCAGGTAAATGTCAGCCATCACGCCACCTCTATATTGACTAATTCCGGCAATTGCTCCATGCATTGCTCTACCTCGGCAACTGCTCCCTGCGTTGCTCTACCTCCTGCATCCATGCAGTCGTCCTGCATCCTTGCAGTCGTCGACATTTCCGATGCCGGTACGACTTTAATAAATTCGCCCATCACTTCCATTAAGCGCTGTTGAATTCCCGCAATCGTCATCGCCGCCATCTGGCAACCGTTACACGCGCCGGTCATGTTGACGTAAGCTGTGTTGCCGATGACTTCGACCAGTTCTACGTCGCCGCCGTCCGCCATCAATGCCGGTCTTAACGACTCCAGCACTTGCTCGATTTTTTTGATGCGTTGCAAATTGGTCAACGGCGCTTTAACGGCGGCGATTTTTTCACGGGCCGCTACCGGTGCCGCAGTAGGATCGAATTTCTCGCCTTTTTCGGCCAACACTTTTTCCAGAATTGCTTCAATATCTTCATGGCAAGCCGCGCAACCGCCGCCCGCTTTGGTAAAGTTGGTGACATCTTCAACGGTGCGCAATTTATTGGCCCAAACCATTTCCTCGATCATCACTGCATCAATTGCAAAACATTTGCAGATCAGCGCGCCTTCTTCATGGTCGTCTTTCCACTCTTCGCCGCGATAATTCGCTATCGCCGCTTGCAGGGCTTCGCGACCCATGACCGAACAGTGCATTTTTTCCGGCGGCAAGCCTTCGAGTTGATCGGCAATATCCTGGTTGGTCACTTTTAACGCATCATCCAGCGTCATGCCTTTAATAATCTCGGTCAGCACCGATGACGAAGCGATCGCCGAACCGCAACCGAAGGTTTGAAAACCGGCTTCAAGGATGATTTCACTGTCATCATCGACCTTCAGGGTCAGCCGTAACGCATCGCCGCAACTGATTGAACCCACTTCGCCTGTCGCATTGGCATCAACGACCGCGCCCGCATTTTTGGGGTTAAAAAAATGTTCTTTAACTTTGTCTGAATAGTCCCACATGGTTTTATCCTCTTAAAATGGGTTGTAGGATGCGCTGAGGTACGAAGCGCATCACTCGCGATTGATGCGCTTCCTTCGTCAACACATCCTACGGATTAATTGGTTAAGAACAGGTTTTAGTTCCGGCGCCCTCGGCACTGGTATTAAACGAAGTACCGCAAGCGCAACTTTTAGCCGCGTTAGGGTTGGTAAACTTAAACCCCGAACCTTCAATACTGTCGAGAAAGTCGATGGACATGCCGTCGAGCATCGGCATACTGACCGGATCGATAAACACTTTCACCTCGCCGCAATCAATAACGGTGTCTTCCGTCGTTTGACTGCCTTCGAGTTTCAATCCGTATTGATAACCTGAACAACCGCCATCGGTGACTTCTATCCGTAAACCTGCTGTCGGTGTTTCCGATCCGGCAATAAAACGGCCGACAGCACTAATGGCCTTTTCTGTTAATGTAATCATCTAAAGTCTCCTGAATGGTTGGCATCGTTCTTGTTAATACCTAAAGCAACCTGTATGCCATTTCGTTATTTATTTATTAAAAGCTTGTTTAATAAGGTTTTAACAAAACAAGCACACAATAAACAACGTGTTATCAAACAGGTTTCTCTCACACAACCAGCTGACAATGTAAGCTTTGCTACAAAATAAACGGAGATATGAAATGAACGTAGAAGATTTAGAGTTAGGTGATGTCGTTTATGCTGCCAAGACGATTACTGATGATGGCTCAATACCCGATGGGCTCGAAGGCGAAGTATTAGCCGAAGCCGGAACTCGCGGAGTAATCACCCTGATTGGGCATGTGGAAGAAGAGCCGGATCGCAGCGTTTTTCTGGTACGCTTTGAAGATAAAGACATGAATCTGGGTAACCCGGTTGGCTGCTGGGTTGAAGATTTGACTATGGAGTCCAAGCGGATTAATTAACCCGTAATAAATATAATATCGCGCAGAGATGGGAAAAGGCCATTCCTCTTTGGACATAGATATCTACGCAAATCGTATCATCGTCATCCCGGCAGGGATGACGCGCTGTATGGAAACCTATGCCCTTTGAACGACTACTAACTTATAAGGCGAAACGATATGAATAGATATACATGGAGTGCAAGCTCTGCTTGCGAACAGGCAAAGCCTGTACTCCTGATTTGTCACGCCTTAAATTAGTAGCCTTTTGGGCTAGGACTTTTCCTCCTTGGACTTAACCCATATGAACAAACAAACCGAAACCGTCCTGAACTACCACAATCGCACCAAGCACCACCTGGAGCGCTACGCCAAAGGCCCGGAATCTATCGATTGGGAAGACCAACCCGATCAATTCCGGCATTTTTCCGGTTGCGAGATTATCACGCTGCCCAAACCAGGAGCCGAACTCGGACCTTTGTTTAGCGATCTGGACAACCCGGAAACAATACCGGCAAAACCGTTAAACATGATTAATACCGGTTTATTGCTGGAATTAGCCTTCGGCCTGTCGGCGTGGAAACAATACGGCCCAAGCCGCTGGGCATTGCGCTGCAATCCTTCCAGCGGCAACCTGCACCCGACCGAAGCTTATTTGATCAGCACCGGCGATGACCGCACCCGCTCCCGGCGGGTTAGCGGAATACACACCATCCCTGGCGATAACTTTATCAAATCAGGGGTTTACCACTATGTCAGTCACGATCATAGCCTTGAACAGCGTTGTCGGTTTGCAGGCATATTGCCCGATTCCGGCATACTGATCGGCTTATCTTCAATCCATTGGCGGGAAGCCTGGAAATACGGCGAGAGAGCTTTCCGCTACTGCCAGCATGATCTTGGCCATGCCTTGGGAGCATTGCGCTATGCAGCAGCGACGCTGGGCTGGTCGGTGGAATTGCTGGCCGAATGGTCGGATGACGACATCGCCAAGCTATTGGGGCTTGATCGGGATGATTTTAAAAAACAGGAACATGAATCCCCCGATATTATTTGCCGGATTGATACGCATGCCGACAGCAAGCCGTTAGACGCCAAGGCCCTTCTGGAAAACGCCCAATCAGGGGCTTGGTTTGGCAAAGCCGACAGCCTTCGCGCCTATCATATGTACAAGTGGCCGGTCATTGATGAAGTCTCAACTGCCGCAAGCAAACCGCAAACTGAAGAACCTGAGTGCAAAGCCGTACGGCGACCGCCAAGGATGGCGGTCGAGACTGCTCCCGGCAGTCCTCGGCATTTCCCCCATCCATGGAGGTCAGAAGTGTCGCAATCGGTAGGGAACCGGTGCGACCAGCAACTTATAAAATCATCCTGCATGACAACAGCAACGGAAATCATCCGCCAACGCCGCAGTGCGCAGCAGTTTGACGGCAAAATGTCCCCGTTGCCGCAGACTGATTTTTACCGGATGCTGACCGCCGTTTTGCCGACCTCAGCCGCATTCGAACTATGGCGCTGGCCGCCGAAAATTCACCTGTTTATTTTTGTGCATCGCGTTGAAGATTTAGCTCCCGGCATCTATGCACTGCCGAGACATAACGATGCCCTTGAACCATTGCAGGCCGCAACCCTGGCTGATTTCGACTGGCAGAAAGTATCCGAAGCAATACCGCTTTATCATCTGCATTCAGGCGATTGCAGGCAGGTTGCCAAAACGCTGTCCTGCCATCAGCCCATCGCCGGCGACAGCGCCTTCAGCCTGGGCATGGTTGCAGAATTTGGTGTAACCATCGAAGCAGCACCCTGGCTTTACCGCCGCTTGTTCTGGGAATGCGGTTTGATAGGCCAAGTGCTGTATCTGGAAGCGGAAGCGGCGGGCATACGCGGCACCGGTATCGGCTGCTACTTTGATGACAGCGTGCATGAGATTTTAGGGTTCAAGGACGATAAATTTCAAAGTCTTTATCATTTCACGGTGGGTAAGCCGCTGGAAGATAAACGGCTGGAAACGTTGCCGGCTTATGGGCATTTAGTGCGGTAGGATGGGTAGAGTGATAGCGAAAACCATCAAATGTTTAACGCTCCATCGCTGAGTTGTGCTAACGCGGTAAGGCGCAATCCGTAGGGTGCAATAGCCCTGTCGGGCATGCTGTTTATGCCCGATATTTCCATGATCCAATATGATGATGGATTTCAGTTTTGCCCCCACGTATTTCCATCACCAGTCATGTAGGCCGGAATAAGCCGGTTCGAGCGGTTGCGAGAACTGACGTTTCCGGCAAACACTATCTGGATTCGCCGGAAACGCCACCTCGCGCTACGCGCTTGGATGGCCTTATTCCGGCCTACGCCTGATTCCCAACAAAAAGCTGTTGCCCGGCCTCGGCTAGCTAGTAGCTAGCATGTTTCTGTTGCCCGACCCGACTAGGATCGAAGCTCTTTTTCCATTTTTTTACATTGCCCGGCATCCAGCCATCGCTCGCACCATACATTCAAAGCGGTTGCACTGCCTTTCATTAAATCAAATTCCCGCTTTGCTTCGCCCGGTTGTTCGGATGGCCACCAACTATGCGCTGCAAACTGTTTGGCAATATAGTTACAGGCTTTGGACAAATCAGACTCTGTTAGGTCTATTTTTTTTGAATTCATAAGGTTCACCATTGCAATAAAAAGTGGGCGAAGGCAAAAATTAACATCATACGCTGATCGTACTTTTCGTCGATAGCTGCGCCCAAGTATTTACCAATAACTGGTATTAACAGATCAATTAAAGAATGCTTAAAAAATGATGCAAGCTGAGCAATGTGCGTTACCATACAGAACTCATCTATTTTTAAACGTAAAGTCTGAAACTGATGAGGCAAAATAGTTTATCTACTAAATACAAACCTGTTAGGAGGACATATGGATATTGAAGTCGGCGGTTTTCTTGGTTTTATCGTGCTTGTCCTGGACATCTGGGCCATTATTAGCACTGTAAAAAGTGGCGCTACAACTGGATCGCAAGTTTTATGGGTGCTTTTGATTTTACTGCTGCCCGTTGTCGGTCTGATAATTTGGTGGTTTGCGGGACCGAAAGGTGGTTAATCGACTTGTCAAAGCTGTAAAGCTGTAAGATTCGCGCCAGCAATCCGCCATAATCGGGATGATCTAGTCTGACTATCGCCCGGACTTTTTCAAGCGGTTTTTTTATGGATGAATGTTTTGGATATTGTGCTCAAATGGCGGTTTGCTGGCGCGAAACCGCCCTACAACTACGCAACCTCACAAAGGTTCCCTCACAAAGGTTCCAGGTCTTGCATTGTGCATTTGCGCTGATTCCCAACAAAAAGCTGCTGTCCGACCTACCCGACTTTGAATTCTGCGGAAAAACCTGCGGATGAGGTAATTTACTTCGTCCGACTTTTTGAACTTCGTCTGAGCGATGTTTGATATTTGGATTTGACTGTACTGGTTTTCGCCAGGTTCTACCTGCACGATTCCTAACCTCGCATGCAAGTAGATAAAACAATATTTATACGGTGACTGATATGACTGAATTATTATCCGAGCGGATTACGATGGACGCTAACATTTGTCATGGCAAGCCTACTATCCGGGGCTTGCGTTATCCGATTGAAAATATCCTGGAATGGCTGAGTTCCGGCATGAGCGTCGATGAGATTCTCACAGATTACGAGGATCTGGAAAGGGAAGACATTATGGCTGCATTGGAGTTTGCCTCTCGTCTTGCCAAGGTTAAACGAATTGCAATGCTGGCAGCATGAAGTTTCTTGTCGATGCACAATT
The DNA here is from genome assembly GCA_030653175.1 of Methylobacter sp. Lineage (GTDB taxonomy): Bacteria > Pseudomonadota > Gammaproteobacteria > Methylococcales > Methylomonadaceae > Methylobacter_A. The sequence goes on from JAURZV010000058.1 coordinate 18,340, forward strand.
CAATTGCCGCGACATCTTGCGGCAAGTCTGAAATGGTCGGGGCACGACGTTTTGCATACATTAGATTTACCGTCTGGAAACCGTACACCGGATTGGCGGATCAACGAGATTTCGGTGGAGGAACAACGCATCGTCGTTACTAAGGATGCCGACTTCGTTAACTCGTTTTTGCTTTCGGGTGTGCCTTATAAGTTGCTATTGGTGTCGACGGGAAATATTAGTAACCGGGAGCTTGAAGGCATATTTGCGAAAAACTTATCCGCTATTGTTGGGGCGCTGGAAATCTATGAGTTTGTGGAAATTACCCGTACATCGTTGATTGAACATAGATAACCAAGTAACGCCTATTGCGTCCTACAAGACTAATTCAACGTCTTCGCCGTTGCACCGTCTGCGGATCGACAGTGATTTGACGATAAATTTCCACCCTGTCCCCGTCATTTACCGGGGTATCCAGCGCGGCAATTTTACCGAATATGCCCACTTTTTGGCTGGACAGGTTTATCTCGGGATACAGTTTTAATACTCCGGACAGATTGATGGTTTCTTCTATGGTGCTGCTGTCCGGCACTTCCAGGCGCATCCATAGCTGTCTATCGACTTCTGCGTAACAAACTCCGACGTTCATGACTGCTCCTCAGCAATGACTGGGGTTAATACGGTTGCCGGTACTTTTCTTTCTGCGATTTTTTGGTCTATCAGGCGTTTACCGACAATCAGGAAAGCCAGCATAATGAACCCGCCGGGCGGCAGCGCCATTAATAAAAAGCCTTTGTAGTTGGGTATAACGGTGACTTCCAGAAACCTGAACGATTCGCCGAGCAGCACTGACGCATTGGCGAACAGCGTACCCGACGCGCTTATTTCTCTTGCCGCACCCAGAGCGACCAGGACGAGGGTAAAGCCCAAGCCCATCATCAAGCCGTCCCACAGCGCATGTTTTACCGGCTGCTTGGAGGCAAAGGCTTCGGCTCGGCCTAATAATGCGCAGTTGGTGACGATTAACGCAATGAACAAGCCCAGCACTTTATAGAGCTCGTGCGCCCACGCATTCATTAAAATATCGACCAACGTCACCAGCGCGGCGATCAGCAGCACGAAAATCGGGATGCGGATTTCGCCGGGGATTAAATGCCGCGCCACTGAAATGAGGCCGTTGGATGCGATGATAACCGCCAGCGTGGCTAGCCCCATGCCCAAGCCGTTGGTGGCTGTTCCTGTCACTGCCAGTAAGGGGCACAACGCCAGGTTTTGCCCGAAAACGATGTTGTTGTTCCAGATGCCGTCGGCGGCGATTTTGCGATAGGTTTCCGATAAAAACATGGGCGTACTCCTCAAGGATTGATCAGTTGCGCCTGATGCGCTTTGAATAGCTGCAAGCCGCGATAAGTAGCCTGCACCGATTTGCGCGGGGTAATGGTCGCACCGGCAAACTGGTCGAATTCACCGCCGTCTTTTTTAACCGCCCATTGCTGTTTGCTCAGGTTTTCCAGCGAGCGACCGACAAAGTTCAATATCCAGTCCGACTTTGCGACTTCGATCTTGTCGCCCAGACCGGGGGTTTCTTTGTGGCTGAGTACGCGCACGCCCAAAATATTGCCGTCGCGGTCTATGCCCATAATCATATTGATTGCACCGGAATAGCCGTCAGGCGCGGTAAATTTAAAACATACGGCGGTGACGTTGCCGGACTTTTTAGCGATGTAAACCGTGGTTTCGTTCGCGCCGATATTGTATTCGGCGGACGGAATGCTCAGCGTGTCCAGCAGCATGTCGTTGTCATAAAGAGCGGCAGGGACCACTTCTTCAAGGGATTTTTTTAAGTCTTCATCGAGTCGCTGTTGGATAGTGCCTTCGGTGCTGCAATTGGTCACACCCAGCAGTACGCTGGCAACCAAAGCGAATCCCGCTAAAATGCCGGTTTGAAATTCCAGCTTGGGTCTGAGTTGAGCCAGGTTCGACGGCTCCAGCCAGTTGTTCAGGAATTCCCGGTAAACGGCGATTTTTTCTTTCAAGCGTTCGATGGTTGCTGGGTCAAGTTTCATGGCTTACGCTCAGTTCAAAATGATAAAACTCTGTGGGAGCGGCTTTATCCGCGATTATCGCGGCTAAAGCCGCTCCCACAACTACGATTTCGGTATTTCAAGGGGCTTGCCTTTACGGTCGCGTCCGTAGATTCGGGGCCGAATATAATGATCGATTAATGGCGTCGCCGAATTCATCAACAACACAGCAAACCCAGCGCCCTCGGGATACGCGCCCCAGGTACGGATAACAAAAATCAGCAGCCCGCAACCCGCGCCGAAAACCAGCTGGCCGCTTGGTGTATTCGGCGAGGTGACATAGTCGGTGGCAATGAAAAAAGCCACACACATCAACGCGCCCGAATTCAAATGCAGCAGCGGACTGACATAATGCTCGCTATCCATGACATGAAATACACTGGCTAACAATGCAACCGTCAGCAATAAGGACGCTGGGATCTGCCATTGAATGACGTTTTGGCGAATTAACCACACGCCGCCCAAGCCCAGCAACAGCGTCGAGGTTTCGCCCAAACTGCCGCGCGACCAACCGATAAAGCTAAGAAAACCGGAATAGTCCTTCAGGATGTCGGTCAATAACCGGTTCTGGGAAAACTCGGTTTTGATAAACCCCAATGCAGTCGCGCCAGTGCTTGCGTCTATATTGTCCAGCCCTGAAAAAGTAATGCGCCAGCTTTCGACCAGACCCGGCGAATGCGAAAAAAATAACGGCGACACATTCGCCCAGGTTGTCATTTCGATAGGAAAGGAAATCAGTAGCGCGACTCTGGCCAACATGGCCGGATTGAACAGGTTTTGTCCCAGGCCGCCGTAAACCTGTTTGCCCAAAATAATCGCCAGCCCTGAACCGACTACGCCTATCCACCACGGCGCCCAAGGCGGCAGCGTCATGGCCAGCAGCCAGCCGGTCAAAACGGCGGAGCCGTCCATAATAACCGGTTTAGCCACCCTGCCCTTGAGGCGTACGCATAAGGCTTCAAAAACAACCGCCGATACCACGGTGATAATAAACAGATTCAACGCGGGCCAACCGAAACACAACAGCCCGAACGCTGTCGCAGGCGATAGCGCCAGCATGACTTGCCACATAATATCGCTGACACTGTTGTTAGCGCCTACATGCGCGCCGCTGCTGGGTTTCATATGCGCAATCATGCCAGTACCTCTTGTTCGGCTTTTGTGGGGGCTTTTGTGGGGGCTTTTGTGGGGGCTTTTGTGGGGGCTTTTGTGGGGGCTTTTGTGGGGGCGACTTCAGTCGCCCCTGGAGCGCTAACTCGGCGACTGAAGTCGCCCCCACAATTGCCGTTTATGTCCGTGTTAATAGCCATGAAGCTCATACCAACGCCTCTTGTTCGGCTTTCAGCCGCTCGCGCTCCGCCTTGGCCGCTATTCGGGCCAGTTCTTCTTCGCGTTGTTGCCGGGCTATGCGTTCCATGCGGGCATTACGTGCATCGATCAGGCGTTTGGTTTGCTCCGATTTATGTTGCGCCTGCTGTCTGGCGATGACTTCACCCGAGGCATATTTAAAATACTGGACAAGCGGAATATTGGACGGGCAGATATAGGAGCAGCAACCGCAACTGATGCAGTCTTTCAAGCCTAAATCCACCGCCGCATCCAGTTGGTTAATGCGGATATTGTTCGCCATGTCCAAAGGCCGGAGTCCCGCCGGGCAAACGCTGACACAGCCGGCGCAGCGGATACAGGGTTGCTCATCGGTGTTTTTGAGTTCGCTTTGGGTTAATGCCAGAATGCCGCTGGTGGCTTTAACGGTAGGCAAACCGACATGCGGTAAGGAGTCGCCCATCATCGGGCCGCCCATAATGATGCGCGCGGTTTGATCCGAACTCACCTCACAAAAGTCGAACAGTTCGGAGATTAAGGTACCGAAAGGCACTTCTACATTCATCGGGCGTTTCACAGCGCCGCCCGCTACGGTGACAACACGGCCAAGCAAAGGTTGCCCAAGGCGGATCGCTTTATGGACTGCGTAAGCGGTGCCGACATTGTGGATGGTCACGCCGATTTCCGATGAACGGCAGCCGACCGGGACTTCCTTGCCGGTTACATAACGGATCAATTGCCTATCCCAACCCATCGGGTAGCGGGTGGGGATTTGTATGACTTTAATAGACGCATGGGGTTCTGCGGCGGCTCGCATCGCAAGAAATGCCTGCGGTTTGTTGTCTTCAATCGCCACCACCGCGTTTGTAGAGACGCGATTAATCGCGTCTCTACTTTCCATACCATGCAGCATCAAACGCACACCGTCGATAATCTCCACGGCGCGCTCCTGCATCAACCTGTCATCGCAGCATAAATAAGGCTCGCATTCCGAACCATTGATAATCAACGTATCGACATGGTTTTCACGACCCATATTGAGCTTGACCGCGGTCGGGAAGGTTGCTCCGCCCAAGCCGACAATACCCGCCGCACCGACACGAAAACTGATTTCTTCAGGATTTAGCTTGAAAGGATCGTCAATAACCTGTGTTTCGATCCATTCGTCCTTGCCATCGGTTTCCAGCACGATAGTACGAATGGGCAACGCGGACGGGTGCGGGGCCGGATAATCGTTAACATCAAGGATAATCCCCGAACTGGGTGCATGGACGGGTGCGGAAATCAGGCCCTGACTGTAGGCTAACAACTGCCCTTTCAGCACTTTTTCGCCGACCATAATCACCGGCTCTGCGGGCTTTCCGACATGTTGTTGCAGCGGAATATACAGTTTTTTAGGTACCGGAAAGTTGGTTGCTATGGGCAATGCAGCGGTTGCGGTTTTATGCTCCTGTGCATGGACGCCGCCACGAAAACGCGGTTTTTTAAAAAAACTTAACATACAGCATTACTCCCTGTTCCTATAGTTTGTGCGGGAACATTCAGAGGCTTGGCCCATCGCCAGTTACGCAAAGTAACCTCAACAGGATGCATTTGCAGACATTCGGTCGGGCATACGTCGACGCATTTTTTACACGCTATACAGGCATCGGCAACGACCGCGTGAATTTGCTTGGGCGCGCCGACAATGGCGTCGGTAGGACAAACTTTAAAACAACGGGTACAACCCGTGCAGGTGTCTTCACTGACTCTGGCAACCAGTAGTTCGGGTTCTTTTACGTCGCTTAAATCCAGGTCTATACCCAATAAAACGGCGATTTGTTCAGCCAGAGCGCTGCCGCCCGGAGGACACATCGTTGCAGACGCGCTACCTTCGGCCAATGCCTCGGCGGCAGGCCTGCAACCCGGAAACCCGCATTGGCCGCATTGCGAACCGGGCAGCAGGGATTCGAGTTCATCGACAATCGGGCTGCTTTCGACTTTTAAATACCGGGCGGCAATACCCAGCAGCAAGCCTAAAAATAGCCCTAACAAAGTTAAACTTACAATGGCGGATAAAACGTACATAGTTTATTTCCTGGTAACTATTTAACAGCAAAAAACAGAACGCTGACGACGCTGATCATTATGATTAAATAAGATTTTTTTAAATTATCTGTGCTTATCATATTCATCTGCGTCATCTGTGTTCTATTGTATTTCCTGTAAATCATTTGCTGTAAAGCCCTGCAAAACCCATAAATGCCAGCGATAAAATACCGGCGGTAATAAACGCAATCGGCGTGCCTGCAAATAATGTGGGAACCGCCATTAACGCCAAGCGCTCCCGCAAGCCTGCAAAAAGCACCATCACCAGCGTAAAGCCGACCGCAGAACCGAAACCGAAAATCATACTCTGCATAAAACCGTATTGTTCTTGCACATTTAATAGCGCCACACCCAAAACCGCGCAATTGGTGGTAATCAGCGGCAGGAAAATACCCAGTATCTGATACAGCACCGGGCTGGTTTTGTGCACCACCATTTCGGTGAACTGCACCACGGCGGCAATCACCAGAATAAAGGCGAGTATGCGTAAAAACTGGATATTAAAAGGCGCTAAAATAAAATGTTCCAGCATCCAGCTGGTCATCGCCGCCAGAGTCAGTACAAATGTGGTTGCCAAGCCCATGCTCAATGCCGAATCCAGTTTTTTCGAGACGCCCATAAACGGACACAGCCCGAGAAATTTCACCAGAACCACGTTATTGACCAGAGCCGTGCCCAATAAAAGAAGAAGATATTCACTCACTGTTTTTTCCAGGCTGTTTTAAGGGCTGTTTGCAAGGCTTTTTATCAGATGCAAGCATCAATTATGCCAATCGTAGGCACAGCACACTTATCGGTCAAATACCCTGCAAAACATCCCAAAGCAGTGCATAAATACTGTTGGAAGTAATACATACCGACATCGATAAAAATATCTGTGTCGTAAATCCTACAATGACTCAAGTTTTTCCCGGTAACCGCGTGATGCTGTTCTGGAGTACAAAGCCGGCTTTGTATGAAAAATGCCTACAAGGCTAGCCTTGTACTCCCGCGTAAAATCCAGCGCCTGCTTTGCGATTTAGAGCAGTTGGGCGTGCCCTACGTTAAGTAGCACCCCGTTCTTACGTAGCGCAAAGGGGGACTAGAAAAAAAGAGTATTGATGTTGGCTCTATATTTGCTTAAGTAATTTTAAAGCGCTCACACACCCTGCCATAACCTATGAAAAAAACTTCATTGCGATTTTTACAGACGCATACCAACATGGCGAACGTCATCGGCGAACTTGCACCTGATTTATTTGGCGAAGGATATGGCGACAAGATGCTGTACAGCCTGTTTGCCGAAACGGTTGAACAGGTGCCGATAGCCATTTCCATTACCGACAAGAAAGCCAAAATTCTTTATGTTAATGGAGAGTTTTGCAGAGTCACAGGTTACCGGCCTGAAGATATTCTGGGCGAAAACGAATCTTTATTATCGGACAAACACACACCTAAAGAGGTGTATCACGATTTATGGCGCACCATCAGCAGCAAGAAAATATGGCGCGGAACCTTGTGTAACCGGCATAAATCCGGTCAGCGTTATCTCTCTGATTTGACCATTGCTCCCATGTTAAATGAAACCGGGGCGATCACTCATTACATCGGTATGCACAGAGACATTACCAAGCCGTATGAATCCGAAAAAAAGGTCGTCAACCAAAAATTACTGATTGAGTCGGTCATTAATTCATCGCCTATCGCCATGGTTGTACTTGACGATCAGGATAGGGTTATCCTGGATAATCATAACTACAAAGCTTTGGTCAGCGATCTTGATAAAGGCGAACCTGCAACTTATTTTTTACAATTGCTACGGGAGGAAATGGGCGATTTATGGTCGCAGTTACAAAGCAAAGAACAGGGTTTTAATAACCGTGAGTTTAAAGTAGAAAGCAAGGGCAGCCAGAGAACCCGTTGGTTTTCTTGCGCCGGGAACTGGTTTATGGAAAATGAGGTGAATGCCGATGCCTTTTTTGAGAATACGTCAAAACAGTATCTGATACTGACATTAACAGACATCACCCGGCAACGCAGACAGATGGAAGAGCTACATATTCAGACCTTAAAAACCATTATGGCTGAGGATGAGCGGGTGCGCGGTATCAGGGAGACATTGCTGGGTGCGATGCACCAAATTCAAATGCCGATGAATCAAATCAGGGCGGCCGAGCAAATTTTACGACACAAGCGGGATGATCAACACGCCGGTCTGTTACAAATCTTGCAGCAAATTCAGCAATCCGGGGAAGAAGCTGTTGCGACCATGCAAAAATGTATTCCCGAGATTCTGCAAACAGCCGTTATTCCGGTTAACATCAATCAGATTCTGCATGAAGTGTTGTTACTCAATAACCAACGGATCTGTAGTAACGACATAGAGGTGCATTGGCAACCCTTATCAAAATTGCCGACCATGCTGGGTTCTGAAAACCGCCTGCGTATCTTATTCAAGCAATTAATAGACAATGCGATTGAAGCCATCTGCGAGTCGAATGACCCGGAACAGCGACTTAAGATCACTACCGATACCGATGCCGATTTGATTTATGTCAGCATTGAAGACAGCGGCGCCGGTATTCCGGTTGAAAAGCGCGCAAAAGTATTTGAACCTTTTTATACCACGCGCTCCATGGGCGGCAACCAAGCCGGTATGGGACTGGTTATGGCAAAGGAGATTGTCAACCAGCATCAGGGCTTTATTGAAATAGACCCGGATTACGATCAAGGCTGCCGGTTCAAAATCAGTTTTCCTCTGCACAGACAGGTATTTAAGGGGATAAACAATGACTGAGCGCATACAACTGATCGAAGCCGAACTTGATACTTTGTATATCATCAGTCAGGTATTAAACAGCACCCACGATTTGCATGCCAAATTACAGGCGGTTTTGGAGATACTGCACAAAAGATCGGGCATGCGTTCCGGCATGATAACGCTGCGGGAAATTGAAAGTAACAGCATGATTGTCAGCGTCGTCCACACCAACGGCGCAGGTAAATTTACCGAGCCGGTCAGGTACAACCCGGGCGAAGGTTTGATGGGAGCCATACTTGATGAGGGCAGCACCATTGTCATTGAAAAAGTGTCTGAAGAGCCGCGATTTTTAGGGCGTCTGGGTTTGTACGATCCCGAACTGCCTTTTATCGGCTCACCCATCTACATAGAAGAAGGCGACACCATCGGCGTACTGGCCGCCCAGCCGGATAACAGCCAGTTTCTGGGCGAGCGCGCCCGGTTTATGGAGATGATTGCCAACCTGATTGCACAAAGCGTTAAAATGTTGCGGGTCATCGAACGCAAACAACGCAATCTGCTGAGCGAACGGGATCAACTCAAACAGGCGCTGATCAAGAACTACAGCTTTGAGAACATCATCGGGCATTCACCACCCATGTTAAAAGTATTCGATTTGATTCGCCAGGTTGCAAAATGGAATACCACCGTATTAATCCGGGGCGAATCAGGCACCGGTAAAGAAGTCGTCGCCAATGCGATACACTTTAACTCGGGCTGTGCCGGCGGACCTTTTTTAAAACTCAATTGCGCGGCCTTGCCCGACACCTTATTGGAGTCTGAATTATTCGGGCATGAAAAAGGCGCGTTCAGCGGCGCGGTCAGTCAGCGCAAAGGCCGTTTTGAATTGGCCGATAACGGCACCCTGTTTCTCGATGAAATCGGTGAAATTTCCGCATCGTTCCAGGCCAAACTGCTGCGCGTCTTGCAGGAAGGCGAATTTGAACGGGTGGGCGGCACCCAGACCATCAAGGTTAATGTTCGCATCATTGCAGCAACCAATCGCGATCTTGAAGAAGAAGTGACTAAAGGCGAGTTCAGGGAAGATTTGTATTACCGGCTTAATGTCATGCCGGTGTTCATGCCCGCATTACGCGACAGGACTGAGGACATTCCGGAGTTATCCGAATTCCTGCTCGGCAGAATTTCGCAGCAACAAGGCGGGCGTCCTCTGCAAATCAAGGAAAGCGCGATACGCATATTGATGAAACACAACTGGCCCGGCAACGTCCGCGAATTGGCAAACCGGCTGGAACGCGCGGCCATCATGAGTCAAAACGGCATCATCGATCGCGACGTGATGGTCAGCACCGGCCTTGAAGACGAAATCGGCACGGCTATCAGTCATAAACTGCAAAAAGCACCCGCGATTGATTTTAATGATGAAAACATGGACGACCGGGAACGGGTCATTGCCGCGTTGGAGCAAAGCGGCTGGGTGCAAGCCAAAGCCGCCCGCCTGCTGAATATGACGCCGCGGCAAATCGCTTATCGGATTTTGACGCTGGATATTACCATGAAGCAAATTTAAGCGTTCCATGAACCAATTACCGTTCATCCTGTACATCTGTTTCTCACCACGAAGACACGAAGCTTATGTTTTTTCTTCGTGTCCTTTGTGTCTTCGTGGTGAATATAAAGAATTGGATATACAGGATATATTTTTTTACTGTACATCTCCTTAATCAGCAATTTCCCAAAGCATTTGGAGCAACAATGACCATTTTATACGTACAACACAACTATGCCGTCTTCGGCTTTGGCGAAACCCGACAAGCAGCCATCGCCATGGCAGCTGAATGGCTAAAAGATGAGACAGGCAAACAAGGCTGTTCAGTTGATTATGCAGAAAGTTTATTGGCATCTTCACCAAAACCCGGTCAAATGACGCTATACGAAACCGATGAACACATCCCCGGCGACGCGGAAAACTGGGGCGGGGAAGAGCTTTTGGACTGGTATTATGATGTGGCTTGAAGTTAATCGATGTAATGCCTTCCAAGCTTACCTGTGCGGCAGTGAACAAGAGGCAACGATAAACCTAAAAAATCAGTTGGAGCGTGTGGAAACCGTTCGTGCTGATAGCCTGGTCGAAGCCTGTCATGAGTTTGTCGAATGGGGTGGGCGGGATTTTGGAATGCTCAACTGCGGTTTTTAGGCTCAATGGTGTCATCGAAGATCAGCACACCCTCGTCCGCCTCAATGCTGCGAATGGTTGGCTTCACCAGCGATCACATGTCACCGAACATGCCTTTGGCGCCAGAGCAGATCGAAGTGATAAAGCGGAAGTTACCTGAAAGAGGGCTACATGGTAGCGTTGGGGGCTTACTCATAACCAGCAGCAGTATTATCTACTATATCCGATTGATGACACTTTGATTCGAAGATTTATTTTAGATGATCAGCGAAAAAGACGCTAAGTCAATATTACCCTTGAAAATCCAACAACATTGAATTAATAATAAATCCAATTTATATCGTAACCAGCCCTCAAAATTAGAAACATCAATGAAAACCATAGGCTTCATAAAATATCGCTTCCTCTTCAAATGTAACTGGTTACGTTTTAAAATTGATTAAACGGCAATACCTACCTGCAAAGCATCAAACCAGTCTAAAAACCGTTTGACATCATCACCTTTAAACATCCGCCCATGCTGTGGTGCCAAAATATCAATATCAAGATTTCTTACCCGCTCAATCCAGACTCTTTTTGCCTGATTTGACGGCATCCATCGTTGATGCCAATAACGCATTTTTTCAACATGCGCAGCGAAATTATCGACAAACACAGGAGAATCAGGCCCTTCGATAGCTGCACCGACATCACCTGACATCAGAATTTTGGCTTGCGGGTCATAGACATGAAAATTGCCGGGGGAATGCAAATAATGGGCTGGAATAATCTGCAATTCCACAGACTCTAATTTAATTGTTCCGCCATTATCCGGAATAGGAACATATTCTATCGATTCACAGCTGTAATGCCGTAAGAAACCTTCCCAAATGGCCGGAGCATGGAGCTTGGCATTTGTTAAGGCCTGATCCCATAAGCCCAGTGATGAGATCACGTCAGGATCTTGATGCGAAGCGAACAGATCCGTTATTTGATCCACAGGAGCATGATGCAACACAGCCGCCATCATCGGAGCAAACAACTCAGCACCACCTGGATCCAAAAGCAAACAGCGGTTAGCCGTGCGTACTACATATTGGTTGGTATCGATTATGTTATTGGGTTTACCTTCATCCCTTCCAAACATAATCCATTGGTGCGATCCTTCATATATCTTGGTCATTTTCATGAAAAAACAAGCCTTCTGTAGTTAGCAGCTATTCAGCTATTGCGATAAATGGATAATGCGATTCTGCAACGCTGCACATTATCATGAATGGTATGTGCAGCTTTATCTACACTTTCGGCAACTGCCTGCAAACTCTGCAAATATTCACCGGCCTGTGATGCCTCAATTCTTGAGTTTGCGGCAATAACCCGTGCGGCACGCGCATGATGCATCACGGCCTCAAGTTGACCTAGCAGTTGCGACACATCCCGTTTAAACTGTCTCTGGCAATCTTGCATGGAAAGCCTTGCATGATCTACCGGCTCCTGCATAGATTTGGCATAAACGGCACCTTCAGCCATTTTTGCTGCCAACTCGAATTTATTATAAGCAGCCGTTTTTTGGAATTCATCGACAGTTAGTCGATATAACACCAAAGCATATATATTGATGTTAGTAACCAGCTCAATTGTTTCTTTAGCCAATTCATTAATAAAGTCGGTAATCGGCTGAAATCCTTTTGCTTTATCTCCTGCCCTAAATGCAATAGCCTTGGCATTGGCCGCTGCTAATGATATTTCCTTAGCCACCACCATGACTGCACTTAACTCCGAGGTAATTGAAGCTACGGCAATAAATTGTGATTTAGTCTGATTAGTCATATTTAATTACACAGCGTGAAAGTAACATTTTTTTAAATTCTGTATCTGGCACAATACGTTACCGATCCTGTTATGGTGAGTCCTTATGAATATATCCATATAAGAAAACGTTGCCAACTACATCCGAAAAAGGCGGGTAAGATAATATTAGAGAACCTTGCCGGCACTGCCAGGCTTAACCAAGCTTAAAACTTTATGCGAAACTTCTTCTAACGATACTACATAGTCAGTGCATCCCAACTTGAATGCAGCACCAGGCATACCCCAAACCACACTGGATTGCTCATCCTGAATAACTGTTTTAGCACCTGCATCATGCATTTCTTTCATGCCCATTGCTCCGTCAGCGCCCATGCCTGTTAATAATATACCAATGGCATTAGCACCTGCACATTGAGCGACTGAACGAAACAATACATCAACTGCGGGTTTATGGCGATTGACAGGCAATCCATCGCTCAAATGAATAATATATTTATTCCCTTCTCTAATCACCAGCATGTGCATATCTCCAGGTGAAAGATAAATATTACCCGGTTCAACGATCTGGCCATGTTTGGGAATACAAGCCGACATTTCCGTTGCAAGGCCGATATGCCGAACAAATGATTCACTAAATGCAGCGGGTAAATGTTGCGTTATTAAAATAGGCGGGGTATCTGCTGGAAACCCCTTAACCACAGCTTTAATCGCTTCCGTTCCCCCCGTTGAAGCCCCTAAGGCAATTATTTTATTGGTGGAGCTAATGTGTGTTTTTATAGGCGCCGCTTTCAGAATAACATCGACTGAATGTTTTTCTGAAATCTCGGGAATAGTTGTTACGGAGTGTTTGGGTTTGACCGCTCTACTGTGAACATTTCCTACTTTAGCTTGTGCCGCAACGATGACCTTGGAAATAATTTCCTCGGCATAGTCGTTCAGAGTATTAACAACATCAACTTTGGGTTTGGCAATAAAATCGACCGCCCCCAGTGCCAAAGCATTTAAAGTCGCTTCTGCACCATGTTCAGTCAGCGTGGAGATCATCACAACCGGAGTGGGTCTTAAGCGCATCAAGTTGCTTAAGAAGGTTATCCCGTCCATGTGCGGCATTTCAATATCCAGCGTCAATACATCCGGATTTAATTGTTTAATCATTTCCCTGGCAATAAGAGGATCTGCTGCCGCGCCGACTACCTCAATATCGGGTGACGAACTTAACACTTCGGTCAGTATTTTTCTGATTAATGCTGAATCATCAATGATTAATACGCGTATCTTACCCATAAACTCACTCTAAAAGAAGCCCATCGTCACCGTCAATAGGTGCATTTTTAATATTGATTGCTACCGCTTTCACCGTAGGTGCGGATTTATCCGCACAATGCGAATAAATTCGCACTTACAGGTTTCTGATTTTAAACTTCATTATTCAAGTCTTCTAATATTAGCCTGTGACGCTACTTTTACCTTGGCAATTATGTCCTCGGCATAGTCATTCAATGTATTTTCTACATCCATTGTCGGCTTGGCTATAAAGTCTACCGCTCCCAATTCCAGAGCAGTTAACGTAACTTCAGCGTTACTTTCTGTGAGCGCTGAAATCATCACAACAGGCATAGGCCGGAGTCGCATCAAATTACGTAAAAAAGTTATCCCATCCATACGCGGCATTTCAATATCCAAGGTCAATACATCCGGATTTAATTCTTTAATCATCTCTCTGGCAATAAGAGGATCTTCCGCAGTGCCAACTACCTCGATATCTGAAGAGGAATTTAAAATCTCAGTCAGTACCTTTCTGATTAACAATGAATCATCAATAATCAATACACGTATTTTGTTCATTGTATACTCTTAAAAAAGCTCAACATCACCTTCAACAGGTGCATTTTTAATATTGTTAAAATACTGTCGCTCTCTTTTTACAATTGTATCATTATGTAAATGCTCGATTTTTTTCATCCCTACTTTCCCTGTTCTAGGAAAATAAATTATTTTTCTGGGATAAATGTCGCCCAAATCCTGGGATAATAGGGGCAACCCTTCTGTATCAATATATTCCAGGATAAAGTCAATATTTTTAAGACCGACATCAGTCAAGGTTGGAATGATTTTGCCGCCGCCAAATACTTTAACTTCCAGGTTTTTTCTTTTGCCGCCATTCATCAAAATGGTATTAATTAAATGCTCCATGGCATAATTTCCGTACCGCGTTGCATTGCCGACAACCGCTTCATTGCCTTGCTTCAGCTTATCGGCTGTGGTTTCCGGAAGCATAAAATGATTCATTCCTCCCAATCCTGACACCTTGTCCCTAATACATGCCGATATACAAGACCCTAATACGGTTGTAATCAATTCATCATCTTGAGTTACATAGTATTCACCCGGCAAAATCTTTGCGGCAATCACACCACGCTCTTTATCCACATACCTGTTAATGTGATCAAAACCGTCGATGGAGGGTAGACCAATATCATTGCTAGTACTCATTAGTATTTATGAATTTTTCCTGTAACTGGTGCACGCAACCAACTCAAATTCATTTGAAAGCTGGTTTAATGATTCCGAATGCCCTATAAATAACCATGACTTGCTGGACAGCATTTGAGCATATCTTTGAGCAAGCAATGTCTTCGTTTCACGATCAAAATAAATAAGAACATTGCGACAAAAAATAAAGTCAAAATGGCATTTCATCGGCCAATCTTGCATCAAATTTAACTTTTTAAACTGAATAATTTGTTGTAACTGAGGTCTTACTTTTACTTGACCGGATTGCGATGATTTACCTCGCATAAACCACCGCTTAAGCATATCTTCTGATAAGTCACTGACACGATCTTCCGTATAGATACCCTCCGATGCTGTTTGTAAAACATTAGTGTCCAAATCAGTTGCTAATATCTTGATATCCCAATCAACGGGCACATTTTCCAACAAGGTAATCGCTAAAGAGTAAGGCTCTTCACCAGTAGAGCAACCGGCGGACCACACCCTGATTTGCCTGGAGGCTTTATTCCTAGTCAAGACTTCTGGAATAACAACATCACGGACATAATCAAAATGATGCATTTCTCTAAAAAATGCAGTTAGATTGGTTGTTATAGCGTTGATAAATTCAGTAAACTCGTGATCCGGGTAATCTTTAAGATACTGGCAATACTCCTTAAAATTCGCTAGTCCGAGTTTCCTTACCCGCTTGGACAGTCTGGAATAGAACATATCAAATCTTTCATCAGGAACCTGAATACCTGAATGCTCATTGGACAATTTTCTTAAAAAATTAAAGTCATCCGCAGTGAATTTAAATTCGCGAACCTTCTCAACAATGGCCATCTTTAAACTACTTCCCGTCCGTCAAAAATCACGCGTCATGAACATCGAGTACGCCCAATAAGCCCAGCAACCGGGTAGACTCAACAAATCGTGGGGATGGATAAATAATGGTTACTTTCTTTTGCAACTTAACTGCATCTTTTTTCAATGAAACAAGCAGCTGCAAAGTGGCTGTATCTATTGATGATACGTCAGATGCATTTATTTCGATTTCATCATGCATGGCCAATAAATTCTTCAGCTTTTCGTGTAACTTGACGACATTCTGAATAGTCAACGTAGCGTCTAAATCAATTAGTGAATCTTCCGCTTCCTCTGGCACCCAGTCCTCAGCAGCAGCAGCAGCAGCTGCTTCTTCCGTTACTATGCCTATTGCATCCATGGGGTCATCAGTCATTTCTTCTAAAGCACTATCACCGGGACTTTCGTCCCCAATCTTATCTATTACTAATTCATCCTCTTTAGTTATATTTAAAATCGCACTTTCACCAGTATCTCCTATCAAATCATCCATAACCAAATGATCTTCATTTTTACCGGTATCGCCATCCATCCACGCTAGAGGATCGTATCCGATTAAATTATTTTCTTCACTTGTTGCCATACATCACCTTGCTTTCAAGAAAATCATGAGCAAGGCTACGAAAATCCCTTGCCGAACGACTTTTCGGACTATATTCTAAAATTGTTTTACCAAAGCTGGGACATTCTGCGAGCAATGCCGTTTCTCTAACGACTGTTGCTAATATTTGCTCTGGGAAATGTGTAAGTAAAACATTTAACACCTGACTCGATATTCTTCTATTGGGTGAATATCGCGACATCACCAATAATGTTTTATATTTCCGCTGCAAAGCTTTCTCAAACCTCTTAATCGTGCCCATTAGATGAGATAACCCTTGCAAAGCAAGAAAATCACTGGCCATAGGAATTAAAATTTCGTCGGCTGCAATCAATGCATTCGCAACCAGCAACCCTGAAGAGGGTGGACAATCAATAAAAATAAAGTCCTGATCATTAAGATTTCCATGCAAGGCATCTTTTAATAAAACACCGCGAGGTGAATTATTGCCGGTTAACTGCTCAATATCCTTAAGTTTTGATCCTGATGTAATTAATTGCAGATTATCCCTGACGGAAATAAGCTGTTGATGAATTTCTTTCTTTTTCAGCATAGCTTCATCAATACCGCCAATATCCTGCGCTGTAATACCTAAAGAAACTGCTAAATGGCCTTGCGGATCAAGATCGATAGCTGTAACTTTTGAGCCCGCTTCTGCAATCGCATGGCATAAATTTGCAGTAGTAGTCGTCTTCCCAACACCGCCTTTCTGATTAATTATTGCAACAATTCTCACCTGTCACACCAAACTTTCAATACCCTCAACCTCATCGGGATTGAGCAATTTATCGACGTCCAGCAGCATAATCATCTTTTTCTTATACACATGCATACCTCGCATGTAGCGCGTATCAATTTTTGAGCCGAAGTTTGGGGCTTTTTTGATGTCTTCCAAATTAATATCCAGCACATCAGAAACCGCATCAGCCACTATGCCCATTACAAACTGGTTTGCACCATGTTCAACACAGAGCACAATAACAACCGTTTTTGGAGAATAATCGAAATGCTCCAGAGAAAACCGTTCCCGTAAATCTATGATAGGCACGACGGACCCGCGTAAATTCAACACGCCTTTAACAAAAGCAGGCGTATTCGGTATCACGCGAACAGCTTCCCAGCCACGAATCTCTTGTACTTTCAAAATCTCAACGCCATACGCTTCGCCTGCAAGTTGAAAGGTGAGAAATTGCTCTACCCGACTATTATTTGACTGCACATCTGTTGTCATTGTTATAGTTTCCTGTCGGTTATATGGTTTTTAGTTTTAACAACATTAAAACTCTTCCCATTCGTCGCTGCTATCAATTTTAGGCTTATTTGGAGATAAAACAGAAACTACAGGTTTTTTTGCTGTTGCTCTTATTGGCGCTACAGGCGCCTTACTGTGCGCAACCGGCCTGGTCGTTGCAGAAGTATTCTTTGAATTGACCCTAAAGAAACTAAGCAACTGGGTCATGTTGGTAGACTGCTCACTCATGGCAATGCTACCGGCTGCGGCCTGTTCTGCCAAAGCCGCATTTTGCTGAGTAATATCGTCCATTTGAGAAACCGCTTGATTGACTTGCTCAATACCTGCTGATTGCTCCGAGCTGGCACTGGCAATGTGTGCAACGATGTCGCCGACTTTTGCAACACTTTCGACAATTTCAGTTAGCGCTGCACCTGTTTCATTAACGAATGCAGTTCCGGCACGAACTTTCTGCACACTGTTCTGGATTAGCTCATTACTTTGCTGTGCGGCGGTTGCACTTCGTTGAGCCAGATTACGAACCTCTGTTGCAACAACCGAGAATCCAGGCCCCTGCTCTCCTGCCCTGGCCGCTTCTACAGAAGCGTTTAATGCCAACAGATTAGTCTGGAAGGCAATTTCATCAATTACGCCGATAATTTCAGCAATTTTATTACTGCTTTCATTAATTTCCTGCATTGCCGCAATAGCCGACTTAACTACGCCGCCGCCTTTTTGCGCCAATTGACTGGCTGAATTAACAACCTCAGTCGCTTGTACCGTATTCTGCGCATTATTTTTTACGGTACTGGCCAGCTCTTCCATGCTGGCGGCCGTTTCTTCCAGGCTGGCTGCCTGTTGTTCCGCTCGATGTGACAAGTTGTTATTACCACTGGCCATCTCTTGTGACGAACTATCTATAAAATCAGCGGCATCCCTGATTTGAATGATAAATTCGCTGAGCTTTGCCAAGGTAGCATTAATATTATTCTTGCATTCAGCGTAAACACCTTGGTATTCATTGGTAATGGCGGTGGTTAAATCGCCTTCAGCCATGTTTTCCATGACCCTGTTAACGTCGCCAAACACACTTTCAATGACATCCGTTAATTCATTGATGCCCGCAGACAGTGCCTTAGTGAATCCCTGTTTGTCGGTTAATTTTATGCGTGCACTCAGGTCACCGGCTTTAACGCCCTGCACCAATTGATCGATTTCTTGCTCAATTAAAACTTCATGGGTTCTATCCTGCCATTCAGTCACATAACCAATACGCTCACCATCGCTATTAACGGGGCTAGCGATAATACTCATATGCCGACCGCCAATGATCAGCTGCGATTTAAGTGATTCTTGCGATTTTTCCAATATCCCGCTTTTAACAGTCGCGTGATACAGATCAACATTTGAACCCATCAATTTATCGGCGGAAAAATCAGGTAACTGGCTGCGAATATCGCTTTCTGCCGTCTTGAACATCTTCCGAACGCTATCGTTCATGTAAATAATTTCAAAATTCTTATTCGCTACCATGACAGGGGATTGAACATTGTCCAGAGCCTGGGTAATCCGTTTGGACTCTGAGAGGCCTTGCTTGTAATCAGCCAAATCAACACCCAGCTTGACTTCCATGCAATACAATCCACGCAAAAAATCGCCCAGTTGATCGTCCCGTTTCAAGTCCACCTTATTTCCGAAATTTCCACTGCTCAGCCGGTAACAAATAGTGATGGCAGTTTCCAGCGTATCGGTTATCACCTTGGTCATATTGATACTGAGTGCCGATGCCGTCATGGCTAACAAGGCAACACCCGCTAACAAGACGTACTCCTGCGTCAAGAACAATCGATACATCAGAAAAAAGATAGGGGTCAAGAAAGCGATCACTACAAAAGCATTTTTTTTCGCTATTGCAATCTCGCTAATTGATTTAGACATCGTCGCTAAACCGGTCGGCTTTAACTTTACTTCACCGGCGCTAATTTTCTTGTACAACTGTTCAGCAGCCGGAATCACATCACGCTTTGGAGGGTGTCGAACAGAAAGGTATTCATAGACTTTTCCATCTTTAAACAACGGCATGGCATTTGCCTCGACCCAATAATGATCGCCGTTTTTACACCTGTTTTTCACCAGTCCCTGCCAGGGTCTAAGCTGTTTTAAGGTATCCCATAAATCTTCATAAGCAGCCGAAGGCATGTCAGGATGGCGAACGATATTATGCTCCTGACCCATTAATTCTTCACGGGTAAAACCGCTGATTTCAACAAATGCATCATTGACGTAGGTAATACGTCCCATCAAATCAGTTCTTGAAACCAGGATGGTGCCTTTTTTCAGAATGACCTCATTATTAGTTAACGGCATATTAATCTTCACGCTACCTTACCTCTCAAACTATGCCAAATACATTTACCCACACGGGGCACCAAAAAATCATTGCCTACAGGGATGTAGGTAAGGGGCGTGAGCAGGACGCGGCAAGCTTTAACTTTCATCCTGATCAAACTCTTCCAGCTTCAGTAATTTGTCCACATCAAGCAGCATTACCATGCGCTCATTAACCGATACCAGTCCATTAATAAATTCGTTACTTACTTTAGTTCCAAAATCCGGAGCACTTTGAATTTCGGTTTTATCCACACTAATGACATCAGAGACCGAGTCAACAACAACGCCCATTATGCGTGTCTTGTTGCTATCGCCGGTTTGCAACACGACAACCACCGTCAACGGTGTGTATTCGGCTTTACTCAAATTAAACCTTTCTCTCAAATCGAGAATCGGCACAATGGAACCGCGTAAATTAACAACACCTTTTTCATAGCAGGGAACATTAGGTATTCTGGAAACAGGCTCCCAGCTTCGTATTTCCTGTACCCGAAGAATATCAACACCATATTCTTCTTTACCCAAGGCAAAACTCAGATATTGCACAGCGTTATCCAGGTTCCTACTATAGTGATATTGATCGATATCTTTATTTTCAGCTTCTTGTGCCATATTTGCTTTTATCTATGTATTAGCGGATTGAAAAACGCACCAGACCGGGAACGTCAAGAATCAGCGCAACAGAACCATCACCCAAAATAGTTGCACCTGAAACGCCTTCCACCCGCCGGTAATTTGCTTCCAATGATTTAATAACAACCTGTTGCTGACCCAATAACTCATCTACGAGTAAACAACACAACTCACCCTGCCCCTCGACGACCACAAGGACACCCTCTTTCGACTTGGTCGGATTGCCCGAATGAACATTGAAAATTCCGCGCATTCTAATAACAGGTAAATATTCATTGCGCAGGCGAAAGGTTTCTCCTTTGCCTGCAACTTTATTTAGCATTCTTTCCGTAATGTTAATTGATTCAATAATAGAAACTAGCGGCACAATGTAGGTCTCATCACCCACGGCAACAGATTGACCGTCAAGAATTGCCAACGTTAACGGCAAATGGATTGCTATAGTTGTTCCTTTACCCAGCTCTGAAATAATTTCTATATTGCCGCCTAATGATTGGATATTTCTTCTCACAACATCCATACCCACACCGCGACCGGAAATATCAGTGAGCTGTTCAGCTGTAGAAAAACCCGGCATAAAGATTAGTTCAAATATCTGTTTTTCGGTAAGAAGGTTATTTTCTTCAACCAATCCTTTTTCTATGGCTTTTGACAGTAGTTTATCTTTATCTAATCCTCGCCCATCATCAATAATTTCTATGACAATGTGGCCACCACGGTGATACGCTTTTAGTTCTATGGTTCCTGTTTCCGGCTTGCCTGCTGCAACTCTGTCCGCAGGCATCTCTATACCATGATCCAGACTATTTCTAATTAAATGAACCAACGGATCGTTGATCAGCTCAACGACGGCTTTATCGACTTCGGTATTTTCACCGACAAGTTTCAGTACAATTTTTTTATCTAATTTACTACTGATATCATGGACTAATCGCGGGAAGCGACTAAAAACAAAACTAATAGGCAGCATCCGAATATTCATGACGCTTTGCTGTAAGTCTCGAGTATGCCGTTCTAATTGGGCAAGTCCTCTTTTAAGTTGACCCACCTTATCCATGCTAAAGTTCTCACCAACTAAACCCAACATGGATTGTGTAATCACAACTTCGCCCACCATATTAATTAAAGTATCAATTTTGTCAGTATCTACCCGAATCGAACTGGCTTTTGCCGTAGTTTTTGCCGCTTCATTGTCAGAATCTTGAGATTCAGATTTTTTAGTTTCTGCAACCTTAGGTTTGACCTCAACGGATTTTGGAGCAGGATTATCAGGTATGATTACTGCGGCGGGTTCAGGATCGATTTTTTTTACAACGGGGGGTAATTTTACGGCTTTGGCAAGAGGCTGAATTTCCATTTCGCAATCGCCTTCAACCCAATTAAATATTTCCCTGATTTCATCGCCGGAAATATCCCCGACAACTTTTAAATCCCAAGAAATATTGCATTCCTCCGGATCTAATTCATAAAAACCAGGAACATCCTGAATATTAACAGTGGTTGTTAATTCACCCAGTTCATTCAATTCTCGAAATAGTCTTACCGGATCATTGCCGGTTTTAAGCAAATCCAAATAGGGGCAAAAAGCTATTTTCCAGCCCTGCTCGCCTAATTCAACGGATTCTTCTTCAACAATATCGGGAGCAACATTGACAGAATCCTCTTCGCTTGCGAATTCCTGTTCAACTGGAAGCGCTGGTTCTTCTGCCATCGAACCGCCATTAAGCACAACTTCCAATGCTTTTTTGTGCTTTGCTACACTGGCATTGTTAACATTCCGTTCATTCTGTATCGCAGTCAACATCTCTCTGAGACAATCAACGGATCCAAGTAAAACGTCTACTGCAGGTTGAGTTACCTTTCTACGCCCGTCTCGCATTTCATCAAGCAGGGTTTCCATAATATGAGTGTATTCAGCAACAACGGTAAAACCAAAAGTTCCACTGCCGCCTTTTATCGAATGGGCCCCCCTGAAAATGGTATTGATTATTTCTGAATCAATATCCCCCATATCGAGCGTTAACAATCCTGACTCCATTGCTTCCAGTCCTTCGAAACATTCTTCAAAAAAGACCTGATGGAATTGTGACATATCAATAGACATAGACTTACCTGTGTGCGCCTAAATTCATTTAAACAAGATTAACCCGAAAACTTTCTTTATTGATCCTTGTCTGGATAAACACCTAAAGCATTCATCTAAACATTCAGAATAAAGCCGCATGGGACTGAAATATATCAATAGGCATAGGCTTTCCTGCATGCGACTAACACACTTAGGCACGATAGCATCAACTAACCCAAAACTTTTAGTAATGTTTTTAATAATTGATCAGGATTGAAAGGTTTAACCATCCACCCTGTTGCACCGGCAGCCTTACCTTCTTGCTTTTTTTCGATTCCTGATTCTGTCGTCAGCATCAGCATGGGAATAAATTTATAATCTGGGAGTGCCCGTAAATCTCTAATTAAAGTAATCCCGTCTTTATTTGGCATGTTGACATCAGCTACTACACAATCAAATTTCCTGGCTTGCGCTTTTTCTAAAGCATCAACTCCATCTACTGCTTCTTCGACATCGTATCCAGCAGCCCTTAAAGTAAATGAAACCATTTTTCTCATTGAAGCTGAATCGTCAACTGCAAGAATACTTGCCATTGTTTTCTCCATTAATCTCTAATTTTCAAAGCAAAACCCCGTACGAATATACAGCGTCCTACATTTAACTGACTAAGTATAGCCTAATTATTTTTCTGTATCGCACTTCTAATCTAGAAACTTATTTCTGCATTTTCATTGCAGCAAACAAAAAAACACCCCACTAGAGAAAATCCCTAGCAGGGTATATATTGGTGCCGATGGCCGGATTTGAACCGGCACAACTTTCGTCACCACCCCCTCAAGATGGCGTGTCTACCAATTTCACCACATCGGCTAAAACATGATTGCAAAGATACTATTTAATACACACTATTTTAATTATTTTCTACAGTGTATTTACTTGCGTCATAAACAATATTTATTACTTTTTTTCAACTGCCTGTTCAGCTCCGGAAACCGCCGGAGCGGCAACAGGCACTTCTTCAGACTTCAGGTCAGTCACTGGGACAGCGCTGCCCGATCCTTTTGCGCCACTCACATCAGGAATGCCAAGCGTATCCTGTTCAACCTTGGGGGCGTTCATTAAGTCGTAAGCCGCACCCTGCTTACTGTTTAACACTGCAAGCCCCAAGCTGGTCATAAAAAACAAAGTTGCCAGAATTGCTGTGGCTCGAGACAAGAAGGATGCCGCACCCTGAGCTCCAAAAACTGATCCTGAAGATCCCGTGCCAAAAGCTGCGCCTGCATCAGCCCCTTTGCCTTGTTGCATTAATACTAATCCAACAACCCCTAAACCCAACAGCACATGAACAACAATAATTACCTGATACATAATAAAGTTTAAATTACTCTAAATTGAATGATAAATCTTTAAAAAGGATTCCGCATCCAACGAAGCCCCACCAATTAAACCGCCATCAATATCCGGCATGGCAAACAAGCCTTTTGCATTATCCGGCTTGGCACTACCGCCGTATAAAATTTGTATTTTATCGGCAATAGCCTGATCTTTAGCAGCAATGTACTGCCTTATGTACCGATGGACTTCCTGAGCCTGCTCATCAGTCGCTGTTTTTCCTGTTCCTATAGCCCAAACCGGTTCATAGGCAATCACGGCTGCATCAAAAGCCGCTATACCCGCCAAATTAATTACGGCATCAAGCTGTGCATTGATCACCGCAAAGGTCTGGTCTTGTTCGCGTTGCTCCAGCGTTTCACCTACGCACAGAATAGGGGTAATATTTTGTTCTTGCGCCTGACAAAAACGCGCGGCAACCGATTCATCAGTATCGCCGTAATAACTGCGTCTTTCGGAATGCCCGACAAGAGCATATTTGCAACTGAATTCGCTTAGCATCGCTGCCGAAATCTCTCCGGTATAAGCGCCTGAAGATTTATCTGCAACGTTTTGCGCGCCTAATGCCAATGCGGTATTCTTAACTAATTCGCTTACTTTGGGTAAATACACATAAGGTACGCATACCGCGATATCCGCAATGTTTTCCCCTAACCCGGCAATGATGCCTTTTACAAGCAACTCGGCACTGGCGAGAGTCCCATTCATCTTCCAATTTCCTACAACTAGAGACCGACGCATCACTACTCCTCACATAGAATCAAACTGTCTATAATATATATTAATAGCGCCTAATTCAAGCCCCCATTACCTTCTTAACATTATCAGCTATTTGATGAGCGTAATTTTTAACCAAATCTTCCTGTTGACCTTCTACCATTACACGAATTAATGGCTCTGTTCCCGAAGCTCTAAGCAAAACCCGACCATTATCTCCCAGCTTTTTCTCGATAGCTTTTACCGCTTTTTGTATACCCTCATCCTCATCCGGATTTATTTTCTTATCAACTTTGACGTTTACCAGAACTTGCGGATATTTTTGCATCCCGGATTTCAATTCATGTAAATTCTTACCACTGTCCTGCATTTCCGCCATAATCTGCAAGGCGGCAATAATACCATCACCTGTTGTTGTTCTATCCAGACAAATGATATGTCCGGAATTTTCGCCACCTAAAATCCCTTTGTGCTCTGTCAGCATTTCCATGACGTACCGGTCACCCACATTAGCTCTAAGGAGATTGAGCCCCAACTTCTTCAGGCCATGCTCCATACCCAGATTTGTCATTAAAGTACCTACAACAGGCCCGGACATCTGTCCTGCATCCAGTCTCGATTTAGCAATGATATAAATAAGCTCGTCGCCATCAACGATTTCACCTTTATGATCGACCATCACCAATCGGTCGCCATCACCGTCTAAGGCAATACCTAAATCGGCACGATAAGATAAAACTGTTGCCGCTAATTTTTCCGGCTTGGTTGCACCACATTCATCATTAATATTAAGGCCGTCCGGCTCCGCTCCAATCGTAACTACTTCAGCACCTACCTCGCTAAATACATGCGGCGCTATATGGTAGGTCGCTCCATGAGCACAATCGATTATGATCCTCATACCGCTAAAATCAAGCCGGGTCGGCACACTGGCCTTGCAAAATTCAATATAACGACCAGGAGCATCAACCAACCGTTTCGCCTTACCCAATTTTGACGACTCTACCGTTGTCATCGGTGAATCAATATACTCTTCTATTTTTTGTTCTATTTCATCCGGTAACTTCGTTCCCTGTACCGAGAAAAACTTAACTCCATTATCATAATAGGGATTATGAGAGGCACTAATGACAATACCTGCCTGCGCCCTTAAGGTACGGGTTAAATAGGCTATACCCGGCGTCGGCATAGGCCCTAACAAGCGAGTACCGACACCCGCAGCGGTCAACCCGGCCTCCAATGCAGACTCAAACATATAGCCCGAAATGCGTGTGTCTTTACCGACCAGGACAAAGCCATGTCCCTCATTCGCAAACACTCGCCCAGCGGCCCAGCCCAGCTTCAAGAAGAAATCTGCCGTTATTGGATGCTCACCGACCTTTCCTCTAATGCCATCAGTTCCAAAATATTTTTTTGTCATAGTTGTAAAACCTAAAAGTAGGTAAAAGACTAAAGATAACAGCTTACTGTTTCCGCCTGACCTTTATAAATCACATAAAAAAAGGAGAGACATTATGCCTCTCCTTTAGTGTCAATTCAGGGAATTCTCAGTTTTGCTCTGCAGTCCCGCCAATTGATTTCTCATTCTTAATATCATCCTTACTCTTAGCATCATCCGTTATGACATCACCATGAGAAGAAGGAGGCTTATCATCCCAGCCCTGAGGAGTTCTTACCGGTTTACGAGTCATCAAATCCTCAATCTGATATTTATCGATAGTCTCATACTTCATCAACGCTTCCGCCATGGCATGAAGGATATCTATGTTCTCTTTCAGAATTGTTTCGGCACGCTCATAATTCCGATCAATGAAAGAGCGAATCTCTTCATCAATGGTATGAGAAGTCTCCTCGGCAACCGTTTTATGTTGCGTCACCGACCGACCCAGGAATACTTCGCCTTCTTCTTCACTGTATGACAATGGCCCCAGACGTTGAGAAAAGCCCCACTTAGTCACCATATTTCTGGCCAACTCGGTAGCCCGCTCAATATCATTGGATGCGCCGGTGCTCACTTGTTCCCGACCAAAAACCACTTCCTCGGCGATACGCCCACCGTACAAACTGGAAATCATACTGTCCAGCTTTTGCTTACTGGCGCTGTACTGATCTCGCTCAGGCAAAAACATGGTAATACCCAGCGCACGACCTCTAGGCATAATACTAACCTTGTAGACAGGATCATGTTCAGGAACCAGCTTACCGACAATCGCATGCCCTGCTTCATGGTAAGCGGTCATTTTCTTTTCTTTCTCATTCATAACCATAGAGGTTCTTTCAACGCCCATGATCAATTTATCCTTGGCTTTTTCAAGATCTGACATATTAACCACGCGTTTATTCATTCTTGCGGCGAATAAAGCGGCTTCATTGATCAAATTAGCCAAATCGGCTCCGGAAAACCCCGGCGTACCTTGAGCTATGTATTTAACCTCAACATCATCAGCGATCGGCACTTTTTTGACATGTACCGCAAGAATCTGCTCACGCCCCCTGACATCCGGCAGGCCTACCGTTACCTGACGATCAAATCGGCCTGGACGCAATAAAGCCTTATCCAATATATCGGGACGGTTTGTTGCTGCGATGACAATAATACCCTCGTTACCTTCAAACCCATCCATTTCAACCAGCAATTGGTTTAATGTCTGCTCACGCTCATCATTGCCGCCACCCAAACCGGCGCCGCGCTGACGACCTACAGCATCAATCTCATCTATAAAGATAATGCAGGGCGCATGTTTTTTAGCTTGTTCAAACATGTCGCGTACACGGGATGCACCCACACCGACAAACATTTCAACAAAATCCGAACCGGAAATGGTAAAGAACGGCACTTTAGCCTCACCAGCAATAGCTCTGGCCAGCAAGGTCTTTCCTGTTCCCGGAGGGCCAATCATCAGCGCACCGCGAGGAATTTTACCGCCTAATTTCTGATATTTTGCCGGATCTTTAAGAAAATCGACCATTTCGACGACTTCTTCTTTAGCTTCATCACAGCCTGCCACATCAGCAAAAGTCACTTTAATCTGATCTTCTTCAAGCATACGGGCTTTGCTTTTACCAAAATTCATTGCACCGCGGCCGCCACCGGCACCGCCCTGCATTTGCCGCATGAAGAAAACCCACACCGCAATCAGCAATAACATCGGCCCAAAAGAAACCAGCAACTGCATTAACATAGACGGCTGCTCGGGCGGAACGGCCTTGATTTCAACGCCATTTGCCAGCAAATCGTCTACTAAATGGGGATCTGAAGGTGCGTAGGTTTTAAATATCTGACCGCCCTGCATCTTGCCTTTGATGATATTATCTTCAATCATCACTTGCTGAACCTGACCTGCTTTTACCGACTCGATAAATTGCGAATAAGACATCGACGAATCAGCCCTTTCATTTTGCGGACCGAAATTATTAAAGACGGACATCAATACCACTGCAATGACGACCCATAGGATTATATTTTTCATCATATCGTTCAATTTACACACCCTGGGCCTGAACGGCTCTCGATTTAAAAACTAAGTAATTATATCAGGAGTTAACTTTCCTGACTGTCGTTATTTATCTGGATCACCTGTATATGAAAAAATACGATTTCATCATACTTGGCACACCTCGTCCCACTAATATTAGGGCCACATAAGATTATTTAAAGCCTTTAGCTAAAATATAAACTTCATTACTTCGCGGTCTCGACGCTTTTGGCTTTCTGATAGCCACTTTTGCAAAAGATTGCTGAACTTCCTTATGAAAATCCTCAAAACCCGCCCCATGAAATAGTTTAACCAGAAAAACCCCATCTTTTGCTAACACAGTCTTGGCCGTTTCCAATGCCAACTCTCCCAAATAAATTGATCGAGGTTGATCTACGCCCTTATTGCCGCTCATATTCGGCGCCATATCCGACATCACCAGATTGATCGAAGCCCCGTCAAGAACAGCGTACAATTGATCCAGAACGGCTTGTTCACGAAAATCACCCTGAATAAAATCAACACCCTCCAGTGGATCCATCGCTAAAATATCCAAAGCAATAATCTTGTCTTTTTTTCCGATAATCTGTCGTGCAAACTGAGACCATCCACCGGGAGCCGCGCCCAAATCGATAATATTCATCCCCGGCTTTATAAGCTGATCTTTATCCTGAATTTCTTTCAATTTAAAAACCGCACGCGAACGATAACCCTGAGCTTGCGCCATTTTGACGTATTCGTCATCAAAATGCTCCTGCATCCAACGACTGCTGCTTTTACTTCGTCCCATAACTATATTTTAGTGTAAAATTTAGGATTTTGATTTAGGAATTAAAGAGTGAACTCTGTAGATAAGAAAAAACTCCGGGCCGAAGCGCACAGCTTAAAGCCCGTCATTATGATTGGTCAATCGGGACTTACAGCCGCCGTGCTGGCAGAAATAGAATTGGCACTTAACAGCCACGAACTGATTAAAGTGCGAATACGCGCTGAAAGGGAAGATCGTAAGCTGATCAGCGAGAAAATCTGCACAGACACGGGAGCAGAGCTTATTCAGAGTATCGGACAAATTGCAGTTATTTACAGATTAAACCCGGAGAAATGAATGAGGTGCAAGGTTCAAGGAGAAAGGTTCAAGGCCTTATTCCCCTTGAACCTTGAACCTCAAATATATTTAATCGAAATGATTTCATAGTCAACATTGCCGCCCGGCGCTTTAACCGTAACAACATCTTCAACCTCTTTGCCGATTAAAGCCCTGGCAATTGGCGAGCCGATTGAAATACGACCTTCCTTGATATTGGCCTCATCTTCGCCAACAATCTGATACACCACCTTTCTCTCGGATTCAATATCTTCTATTTCCACTGTCGCGCCAAACACCACCTTTCCATTGGCATCCACCTTGGTAATGTCAATAATTTGCGCATTGGAAAGCTTACCTTCAATTTCAGAAATACGTCCTTCGGCAAAGCTTTGTTGCTCTTTCGCAGCATGATATTCGGCGTTTTCTTTCAAATCACCGTGCGCTCTAGCCGTAGCAATCGATGCAACGATACGCGGACGCACAACCGACTTTAATTCTTCCAATTCGGCACGTAACTTTTCCGCACCTTTGACGGTGAGAGGTACTTTATTCATTTTTAAAACTCCAATAGTTTCCTGGCTGTGGGCACGAATGATTTCATGCTCACAGCATTTTGTATCAAGTCAGGCTCTTATGCAGATCCTGCAAGCAATTCACATCGCCGGCATCCAATTCACCCAGCGCGTAACAGGCCGCTCTTGCTCCGGCCATAGTCGTGTAATAAGTTACGCGGTGCTGCAGGGCTTCTCTGCGCATGGTAAATGAATCCGAAATTGCTTTTTTGCCTTCCGTCGTATTAATAATCAATTGAATCTGATCGTTTTTAATCATATCAACCGTGTTAGGCCGCCCTTCATTAACCTTATAAACCACTTCGCAAGGAATGCCAGCGTCTTTAAGAAACTTTGCCGTGCCGCCGGTTGCGACAATTTCATATTTTTTATCGACCAGCATTCTGGCAATATCAGGCAACTTGGCTTTATCAGCATCACGAATACTGATCAACACTTTGCCGCTGTGATTCAAGTTGACACCGGCAGCGCGCTGAGACTTGGCAAAAGCTTCACCGAAGGTTTTGCCCACCCCCATCACTTCACCGGTTGATTTCATTTCAGGCCCCAATAAAGGGTCAACGCCTGGAAATTTAACAAACGGAAATACCGCTTCTTTAACCGAATAATAATCAGGAATGCGCTCTTTGGTAATGCCTTGTTGCGCCAAGGTTTGTCCGACCATGCAACGCGCCGCAATTTTAGCCAGCGGGTAACCGGTTGCCTTGGACACGAAAGGCGCAGTACGTGAAGCCCTTGGATTGACTTCAAGCACATAAATATCCTCACCCTGAATAGCAAATTGGGTATTCATCAAACCCACAACGCCCAGAGCTTCCGCCATCTTGGTCACTTGCTCACGCAATTTATCCTGAATCTCCGGCGCTAATTCATACGGAGGCAACGAACACGCCGAGTCGCCGGAGTGGACACCCGCTTGCTCGATATGCTCCATCAAGCCGCCGATCAATACTTGCTCCCCGTCATAAATGGCATCAACATCCATTTCGACGGCATCGTCAAGGAATCGATCCAGCAATACCGGCGAATCATTGGAAACACTGACCGCTTCTTTCATATAACGCTGCAAACCCTCTTCATTGAAGACGATTTCCATCGCCCGACCGCCTAAGACGTATGAAGGTCTTACAACCAGAGGATAACCCAATTTTTTTGCCGCATTAATCGCCTGCTCGACAGAACGAGCCGTGGCGTTGGGCGGCTGTTTCAAATCCAGTCTTTCCAGTAGTTTCTGAAATCGCTCACGGTCTTCAGCCAAATCAATCGAATCCGGCGATGTACCGATAATAGGCACACCGGCCGCTTCCAATGCACGTGCCAGTTTGAGCGGCGTCTGACCGCCGTACTGCACAATCACGCCTTTGGGCTGTTCAATATGCACGATTTCCAGCACATCTTCCAGCGTTAACGACTCGAAATACAGGCGATCCGACGTATCAAAATCGGTAGAAACCGTTTCAGGATTGCAATTGATCATGATGGTTTCATAACCATCCTCGCGCAATGCCAATGCGGCATGCACACAGCAGTAATCGAACTCAATCCCCTGCCCGATACGGTTAGGCCCGCCGCCGAGAATAATGATTTTTTCTCTATCGGAGACCCGCGCTTCGCATTCCTGTTCGTAAGTCGAATACAAATAAGCCGTGTCGGACGAAAACTCGGCGGCGCAGGAATCTATGCGTTTATAAACCGGGCGAATATTCTGCTTATGCCGCACATTGCGCACTTCAGACTCGGACGTATCCAGCAACTTGGCCAGTCTAAGATCGGAAAAGCCTTTGCGCTTTAATTTATACAGCTCACCTTCTTTCAAGGTCGACAAGGTTTTAGTCGATAATGATTTCTCAGTAATAACCAAATCTTCAACCTGCGCCAAAAACCAGGGATCGATTTTACTAGCCTCATGCACATTTTCCAGGCTCATGCCGCTACGAAATGCATCGGCGACATACAGCAAACGATCCGGCCCCGGATGGCGCATTTCACGCTGCATTTTTTCCTGAGCATCTTCCCTGTTCAAGTCGATAATTTCATCGAGACCGCTGATACCGATTTCCAGTCCACGCAAGGCTTTTTGCAGCGACTCCTGAAAAGTACGGCCAATAGCCATGACTTCACCCACAGACTTCATCTGCGTGGTCAAACGGTCATCCGCTTGCGGGAATTTTTCAAAGGTAAAACGCGGAATCTTGGTGACGACATAATCAATCGCCGGTTCAAACGATGCCGGTGTTGCGCCGCCGGTGATCTCGTTCTTCAATTCATCCAGCGTATAACCTACCGCCAGTTTCGCCGCCACTTTGGCAATCGGGAAACCGGTCGCCTTGGATGCCAAAGCAGACGAACGCGATACGCGCGGATTCATCTCGATAACGATCATCCGGCCGTCTTTGGGGTTAATGGCGACCTGTACGTTGGAACCGCCGGTATCGACGCCAATCTCACGCAATACCGCCAGAGAGACGTTACGAAGAATCTGATATTCTTTATCGGTTAAGGTTTGCGCCGGCGCTACGGTG
The DNA here is from genome assembly GCA_030653175.1 of Methylobacter sp. Lineage (GTDB taxonomy): Bacteria > Pseudomonadota > Gammaproteobacteria > Methylococcales > Methylomonadaceae > Methylobacter_A. Next base: position 50,571 of record JAURZV010000058.1, read on the forward strand.
ATGGAATCGCCGGTATGTACGCCCATAGGATCGAAGTTTTCAATAGAACAGACAATGATGCAGTTGTCTTTGGAATCACGCACCACTTCCATTTCATATTCTTTCCAGCCCAGCACCGACTCTTCAATCAATAACTCGTTGGTAGGCGACAAATACAGGCCGCGCTCGCAGATTTCAATAAACTCTTCCTTGTTATAAGCAATGCCGCCGCCGCTGCCGCCCATCGTAAATGAAGGACGGATAACAGTCGGATAACCCACTTCCAGCTGCGCCGCCAAGGCTTCTTCCATGGTATGCGCGGTTTTCGATTTTGCCACTTCATAACCGATTTTCCGCATCGCCTGATTGAACAGTGCACGGTCTTCGGCTTTGTGAATCGCTTCTTTGGTAGCGCCGATCATCTCGACGCCGTATTTTGCCAAAACGCCATGCGCATCAAGATCCAGCGCGCAATTCAACGCAGTTTGTCCGCCCATGGTCGGCAATACGGCATCGGGGCGTTCTTTTGCGATGATTTTTTCTACGGTTTGCCAGTCGATAGGCTCGATATAGGTCGCATCCGCCATATCCGGATCGGTCATGATCGTTGCCGGATTGGAATTTACCAGAATAACGCGATAACCCTCTTCCCGCAGCGCTTTACAGGCTTGAGTTCCGGAATAATCAAACTCACAGGCTTGACCAATAACAATGGGACCCGCCCCCAGTAATAAAATCGATTTTATGTCGGTTCTTTTTGGCATGTTGTCTGCGTTACCATTTATGTTGCTGTTAGTTATGTAATACGGTTGTCAGGTTACGTTAGCCCCAATCAGCATCAGTCTAAGACATTATCACCACGAAGACACGAAGGACACGAAGTTTTTACTTTGGCTTTTCTTCGTGAACTTCGCGTCTTCGTGGTGCATTAATCAATCTATTTACGTTTTATTGATTAATACACAGCCTTTCCGCTTAAGTTGATGTTTATGGGGATAGATTACGTTAATCTGACCTACGAAACTTGTTCCATCATTTCGATGAAATCATCGAATAAAGACTCCACATCATGAGGACCGGGACTTGCTTCAGGATGACCCTGAAAACTCATCGCAGGACAGTCCATCCGCTTGATACCCTGCAAGCTGCCGTCAAACAATGACCGATAAGTCGCTATAACATTATCGGGAAGACTGCCTTCATTGGCCGCAAACCCGTGATTCTGGCTGCTGATCATGACCCGGCCCGTGGCTATTTCCTGAACCGGATGATTGGCGCCATGATGGCCGAATTTCATTTTTTCGGTTTTTGCGCCGCTGGCCAAAGCCAATAACTGATGCCCCAGACAAATACCGAATACCGGAATTTTCTTTTTCAGGATTGCTTTGATGGCCTCTATCGCGTAAGTACACGGTTCAGGATCGCCGGGACCATTAGACAGAAAAACACCGTCAGGATTCATCGCCAATACTGTTTCGGCAGGTGTTGTTGCAGGAACAACGGTGACACGGCAACCGCGATTGGCCAGTAACCTGAGAATGTTACGTTTAACGCCAAAATCATAAGCAACAACGTGCTTAGTCAGATTTTCAGCTTGCGTATGTCCATGCTGCAAATGCCAGATATTTTCAGTCCATTCATAAGGCCGATCAACAGTGACTTCCTTAGCCAGATCCATCCCTTTCAACCCTGGAAAGCCTTCAATCGCTTTTTTTGCAACGTCCGGATCAACCGATTCACCCGCCATAATACAACCGCGTTGCGCACCTTTGTCACGCAAAATCCGGGTTAATTTGCGGGTATCGACATCGGCAATGGCTACGACATTATTATCAATCAAATATTGCTGCAAGGTTTTTTCACTGCGCCAGTTGCTGGCCAACAACGGCAAATCCCTGATCACCAGGCCGCTGGCAAAAACGCCGACAGACTCATCATCTTCGTCAGTCGTGCCGACATTACCGATATGCGGATAGGTTAATGTCACAATTTGCCGGGCATAAGACGGATCACTGAGAATTTCCTGATACCCGGTCATCGCCGTATTAAAAACAACCTCACCCACGGAACACCCATCTGCACCTATGGCCACGCCGTTAAATACCGTTCCATCTTCCAATACCAATAAAGCAGACTTAGTCAAACACGTCACCTCAAATGTGCAAAACGGGATGAACCCTTAAGGGCTCATCCCGTTATAAAAAAACAAAACCAAGTAATTTTACGAGATTATGCTGCTTGGGTCATTAACAATTTTTTGAACCCGAAGACATCTGCATATTATAAAGCTCATTTTGCGCTAGATTAGATTGATGCGGATCAACCCAATCACAGCTAAACCAGAGAAGACAAAGAAGAAATTTTTTGCTCAACGCCGATAATAGCTCGATTCAAAATACCAAGATTTTTTTCTTCAATGATTTGAATACCCATCACATAAAAAATGGGCATCCATAGCGGATTAATCAGAATTCCGCCCAGCGCGCTTTTCCATGTTCGCTTCAGGTTTTTTAAAGGATTAAACGACTCCGCCAAAGAGCGCATGGGATTCTCGGCAAAAACTGCGGCAATCGGATGCAGGATGATTTTGTCATGCCCTTCAAGTTGCGCCATGGATTCCAGGAGCTTTCGCTCCATGTTGTGATAATTCATCCGTGCAAAGCCCGACGAAATAGCAAAAGTAAGCGCCACCAGAGGCAGAAGAATGCTCGGCGGCGCCACAGGTGCGAAAGTGGAAGACAACATAACGATGCCGAGCCCCAACATCAGAGCATCTTCACCCCGCTCCACATCGCGATCAATGCCCTTGATAATGGCAGAAACAGCATTGCCAAACTGGCCTTTTAAATAATCTTTTTTTTGTGTCATGGTATTCTCCTTTTGGATAGTGCTAAAGCACACCTTATGAAAAATCTCACATACGCGAACCGGGTAAACTGGATTGAGATATAAAATTCAGCAATAGCCGCGTCTTCTTTGTACCGGAATTACCGGCCCATACCTTTTGTATAATTATTATTCTCCGTGTCGGCTAGTTTAATCGAGCTTTTATTCAACAGCAAATTTGAATATTCGGAGCTGGATAGCTGTTCCGTACCGCTTGCAAAGTGCGGCAATCAAAGCCGCCGAAAAGAAATTACGCTGGTATCCGGTCAGTATCGATTGCACCGTTTGGCAGCAATACCAAGACTTAGCTTGAGTACTTCGGATACTTCATATTAAGCACTTTGCTCAACTGATTTTTTAGAATCAACAAAACCGCTCACTCAATCAGGTTAGCGGTTCGGTTCCCCCTCATCTTAATAAAGTTCACGAGTATAAATAAACTTATTGTTACCTTTGTAGATGCCAAAGGTGGCGCGGGCGGGGGTGCTCGGCAAGTAATTATTCAGCGCGGAGGCTGTGCTAATGCCGAAATCCACACTGCCGGATGCATTGGTGTTGTTGAATGTGAATGCGCCCACTCCACTCACCATATCCACCGACACCGGAGCCGTACCTTGGACCGTAGGATTGGCAACCAGATTCTGTCGATTACTTAACGTCAAGTCCGGATCGGCAGATACGGTGAAACGGGTATTATTATCCAGGATGTTGGTCACATAAGCCGAACCGTTCCAGTATTGCGCCGTTGCAGTAATCGGCAACGGCAGCAATTCGGAGCCGAATGCGTTGGACAGCGCCATGTACCCATAACGCACTTCGGTACGTGCAACCTTGGTGTGATCGTTAGTTGTTGATACCGCATTAGTAGCATCCAGATCGTAAGCCGCCATTACCGCACCATCGCTGTCCAGCGGTGCAATGCCAATATCCAGCGAGGCATAAGGGCCGTTGGCAACATTCAGGGGATCGGCTAGATTGACCGGATTTACCAAACGCGAAATCAACAGCGGCGCAGAAACGTTCGCCACCCCAAGAGAAAAGCTACCTGTTGCCGACGGCGACGTATCCAGCCTGGAACTCAAAAGCGTTCGTACCGTTCCATTATCAACCGCCCCGAACTTCAAGGGATTACCCACTGCTGTTGGATCAAGCATGGCAAAATTATTGCCTGATGTAGACGAATAATTGTAATTTTTTGTGGTCGCCCCACCCATCGCCTGCGCAGTCAGCGTAAATACCGCATTCATTTTCTCGCCCATGTAAGTGAAGCCATCGCAAGGAGCCACGCACCCCGCAATATCCGCACGATTGACGAGAGAAGCCGCAGACAGCGCAAACTGCGCGGCATAAAAGCGCCCGACATTGCCAGTGACCGTGCCAGTGGTATTGCCGGCAACGCCAAGATAATTGCCGGAAAGGATACTAGGAGTCAGCATGATGATGCCAACTTCATTCCACGTAAAGTCGGTTCCGGTCGCTCCGCCATTTGCGAACGTACCAAATGAACCGCTGACAGCCGGGTTGTTTCCACCAGCAGGCGCTACCAGCGCGGAAGTCAGCTTCACGTTTTCCGCCGGAGTTTCCTGCCCGTAATTTGGCGTGGCATTACCATTGCTATCCACCGCAGCCACCGTTGCCGTAAATGCTTCGCCAGCCTTGACGAATTTCGCGCCGGCAGCGTCAGCTGCCGCCGGATTAGCCAATTGAGGAGCCGCCGTCTGCTTGATACCGGATAGCACAAACCCGAACGGCTTGACCACAAATGTCCCCCCCGTGCTTGTCATAGCGACCCCATTCAACCCAGTGCCGGTTGCATTCAATGTGAGCAGCCCAACATCGGGATAGCTCAAAGCCGTAGTTACACGACCTGCCGCATTGAATGTCAGGTTATGTACCGTGCCCGGTGCACCGGTACTGACCGCACCGGTGCTGACTGTGGCTGCTTGTGTGCCCGTGGTCGGATTGCCGTAGGTCGTATGAAGTTTAACTGGCTGGGTTGAGGCGGGGAAAGCCGCAACACATGTCGCCGAAGCAGCCCCCTTCTTCAAAGCATCAATAGTGACATCCGCCGTGTTCACCCCTGCATCACGGTTGGGCACATTAATCACAAAACCCGCATCTTCAAACGTCATCGCGCAGCTTGTCGTATTGGTAGTCGTATTCAGACATATCGTTGCGTTTGGAGTAGCTGGAGTAACCGTAGCACCCAATGTCGCCACACCGGCGCTAGCCTGAGCCACCGCACCAGTAACAGCACCAGTTGTTCCAGTGTTCACCACTGCGCCGCCCGGTAACAAGGTAACGCTTGCTCCACCTGTGTAAAGCGACGAACAAGCGGCATTCGCGCAGGCTTTCACCGTCAGCACAGGAGACTGACAAGTCAACGCGCTACCGGTATGATCTATTTCGATGTGATCCGCCCCGCCCCCCGAAACAGAACATGTAAGGGAGGCAATCTGAGCCTGTACCGTGGCGTCATAGTTAAACGTTGGATTGTTGCCGAACTTAATCTCCCCGCCGGTGATAATCGCCCCGGTAATGGTAGCGTTGTTATCGAACTTCACCTGAGTACCGGTACCGGGGCCGTAGATCAGGCCGGTGAAAGAAACATTATTTTTTTCCGCATCAAACTCAGCGCCACCATACAAATTGACTTGCAGATTGCCGGCATTGCCGCCCGAATTCAGCGAAACGCCATTAGCCCCCAAATCAACCTTATTGCCGATGAATAATTGCACCGCACCGGTCACGGTCAGATTGACGCTCAGGTTAAGCTTGTTGATGAAGTAAGTGCCCGCCGCCAACTGGATAGAGCCGGAAGCGGCATTAAGCGTGTCGATATAATAGGTGCCGCCGGAAAAAACAGTCGGGTTGCCGGTGGCATTGATGGCGCCGTAACTACCGGCAGCCACCGTGCCTGTAGTACTCAAAGTTCCGGTTCCGACCGCCGGAAAAGTTGCCGGTGACAGAGCAGGCAAGGCTCCCGCCGAAAGGGAGCTGGTTGTCGCCGTAACAGGAAGCGAAGTGCTGCCCGTTACGACAATCGTGGTTCCGTTAACCGTGCCATTACTTGTCTGGCCCTTATTTCCCTGGCCATTTCCCAAACTAAGTTTACCCACCCCCGCAATCAATGGTGACGCAACCCCCGAAACAGTGGTCGGAATACAGGCCGCACCGCTAACTGAAGAGGAAGGCTTAAGTGCGATACTCATGCGGCCTTGTACAGATGACTGGGCAAGGATTCCCGCAGTGCTACCATAAGTTCCGGCGTTGATCATCTCGCCGGTCGCGACACCAAAACCGCCGCCATTCCCGGAAGTGGCGTTGCCGTCAGCCACTTCCGCCAGCCCGGAAAGGCCGGCGTTGGTCCACCCCGAGGTTTGTGCGTTACTTGAGCCAGTACCGTTGGCGACGATCGCGACGACGAGAGCATTCGAAACCGTAGTTGCGGCGCCCGGAATGGCAAAACTGGCGCCGGCCGAACTGCGTACGTCGCCGACGGTGACATCCCACGGGTTGCCCGTCTCGATGGCCCCACGGAATGTGATGATCCGCGCCACCTGATTATTGCCGGAATCGGCTACGACCGGACTGGTCATACCGGAAGAAATCGCGCGCGCCCAGTAAACCGTAAGACGTGTTGCAACCGAACCGCCTGCGGTTCCCGTGCCCTGAGGAGAGCCGGGTATCTCAACAAAGCCCGCCGGGGTAGACAAGGTGACGCTCTGATTCGCGGTCTGGACAATCAACAAGGCGATGTCGTTGACTGCATGAGTCGGCCACGCCACGGTTCGCGTGCCAGTGCCTGCGCTCATCGTTCCCGCTGCCTGGAATGTCGGCGCTACGGCCAGGGCGGCACTGGAAAACCACAGCAGCAAAACCATCAAAATGGCCGTACGGCAGAATCGAAAGCGAATCTCGCTCATCTTCCCGATCATAGCAGCGTAGTCAAGTAGAGTGGATAAAGCTTTTCTGCCCACCTTACCCGGCTCAAGCCAACGTTTTTGACTGCAATAAGTTGGATTACAAAAAGCCGCAATCCAAGCTGCACATCTTTGCAGCAAACAGAACAAACTAAAGCGGACTCTAATTTTCCAAACCATTATGTTATGCATTTTTTACTCTCTTGGTTGCTCTGCCTCCTGCATAATCCACATGGATGTGGTGAGCAGATATTGCAGGAGCAAATATCTGTCCATGTCGTCAGCACATCCTACAGCCCTAGTTTGTGATAGTAACCTGCAATTGTCGTTCAAAGTAACCCAATGAACCGACTACTCCCGTTGTGGCAGTTGAGGTCAGTTGATAAACCGAAAATGTGGCTGCGCCATCAGTGTAAGGCCCTGTAGAACTGCAAACAACAGCAACAGCGAAGACGGATAATTGAGTGCCCGCCGGCATTGTAGGCTGCACGAGTGTTGCACATGTCGCGCCCCCTTTGGTTATTTGATAGATGCTCCACTCTATTCCTGCTTTTGCTGATTGATAGGCACGAGAACCTAACACATCCATTGCCGAACCTTGTTGTTGCGTGGTGGAAACCGTCACCGCAAATAAACCCAAAGCGGCAATCACCACCAATAAAAAAATAGCTGAAACAAGGGCAAAACCGCGTTGATGCTTTTTCATGGCGCATTATTAACGTGAATTTCTTGGTAAAGGCTAATGCTTTCGCCGCCGCGAGTGATTGTCAGAGTGATAGCAACCAGCGCATTGCGCGGATTAGACATGTTATAAACGATAGAGCAAGCGCTAATTCTATGGGCAAGTAATGCGCTGGAACCGGCTAATGGCGGGGCAACTTGTGCGGCATTAAATCCATAGACCCAATAACGCGTGAGCGTCCCTGTACCGTCTATTATTCCGCCGACATTCTCGCAAGCATACGTAACTGCCTGCTGGTCGCCGGGGACGACTTCAAAACGCCGGCTCGGCAGTGCAGCGAAAGGGGGCAATGCGTATGCCGAGGTCATAACAACCTTTTGTTGAACTCCTGCCCCACCCGCCGGCACCGGACGACGAATACAAGTCGAAGTAGCGGCAATACCGCATGCTGCTGCAGTGGGGTCTTGATAAGGCGGATTGCCATTCGACTGCGTACTCCCAATTACAATCTGGTCGCCAGTGGCGAAGGTAATCGCCGGGCCGAGAATCTCAAAACAGGTATCGGCGATAGTAAAATCGAGTATGTCTTGAGCCGGCGTACCCCCGCATTGCGCCGCACCGGCCGGGACTGGGCCGGCACGATAGCGCCCCCCCGCCTTCGTTGGCAAAAACTCAATATAAGTTGAGCCGGCGGGTATAGGCAAACGCACACTGTTCGGCACGGCCGTCCGTATATCCCTGCTCATGCGGCGCAGGGCGGTGTCGGCAATATCGGTCATTTCAGCGCGCCGGGCAATGTCCATATATTGATCGACAGGCGTTCTAATAAACATTGCCACCACACCGGCAATAATGCCGGTAATGACCATAACCATGATTAACTCGATTAGGGTAAAACCGGTTTGTGTGTATTTATGCCGACGCATCAGTAATTCACTCGATAACCTACGGCTTGAATGGACTGTCCGCTTGGGTCAGTTACGGTGACGGTGATTTGTACCGCATCGGCCGCACCGGCTACCCATGCTATCGTTGTAACAGCCACACTCACATTATAGTTAGCCAATCCCGTCACTCCCGTTGTTGAACCATCTGCCGGAAAAATGCCCGTAGTAGCGAAGTTGTTGTAATCCATCACATCATCAAAACTGGCACGATTGGCTTGGATAGCAGCCCCGCTAAACCCTCCAGCAGGATTAGAAAAATCCTGCAATTCAATCTCCTCTAATAGTGACTCTGCAATTGCTAACGCTTGTTTTTGAATCAGTGGATCGACACTGCTACGGGTATTGACGTTCATCACCGACAGCAATCCTGCGAGTGCGGCACTGACAATAACAATAAACAGGATAAGTTCGATTAGGCTAATGCCGCATTGCGATTTATTGGTGGACATAACCCGTCTCCGCTTCGACGGTAATCGCAGTGGAAACCTCTGGAATAGTGATTGTAGCGGCTGTACTTGCTCGTCCATTGGCATCAAAAGTTAAAGTTGCCGCCGTTGTGGTCAGCGTAATGCCAGTAGGCGCGGTTAAACTATTGGTTTGTCTGTCGGGTAAATTTAAATTGGTTGAGCAGGCAGCATTATCAATTGTTAAGGTAACGGTCGTTGCGGCTAAATTGACACACACGTTTTGATGCTGTGCAATGGCGGTTTTTTGTGCGTAGCGCAGTGTGGCTAAAACTTGATCGGCAAAGCCGCGTGCTTGAAAGACGGAGTTATCAGAAAACTTAGGGATGGCTGTAGCACTCAAAATACCGGCGATGACCAGCACCATGACCAACTCGACCAGGGTGAATCCGCTGGACTGCCTCATAGATCCGATACTGTCAGGAACCCCATGAATAAATAAGGCCGGGAGAACACCGCCCGGCCTTACTACAACACGCACCGAACAGACTGTTACAACCGATTAGCAGCCACCTGTCGACAAGGTGTATATCGGCGCCGTTGTTGAGGTTGCAGGGGTATAAGTCACGCGGCAAGATGCATTAGTGGTGGCGCCTTTATGAAAAATCACATTCGTCGTAGTGGTTGAGTCGAAATCGGTGCCAGTCAAATCCATGACCTTCACTAATTGCGCAACGGTTCCGGCGAAACCATAAACGGTAGTAACACCGCTGGTTCCGTTAATTGTAAGAGTACCTGTTGCACCCACCTGATTACCAACAGAAGCCTTGGCATAGATGATAGAATTAGTCGCGCGCATCGAACCTTCCACTGCCTTTATGGCGGATACCCTCGCATCCTTGCCCAGATCAACAAACTTCGGTAACGCAGTCGCCGCCAAAATCCCAAGGATCACGATGACCATGACCAATTCTATTAAGGTAAAACCCGATTGTTGTTTCATGCTGGATAATTGTTTCATTTTTATGTCCCCTTCGGCTGTTATAAGTAAATTAAAGTATAGTAAAAAATAATCAAGATAAGGAATTGAAACGGCTTACGTTATAAAGACTCCAAAAGGTGTAATTTTAGGATTCAGGTTGAGTTGATACTTCCTCAATCCAACATGCTGTTTTTTAATCAAAGCTTCCGCTCCTGCTCACCCCTCAGCTGCGTCCATGCAGACGAAGTTTTGTAGCTCGGGCGACACGGCTCATTCCGGTCTCCAGTTCGGGTTAAGGATATCCGTTGTACTCCAAGGACAAATAGCCGGGAAATAATCCATTCCCAGTCTGGTTTCCCTTGCCGCATCGGCGCTTGCATCACCCCAAACATCTTCCCACCACTCGGCGTCTTGTAAATCTTGCTTGAGGCTGGGTGTTTTCCGCAAACGTCGCGCGATAGCTTTGCGTTGCGTGTTAATGGTTATCTCCCAGCTTGCTCCCCGCCGTTCCGGCTGAAACTGCCATTTCAACAAATGTGCGAGCAGCACCGCCATTCGAGTTGCCAGTTCTCGTTGTTCGCTTTTGCCCACGTCTTCTATCTCCTCGGCAATATGCGCTATATCCAGTCTGTCGAATTGTCCTGTGCGCAACATATTGGCCTGCTCATTAGCCCAAGCTACGACATCTTGCTCATAAGTGATCGCCATGCTGCCCTCCGATGAAAAATAGATTAACTAAATGCCCTCAGGAACGGACACGAAATAACTTGAGCATTTGCAGGTGCGACAAATCTGCACCTACACTATAGCGCCAACACATGGGTGCAATAAATGTTTGTGTTGTCTATGAAGCTGCCTTTATGGCAAAAATTTAATCGCGGCAACCACCAAGCCACCCATCGTAAACGTTGTCGCAAACGACCAAATCATAAAATGATCAATTCGGGAAATGAGCATTTCAAAGCGTTTGTCGACTTGCTCAAAACGTTTATCGACTTGCTCAAAGCGTTTGTCCATATCCTTGCGCAACTCCTGCATTTCTTTGCCAAGACGTTCATTCATGCTTCGCATTTCACCGCTCAGGCGTTTGTCCAGCGCCTGGATGTCTTCACGTAATTCAATATCCAGATGCGCAAAATGGTTGGTTTGCGCCTTAAGCACCAAGACCATCATTTGCTCAGGCGAAATGCTTTGTCCATTGGCCACTTGATCCATTACTTTTTGCGCTTGGTTGTCTAACCATTGCTCAAAAAACTTATCATCAAACATATCTCACCTGTCTCGAATCATAATACGACATTTTTACACACTACCCATACGCCGGTTGGGTTAGGTGAAGCCGTGCTCGTTCCCAAGCTCCGGTTTGGGAACCCGGCAAAAACCGACAATCAAGTGCAAAGGGTGTATATCAAACTGCAATTTCCCGCTCGGCTTCTTCAATCAGACTCTCCGACACACCCCGTTTTTTTAGCGCGGCAATAAGCCTTGCTTCTTTACTTAACATAAATTGTGCCTCATCGCGGCGCAAACCGTCGCTTAAGTAAGACTTTAACAAAGCCTGATAGCCTGAAAAACCCCGTTGAGGAGCGATCGTTTTCATCGACTCCACCACATCGGCCGGGATGCGCAAGGTAATGGAAATCATTGGGCGGTCTTTGGTTAAACGTTGTTTAATGGGGTCAGAAATCATAATCGTTGCGCTCCGTAACAGTGGCCTTGCGAGCCGAAATCAGCCGGATAAATTCACCTTCAACTTCAATATGCACAACAAACAACAAGCGACCTGATTCATCATAGCCAATCACCGCGTCACGCGCTTCATATTGTCGCCCAGCATCGACCAGTTTAAAAAATGGATCAAAAAAGACCGCCGTTGCTTGCTCAAAGGTTATCCCGTCATGCTTGTTAGGATTAACCGCCGCTTTGCGGTCATTCCAGACAAAGGTCACACCATTTTTTTCGAGGTGAATATCCATGATCTGAAGTTTCCCGATTTTTAAAATCCCTAATCCCGCTACTTATACGGGGTGGGTATTTAACGCAGGGTTTGCGTCGTTTATGGCAAACCCCAATTTAATACGTTTTCCTTTATACGCTGCGGACTCAAAAACTGGGAAACT